>NZ_CP108352.1:2103645-2404166 GCF_036237275.1 Streptomyces sp. NBC_01353 | reverse complement strand
GCGGCTGACCGCGCCGTGGGTGACATGGAGTTCCTGGGCGGCTCGCGTCATGCTCGCGTGCCGCACGGTCGCCTCGAAGGGCAGCAGCGAATTCAGCGGAGGAAGGTCGGGCCAGCGCATGTGTGAAATCTACTCACAGGTGGGGTGAGAAGGAATCGCTTGTCCAGTGGCTTTCCGGGCGTCAGTGTTGATGTCGTCACCGGTCGGCGATCCGAGGAGGACGACGCATGTGGGTGGGACCCCAGGACGATCCCGTGTCGAGCATCGCGGTGCTCGCGGACGATCTCACCAGCGCCGGCGACGGCGCGGCGCCGTTCCGTAGGGCCGGACACCAGGCGAAGGTCCTGCTGTCCCCAGCCGAGGGTGACGCCGATTCCGGCTGGGGGGACGTGTACGAAGCGGCCGCGTCGGCCCCCGACGGTGTCGTCGCCCTCGATCTCGGCAGCAGGTTGCTGGACGAGCCGGCCGCCGGGACCCGGACCGCGCGGGCCGCCCGCGCGTTCGCGACGGCAGACCTGTTGGTCAAGACGGTCGACTCGACACTGCGGGGGCACGTGGCGGCCGAGATCCACGCCGCTCACACCGGTTCGGGCCGGCGGGCGGTCGTCGTCGCGCCCGCGTTCCCTGCCGAGGGCAGGACCACGCTCCGCGGGATCCAGCACGTACAGGGCGTGCCGGTGCACGACACGGAGTTCGCCCGAGACCCGGCCCACCCGGTGCGCTGCTCGGACCTCACGCGGCTGCTGCCGGAGGCCGAGCATCTGGAACCGGATCAGTTCGATAAGTTGCCCGAACTGATCGGACAGGGAGGCGTGTTCGTCTGCTCGGCGGTCACGGACGTCGACCTCGACCGCCTCGTCTCCTCGGCGCCCTGGGCGCGCGACGTGCTCTGGGTCGGTTCCCCGGGACTCGCCGCGGCGCTGGCCCGACACCACCCCCGCACGCCGGAGGCCGCTCGCCCGGAGCTTCCCCGCGCCCGACGCCCGCTGGTGGTCGTCGGCAGCGCGAACCCGGCCACACGGCGTCAGTTGGACCGGTTGCGTACGAGAGTGGACGTGGCCACCGCCGCTGCCGACGACGACCCCATGGCGGCCGTCCACGCCTTGCAGGGAGCCTCCGCGCCCGCCCTCGTGGTCCACACCCCCGACGAGCGCCGCACCGCCTCCACCTCCCTCACGGACGATCTGGCCCACGTGGTACGGGAGTTGACGACAGTCGGGACGGTTGACGGACTCGTACTCACCGGCGGACAGACCGCCGTGGCCGTTCTCGAAGCGCTCCGGTCCGAGGGCATCGACCTGATCGACGAGCCCGAACCCGGGGTCGCGCGCGGGGTACTGCTCAGCCCGCCCCGGATCCCCGTCCTGATCAAGGCCGGTGGCTTCGGCGACGAAGGAACCCTCGACCGCCTGTGCCGCCTCCTCATGGAGGGCGGGCCGGTCTCATGACGACACCCCTGGGGCCGACACCTCTCGCCACGCCGCCCATCGCCATCACCATGGGCGACCCGAACGGCATCGGGCCTGAAATCACCGTCAAGGCGTACGCCGACCCACGCCGCCGCCCCACCGCCATCGTCATCGGCGACCCGGACACGCTCGCCCGGGCCTGCCGCATCACGGGCACCGAGGTGACCGTGCGCCCGGTCGACTCCGTGGCGGAGGCGATCCACAGCCCCGGAGTCATGAACGTCCTGGCCGAGGGCACGCTGCCGGAGGACCTGACGCCGGGCACGGTGGACGCCCGCGCCGGAGCCGCTTCCTTCCAGTACGTACGCCGGGGCATCGAACTCGCCCTCCGCGGCGAGATCCGGGCCCTCACCACCGCTCCCATCAACAAGGAGGCACTTCGGCTTGCCGGGCTGCCCTACCCGGGGCACACCGAGATCCTCGCCGAGCTCTCCGGCACGAGCGACTACGCGATGATGATGGCCAACGATGAGCTACGGGTCGTCCTGGTGACCGTCCACCAGTCACTGCGCACGGCGCTCGACGCGCTCACCACCGCCCGCGAGCTGGACATCATCCGGCTGACGCACCGTACGCTCCGGGCCGGCGGTCGCACGGGCACCAGCCCCCGTATCGCCGTCGCCGCACTCAACCCGCACGCGGGGGAGAACGGGCTCTTCGGGCGCGAGGATCTCGACATCATCGAACCGGCCGTCCGGGCCGCCCGGGGCGAAGGCATCGACGCCAGCGGCCCCTGGCCCGCCGACACGGTCTTCATGCGTGCCCGTGCCGGAGAGTTCGACGCGGTCGTCGCGCAGTACCACGACCAGGGGCTCATACCCGTCAAGTACCTGGGCCTGGAGCACGGCGTCAACATCACCATCGGCCTGCCGTTCGTACGGACCAGCGTCGACCACGGCACGGCCTTCGACCTCGCCGGCCAGGGCACCGCCGACCACACCAGCCTGCTCACCGCCCTCCATCAGGCCGACGACCTCGCCGGTACGGAAACCAGCACCGCCGCTGCTGCCGGTACGGGGCTGCCGATCGTCGTGCCGACCGACACCTGACCCGATCGCGCCCGCATGGGTGCGCCGTGCCGCCACCGGCCCCGCGCCCGCACCGGCCCCGCGCCCGCACTGCCATCGCCCCGCGCCCGCACCGGCCCTGCACCACACCCGCGCCTGCACGCACAGGCCCCCGCCCGCCCCGGCCCCCCCCGACCTGGAGGACCCTCGCCGTGGACTTCATCTTCATGCTCACCCGTGACGACCGGACCGTCACCGACTGCCTCGACGTCCTCGACGCCGTCCGCGACCTCGACATCGCCCACATCGGCTTCAAGGACATCGGCGTCGAGCCCGGCACACTGGCCCGCCTCCACCGGCAGATCAAGGACATGGGTGCCACCAGCTACCTGGAGGTGGTCAGCACCACGCGCGAGCAGGCCCTCGCCTCGGTGAAGTCCGCGATCGACCTGGGTGTGGACCGGCTCATGGGCGGCACCTGGATCGACGAGACACTGGCCCTGCTCGTTGGCACCGGCATCGAGTACCTCCCCTTCGCCGGCGAACCGCTCGGTCACCCCACGAGCCTGGCCGGAGATGCGGCCCGCATCGCCGACGACTGCCGCCGAGCCGAGGCGGCGGGCTGCGCGGGCGTGGACCTCCTTGCCTACCGGGCCACGGACGCCGACCCGCTCGCCCTGGTCCGTGCCGCCCGGGCCGCGACCGCCGGCCGGCTCGTGGTGGCCGGAAGCATCACCACCGCCGACCAGATACAGGCACTTGCGGACGCCGGGGCCGACGCCTTCACGATCGGCTCCGCCGCCTTCAGCGGCTCCCTCAGGCCCGACGCGGGAATGCTCCGGTCCCAGCTGGCGGCCGCCGTCGAGGCCACGGCCACGGCGGTTCACTGAAGGTACGCGGCGGGGCTCCGCAGACTTCCCGGGGGCCTTCCGGCGGCCTCCGGACCGCCCGGCGGCGGCTCGGGGCGGGGCAAGGCCCGGCACCGCATACCCTTGTTCCATGACCAGCAGCGACCGGAGCCAGGCAGTGGACGTCCAGCGAACCTACGAAGTGCGCACCTACGGGTGCCAGATGAACGTCCACGACTCCGAGCGGCTCTCCGGTCTGCTGGAAGACGCCGGCTACGTCCGCGCCCCCGAGGGCTCCGACGGTGACGCCGACGTCGTCGTCTTCAACACCTGCGCCGTCCGTGAGAACGCCGACAACAAGCTGTACGGCAACCTGGGCCGGCTCGCCCCCAGGAAGACCACGCGCCCGGGCATGCAGATCGCCGTGGGCGGCTGTCTTGCCCAGAAGGACCGCGACACCATCGTCAAGAAGGCCCCCTGGGTCGACGTTGTCTTCGGCACGCACAACATCGGCAAGCTGCCGGTCCTCCTGGAGCGCGCCCGCGTCCAGGAGGAGGCCCAGATCGAGATCGCCGAGTCGCTGGAGGCCTTCCCCTCCACGCTGCCGACCCGCCGCGAGTCCGCGTACGCCGCCTGGGTCTCGATCTCCGTCGGCTGCAACAACACCTGTACGTTCTGCATCGTCCCGGCGCTGCGCGGCAAGGAGGAGGACCGTCGCCCCGGCGACATCCTCGCCGAGATCGAGGCCCTGGTCGCCGAGGGCGTCTCGGAGATCACTCTGCTCGGCCAGAACGTCAACGCGTACGGCTCCGACCTGGGCGACCGCGAGGCCTTCTCCAAGCTGCTCCGCGCCTGCGGCGAGATCGAGGGCCTGGAGCGGGTCCGCTTCACCTCGCCGCACCCCCGTGACTTCACCGACGACGTCATCGCGGCGATGGCCGAGACCCCGAACGTGATGCCGCAGCTCCACATGCCGCTGCAGTCCGGCTCGGACACCGTCCTGAGGGCGATGCGCCGCTCGTACCGGCAGGAGCGTTTCCTCGGCATCATCGAGAAGGTGCGCGCGGCCATCCCGCACGCCGCCATCTCCACCGACATCATCGTGGGCTTCCCCGGCGAGACCGAGGAGGACTTCGAGCAGACGATGCACACGGTCCGTGAGGCACGCTTCGCCAACGCCTTCACCTTCCAGTACTCCAAGCGCCCCGGGACCCCCGCAGCCGAGATGGACGGGCAGATCCCCAAGGAGGTCGTGCAGGCGCGCTACGAGCGTCTCGTCGCCCTCCAGGAGGAGATCTCCTGGGAGGAGAACAAGAAGCAGGTCGGCCGGACCCTGGAGGTCATGGTCGCCGAGGGCGAGGGACGCAAGGACGGCTCCACGCACCGCCTCTCCGGCCGCGCCCCCGACAACCGGCTCGTCCACTTCACCAAGCCGGAGGCGGAGGTACGCCCCGGCGACGTGGTGACCGTCGAGATCAGCTACGCCGCCCCGCACCACCTGCTCGCCGAGGGCCCGACGACGTCCGTACGCCGTACCCGCGCCGGCGACGCCTGGGAGAAGCGCACCGCCGCGGCCGACGCCAAGCCGGCGGGCGTGCTGCTCGGCCTGCCGAAGATCGGCGTGCCGGAGCCGCTGCCCGAGGCCTCCGCCCCGGCCTGCGGGAGCCACTGACACCGGAGTGAGGCACCGAACCCGTTCCGGCACGGTGGCGGGGGACCGGAGCACGTCGCAGTAGGCTGCGGATCATGCTTGTCGCCGCAGCTGTGTGCCCCTGTCCTCCCCTGCTCGTCCCCGAGGTGGCGGCCGGAGCCGCCGGTGAGCTCGACGCAGCCCGTACGGCCTGTTCCGACGCCGTCGGACTGCTCGCCGCCTCTCGGCCCGATCGGCTCTATGTCGTCGGCCCCGCCGACGAGGGTGCGCGTGGACCGTTCCCTGCCGGTTCGGCCGGCAGCTTCGCCGGCTTCGGCGTCGACCTCTCCGTGACGCTCGGCGCCGGACCGGCCGGAGAACGGCCGCTGCCCGCCTCCCTCGCCGTCGCCGCCTGGCTCCTGGAGCGCACCGACTGGGCCGACGCCCCTGTCGAGGGGCTCGGCGTCGGTGAGCCCCTGGAGCCGGCGAGGTGCGTCTCCACCGGCCGGGAGCTGGCCGCCACGGCCGACCGCGTCGCGCTGCTCGTGATGGGCGACGGCAGCGCCTGCCGGACCCTCAAGGCCCCCGGCTACCTGGACGAGCGCGCCGCCGCGTTCGACGCGGAGGCCGCCCAGGCCCTGGGCGCCGCGGACGTGGACGCACTCCTCGCGCTGGACGAGAACCTCGCGTACGAGCTGAAGGTGGCCGGCCGGGCCCCCTGGCAGGTCCTCGCCGGTGCCGCGGAAGGCGCGGAACTCGACGGCAGGCTGCTGTACCAGGACGCGCCGTACGGCGTCGGCTACTTCGTGGCCGCCTGGTCGTAGACCGCTCCGCGGAACACGAAACGGCGGACGGCCGCGGAGCTGAGTGCTCCGCGGCCGTCCGCCGTGCGGAGGGACCGTCAGGTGACGCAGTGCGTCAGGCGGCCGGCGGCGGGGTCGGGCCTTCGCCCTTCGGGCCGTCGTCCTTGTGGGCGATCCGGTCAAGGGCGCCCTTGGCCTTGCCGGTGCCCGATTCGATCTTGGCGCTGTACTTGCCCTTGGTCTTCTCGTCGACCAGCTTCGCGGCCTTGTCGACGCCGTGCTCGATCTTCTCCCCGTGCTGCTGCGCGAGATCGGAGACCTTGTCCTTGGCCGGGGCGAGCTTGGCCTTCAGTGAATCCAGGAGACCCATGGGTCACCTTCCCTCCGGTGAGTCCGTATGCCGTGCCCTGTATCCAGGAGCTACTTCCGGGCGCCTTCGCCGGCCTCGTTGTCCGCGGCCACCTCGGCCGACTGCTGCTTCGGGATCTCCACCGCCTCGACCACGTCCACGACATCGGCCGTCTCCGAGGTCTCGCCGGCCCCGGCACCTTCCGGCGCCTCGGTCTCGGAGTCCCCGGCGCCGAGCTCGGACGCCTCGGCCTTCTCCGCCGCCTCCGGCGTCTCCGTCAGAGCGACGGCCTGGACCTCCTCCGTTGACGCCTCGGCAGCTTCCTTGCCCTTACGGCGAAACATTGCAAAAACGCCCATTACCACTCCATAGCGTACTCGTGTGGGAAAAGCCCCGCGGCGCCTGGGGCGCCCCAATGCGCCACCCGGCGCAGCCGGTACGGAAACCGGCGGTCGGAACCTCGCAACTGGCAACGAACCCGGATGCGTGCCGTCACGTCGCTCATTCGGGGACCCGCCGGGAGGTTTGCGAGACTGGGGCGGTGAGAAGTGCAGCTCCCGCCCCGCGGGTCATCGCCGTCGTCGGTCCCACAGCGGCCGGAAAGTCCGATCTGGGTGTATTTCTGGCCCAGCAGCTGGGTGGCGAGGTCGTCAACGCCGACTCGATGCAGCTCTACCGAGGGATGGACATCGGTACCGCCAAGCTGACGCTCGAGGAGCGTGGTGGCATCCCGCATCACCTCCTCGACATCTGGGACGTGACGGAGGCGGCCAGCGTCGCCGAGTACCAGCGCCTCGCACGCGCGGAGATCGACCGGCTGCTCGCCGCAGGCCGTACGCCCGTCCTGGTCGGCGGCTCCGGCCTGTACGTGCGCGGCGCCATCGACGCCCTCGAGTTTCCGGGCACCGATCCGGCCGTACGGGCCCGCCTGGAGGCGGAGCTGGAGGAGCGGGGCTCGGGTGCCCTGCATCTCCGCCTCGCCGCGGCCGACCCCGAGGCCGGGCGGGCGATCCTGCCCAGCAACGGCCGCCGCATCGTCCGGGCGCTCGAGGTCATCGAGATCACAGGCAAGCCCTTCACGGCCAACCTGCCCGGGCCCGACTCGGTCTACGACACCGTGCAGATCGGTGTCGACGTGGAGCGCCCCGAGCTCGACGAGCGGATCACCACGCGCGTGGACCGGATGTGGGAGGCCGGGCTCGTGGCGGAGGTGCGCACCTTGGAGGCGCAGGGGTTGCGGGAGGGGCGCACGGCCGCACGTGCGCTCGGCTACCAGCAGGTGCTCGCGGCGCTCGCGGGGGAGTGCACCGAGGACGAGGCGCGCGCCGAGACCGTGCGCGCCACCAAGCGCTTCGCGCGCCGTCAGGATTCGTGGTTCCGGCGCGACCCGCGGGTTCACTGGCTGAGCGGCGCGGCGGAACACCGGCGGGAACTCCCGCGAGAGGCGCTGGCGTTGGTCGAACGAGCGGTTACAGCCTGATCACGTGATGGCATCGGGACGCCATGCCCGTCATTCCAGCGGTCTTCGGCGTGCCATCATCGAGCATCGATCGACCAAGTGGAGTCCGAGTGGGAGGGCGCGTGGCGATGGAGGCCGGCCCTCGCGACACAGAACAGCACGACGCGATCCGGGGCGAAGCCCCGGGTGACGCGCCCGGTTTGAGCCCGGACGGTCCGGACGACGCCGAAGGCACTGCCGTCGAGGTCGACGCCGACGAGGTCGAGGTCGAACTGCGGCCCCAGCCCCGTCTGCGGATCTGGCAGCTCGCCCCCATCGTGGGCCTCGCCGCCCTCGGCTCGCTGATGTTCGCCTTCCCCCTCGCCTTCGGTTCCGGCGAGGGCGGCGCCGTCGTCGCCATGCTCGGACTGCTGATCAGTTCCTGCGCGGCCGGCTGGGGCATGATGGCCGCCCGCAAGGTGGGCCACACCTGGCCGGGTCTTCCGGCCCGCGGCTCCGGTGAGCGGCCGAACTGGCGGGTGATCGCCCTGTACGTGTTCTTCAGCGCGCTCCTCGTCGTCCTGGCCGTCTGGCGCGTGGCCCGCCTCCGCTGACCTCGCCGCCCGGGCGCCGCACGCCCCCGCCGACCCGACCGCCCGGCGCGCCGTCGCTCGCTCCGTGGACCGTCGAGGACCTCGTCCGCCCCGACCCGTACAGTTGATCCCGTGACCACCACGCAGACCTCGCCGCTCGCATTCCTCAAGGGCCACGGGACCGAGAACGACTTCGTGATCGTCCCCGACGTCGACAACGCCGTCGAGCTGCCCGCCGGGGCTGTCGCGCGGCTGTGCGACCGACGGGCCGGTGTCGGCGGCGACGGTCTGCTGCACGTGGTCCGCAGCGCGGCCCATCCCGAGGCCAGGGCCATGGCCGACGAGGCCGAGTGGTTCATGGACTACCGCAACGCGGACGGTTCGGTCGCCGAGATGTGTGGCAACGGCGTCCGCGTCTTCGCCCGCTACCTGCAGCACGCCGGACACGTCATGGCCGGCGAGGTCGCCGTCGCCACCCGCGGCGGGATCAAGCGGGTCCACCTCGACAAGGACGGCTCCGTCACCGTCTCCATGGGGCGCGCCCGCCTTCCCGAGGACGGCGTCACCGTCACCGTCGACGGCCGTAGCTGGCCCGCCCGCAACGTGAACATGGGCAACCCGCACGCCGTCGCCTTCGTCGACAGCCTCGACCACGCGGGCAACCTGTTCACCGAGCCGCCGTACGCCCCCGCCGAGGTCTACCCGGACGGCGTGAACATCGAGTTCGTCGCCGACCGCGGCCCCCGCCACGTCGCGATGCGCGTGCACGAGCGCGGCGCCGCCGAGACCCGTTCCTGCGGCACGGGCGCGTGCGCCGTCGCCGTGGCCACCGCCCGCCGGGACGGCGCCGACCCTGCCGTGATCGGGACGCCCGTCACGTACACCGTGGACGTCCTCGGTGGCACGCTGATCATCACCGAGCACCCCGACGGCGAGATCGAGATGACCGGCCCGGCCGTCATCGTCGCCGAGGGCACGATCGACCCGTCCTGGCTCGGCGCCGGAGAATTCGAAACAGTCAACGACTGATCCGTCGCTCGAATGGGTGATCCGCTTCACGCTGGGCGAGAGCGGGACTGCGCCACGTGGTGGGGTCGGTAGCATCAAGCACCGGCCCGGCAGGCACGCCTTGCCCGCCCACCGCCGGTCGACGCCGCCGGAGGTGCCCCATGAGCGCAGAGGCCACCAATCCCGTGAGTGCAGCGGAGGCCACCGGCCCCGACGCTCCCAGCCGCAGGCGCGCCCGTCCGAGGATCGACCTCCGCCGGCTGGGCCGCGCCGCTCTCCTCGGTCCCACCACCAGGGACCGGCTGCTCGACGCCATCGGACATGTCGCCGAGGCGCACCGCGCCCACCACCCCGACGCCGACCTCGCCGTGCTGCGCCGGGCGTACGTCCTCGCGGAGTACTCGCACCGCGGACAGTTCCGCAAGAGCGGCGAGCCGTACATCACCCACCCGCTCGCGGTCACCCTGATCCTCGCCGAACTCGGAGCCGAGACCACGACCTTGACCGCCGCCCTGCTCCACGACACCGTCGAGGACACGGAGGTGACGCTCGATCAGGTCCGTGAGCAGTTCGGCGACGAGGTCGCCTATCTCGTCGACGGCGTCACCAAGTTGGAGAAGGTCGACTACGGCGCGGCCGCCGAGCCCGAGACCTTCCGCAAGATGCTCGTCGCCACCGGCAACGACGTCCGGGTCATGTCGATCAAGCTCGCCGACCGGCTCCACAACATGCGCACCCTCGGCGTGATGCGCCCCGAGAAACAGGTCCGGATCGCCAAGGTCACCCGCGACTTCCTCATCCCGCTCGCCGAGCGGCTCGGTGTCCAGGCGCTCAAGACCGAGCTGGAGGACCTCGTCTTCGCGATCCTCCACCCCGAGGAGTACGAAGCGACCCGGGCGCTCATCGCCGAGAACACCGGTGCGGGCGACGCGCTCGCCGCCATCGCCGACAGCGTCTCCGCCGTCCTGAGGGAAGCGGACATCGCCGCAGAAGTCCTCGTCCGGCCACGGCACTTCGTCTCCGTCCACCGCGTCCGCCTCAAGCGCGGCGACCTGCGGGGCAGCGACTTCGGTCGGCTCCTCGTCCTCGTGGCCGAGGACGCCGACTGTTACGCCGTCCTCGGCGAACTCCACACGTGTTTCACGCCGGTGATCTCCGAGTTCAAGGACTTCATCGCCGCCCCCAAGTTCAACCTGTACCAGTCGCTGCACACCGCCGTCGCCGCCCCGGACGGTGCCGTCGCCGAAGTCCTCATCCGTACGCACCAGATGCATCAGGTCGCCGAGGCCGGCGTGGTCGCGCTCGGAAACCCGTACACCCCTCCGACGGGCAGTGACGGCCCCGAACCGGCCGAGGACGGGGAGCGCGTCGACCCCACCCGCCCCGGCTGGCTCTCCCGGCTCCTCGACTGGCAGCAGGCCACGCCCGACCCCGACACCTTCTGGACCTCGTTGCGCGCGGACCTCGCGGAGGACCAGGAGATCACCGTCTTCCGCGCCGACGGCAGCGCCCCCGGCAAGATCAGCCTGCCCGCCGGCGCGAGCTGCGTCGACGCCGCCTACGCGCAGCACGGCGACGCCGCGCACGGCTGCCTCGGCGCCCGCGTCAACGGGCGCCTGGCCACGCTCAGTACGGTGCTGAACGACGGCGACACCGTGCAGCTGCTGCTCGCCCAGGACACGGCGTCCGGGCCGTCCCCCGAGTGGCTGGAGCACACCCGTACCCCCGCCGCGCGCATCGCGATCACCGCCTGGCTCCAGGCGCACCCGGAGGCCGTGAGAGCACCCGAGGCCGACCCCCGGCCATCGGTCTCCTTCACCGCCGACCGGCGCTCGGGCGCCAAGCTCCACGCCGACCTGCCGGAGGTAACCGCCACCGACGCCGTCGTACGGCCGGCCGGCTGCTGCACCCCCGTACCGCCCGACGAGATCACCGGCTTCCAGGTCCGCGGCGGATCCGTCACCGTCCACCGCGCCGGCTGCGCCGCCGTCGACACGATGAGACGGCTCGGGCGCACCCCGGTCACCGTCCACTGGGGCGACACCGCCGAGTGCCGTGTGACGCTCGTAGCCGAGTCCTTCGGCCGCCCCCGCCTCCTCGCGGATCTCACCGAAGCCATCGCCACCGAGGGCGTCGCTGTCGTCGCCGCGACGGTCGAGCCCCCCAGCGAGCAGCGGGTCCGGCACACGTACACCCTGCAACTCCCCGACGCGGCGGGGCTGCCCGCCCTGATGCGAGCCATGCGGGACGTGCCCGGGGTGTACGACGTGAGCCGCGCCCGGCACCCCGCCTCGCACGAGGAATGACGTCGGCGCGCGTGACGGGCAGCACTGGGGTGACGTCAGCACAGCGGTGACCCCTTCGGGTGGCGGGCGAGCGCGCCGCACGGGGGAGCGGCGCGGGCACTGGTAGCCGTAGCCCATGCCGCTCACACCCCGAAATCGCTCCCCACGCGCGCGTTGGCTGCGTTCCGCCGTCCTGGTCGCCGCCTCGGCCGGGCTCGTCGCCGCCTCCCTCCCCGCACCCGCGCCGCTCGGGATCGGAGACCCGCTCTTCCCTCACCTCGGCAACCCGGGCTACGACGTCCTCTCGTACGACATCGATCTCACCTATCAGGGCAAGAACACCGAGCCGCTCGCTGCGGTGACCCGGATCGACGCCCTCGCCACCGCCGACCTGGAGCGGATCAACCTCGACTTCACGCACGGCAAGGTCGCCTCGGTCACCGTCGATGGCGAACCGGCCGACTTCGTGACCAGCGGCGAGGACCTGGTGATCACACCCGCCCAGCCTGCCGAGGACGGCGACCCGCTGACCATCGCCGTCACCCACACCAGCGATCCCAGTGGCCCCGCCGACACCGGCGGCTGGGTCCGCACCGGCGACGGTCTCGCCATGGCCAACCAGGCCGACGCCGCCCACCGGGTCTTCCCCTCCAACGACCACCCCGCCGACAAGGCGTACTTCACCTTCCGCATCACCGCCCCCAGCGCGCTGACGGCCGTCGCCAACGGCCTCCCGGTCGACCAGAAAGCCGACGGGACCACCACGACCTGGACGTACCGCACGACCCACCCCATGGCCACCGAGCTCGCCCAGGTCTCCATCGGCCGCACCACCGTCGTCCACCGGACCGGCCCCCACGGGCTCCCCCTGAGGGACGTGGTGCGCACCGCCGACCGCGAGCTCATGGAGCCCTGGCTGAAGCGCACCCCCGGCCACATCGAGTGGATGGAGCGCCAGGTCGGCGCCTATCCCTTCGAGACGTACGGACTCCTGGTGGCCGACGCCGACACCGGATTCGAGCTGGAGACCCAGACCCTCTCTCTCTTCGAGAGAAGGCTCTTCACCGAGCCCGCGTACCCGGAGTGGTACGTCGACTCGATCATGGTCCATGAGCTGGCCCACCAATGGTTCGGCAACAGCGTCTCGCCCCGCACATGGTCCGACCTGTGGCTCAACGAGGGGCACGCGAGCTGGTACGAGGCGCTGTACGCAGAGGAGACGGCCAAGCAGTCCCTCGAGCAGCGCATGAGGGCCGCCTACGGGGCTTCCGACGCCTGGCGTGCCGACGGCGGACCGCCCGCCGCCCCCGAGCCGCCCACGCCGGGCCAGAAGATCAGCCTCTTCCGGCCCGTCGTCTACGACGGCAGCGCTCTGGTCCTCTACGCCCTCCGTCAGGAGATCGGCAAGGAGGCCTTCCAGAGCCTGGAACGCCGCTGGGTGAGCGAGCACGCCGACTCCACCGCCACCACCGCCGACTTCACGGCGCTCGCCTCCGAGATCGCGGGGCGTGACCTCACGTCGTTCTTCGCGGGCTGGCTGTACGCGGAGAAGACCCCGCCGATGCCCGGGCACCCGGACTGGCGCTCCCGCCCGGCCGCCGGGGCCCGCGGCGCCGTAAAACCGGGGTGACGGGCGACGCCCGACCGTGTCACCATCGTCAGGTCGACGACGCGGCCGGCCCGGGAATCTTTCCGTGCCGTCACACGTTGTGATCGACGCAACGACTTCCATCGACGTAAGGATCAAATGACCTCCTCTTCATCCCCTTCCCAGGACGAGCAGAGCTTCGCGGAGACGAACCGCACCGAGAGCCTTCGGGCCGATGCCCTGATGGAAGAGGACGTCGCCTGGAGCCACGAGATCGACGGAGAGCGGGACGGCGATCAGTTCGACCGCTCCGAGCGCGCGGCCCTGCGGCGCGTGGCGGGCCTCTCCACCGAGCTCGAGGACGTCACCGAGGTCGAGTACCGGCAGCTGCGCCTTGAGCGCGTCGTGCTGGTCGGCGTATGGACCTCGGGGACCGTCCAGGACGCGGAGAACTCCCTGGCGGAGCTCGCGGCCCTCGCCGAGACGGCGGGCGCCCTGGTACTCGACGGCGTGATCCAGCGCCGTGACAAGCCGGACCCGGCCACCTTCATCGGTTCCGGCAAGGCCCGTGAGCTGCGGGACATCGTGCTCGAGTCCGGCGCTGACACCGTCGTCTGTGACGGCGAGCTCAGCCCCGGCCAGCTCATCGCCCTCGAAGACGTCGTCAAGGTGAAGGTGGTCGACCGGACCGCGCTCATCCTCGACATCTTCGCCCAGCACGCCAAGTCCCGAGAGGGCAAGGCGCAGGTCGCGCTGGCGCAGATGCAGTACATGCTGCCGCGACTGCGAGGCTGGGGTCAGTCGCTCTCCCGTCAGATGGGTGGCGGCGGCGGTGGCGGCATGGCCACCCGTGGTCCCGGTGAGACCAAGATCGAGACCGACCGGCGTCGGATCCGCGAGAAGATGGCGAAGATGCGCCGGGAGATCGCGGAGATGAAGACCGGCCGCGACATCAAGCGGCAGGAGCGGCGCCGTCACAAGGTTCCCTCTGTCGCCATCGCCGGATACACCAACGCCGGCAAGTCCTCGCTGCTCAACCGGCTGACCGGTGCGGGTGTGCTGGTGGAGAACGCACTGTTCGCCACCCTCGACCCGACCGTGCGCCGGGCCGAGACGCCCAGCGGCCGGGTGTACACCCTGGCCGACACCGTCGGGTTCGTACGGCACCTGCCGCACCACCTGGTCGAGGCGTTCCGCTCCACGATGGAGGAGGTCGGCGAATCCGATCTGATCCTGCACGTGGTCGACGGTTCGCACCCGGCTCCGGAGGAGCAGCTCGCGGCGGTACGCGAGGTGTTCCGCGACGTCGGCGCGGTCAACGTGCCGGAGGTCGTGGTCGTCAACAAGGCGGACGCGGCCGACCCGCTCGTCCTGCAGAGGCTGATGCGGGCCGAGCGCCACGCGATCGCGGTCTCCGCCCGTACGGGCGAGGGCATCGAGGAGCTGCTCGCGCTCATCGACGCCGAACTGCCGCGGCCGCAGGTCGAGATCGAGGCGCTCGTGCCGTACACCGAGGGCGGGCTGGTGTCCCGGGTGCACGCCGAGGGTGAGCTGCTCTCCGAGGAGCACACCCCGGAGGGCACGCTGCTCAAGGCGCGTGTGCACGAGGAGCTGGCGGCGTTCCTGACGCCGTACGTACCGGCCGCTCACTGACCGGTTCGCTCACATGCGGAAGGCCCCGCCCCCCTCATCAGGGGACGGGGCCTTCCGCATGTCGTACGCCGGTGTCCGCCGGCGTGGGTATCAGTGCCGTCGGGTCAGCGGGCGAACTTCTTGCTCACCATCTCGTGCGCGTCCTTCGCGCCGCGTCCCAGCAGCGGTCCAGCCAGCCAGCCGTTGCCGCCGGCCGGGCCGATCGAGGTGTTCGACACCAGCGCGGTCGTCCCGTTGGGCAGCGCACGGAACCAGCCGCCGCCGGACGAGCCACCGGTCATCGTGCAGCCGATGCGGTACATGGTCGGCGTCGCCGGTGCCGTGGTGAGCCGGGTGGCCCGGTCCAGGCACTTGTGCATGATCAGACCGTTGTACGGCGGGGCCGCCGGGTAACCCCAGGCTCCCACCGTCCCGGCCTGCGCGGGCGCGGGCGCCGAGAAGTCGACCGGCAGCGCGGCGCCGACGGTCTCCTCCAGGGACTTCTTCCCACGGGCCGGCTGCACGTGCAGCACGGCGTAGTCGTACGGCCAGGCGGCCTGCGACCCGCCACGCTGGATCCACTCGCCCGAGGTCACGGCCCAGTCGGCCCAGTACTGGCCGTACGGCGCCTCCTCGTGCGGCTGGGCGTTGCGCAGCGCGGCCGGCGACTTGCCGAGGTCGTTGTAGGCGGGGACGAAGGTGATGTTGCGGTACCAGCCGCCACGCTGGCCGGCGTGGACGCAGTGACCCGCGGTCCACACCATGTTGGACTTCCCGGGCCGGCGCGGGTCCTTCACGATCGTGCCGGAGCAGACCATGTGACCCTGGGGCGAGTCGAAGAAGATCTTGCCGACCGGTGCCGCGTTGCGGTGGTAGGGCGTCTTCTCCCGCTGGGCCTGGACGGGGCGCGGCGTGGGGTCGCTGCCCCCGGAGCCCGCCGTCGTGGCCATCGTCTGGTCCGGGCTCTTCGCGGACTGCATCCGCTGGGAGTCCCAGAGCCCGTCGATCACCGGGTTGACGAAGTCCTCGGCCTCACGGAGCCACGTGTCCGTGTTCCAGTTCTTCCACTCGCCGTTCTTCCACTTGTCCGGGTCGACGCCGTGCTTCTTCAGCTTGTCGGCGAGATCCTTGGGAAGAGCGGCATCGCCGCCTCCGGTGGCGGGCGCGCTCGTCTCCGCCGTGGGCTTGTCGGCCGCCGGTGTCTCGGTCGGGCCGCAGGCGGTGGCGGTCAGCGCGAGCGCCGATGCCAGCGCGGCGAAGGCGGGTATGAGTCGTGTGGAACGCATGAGTTGAGATCCCCCAGATGATGTTTCCCGCGTCCGGGCGACGCCACGGACCGAATGCCACGGTCGCGTTGCCATGGACGCGTCACTTGCGGTGCACAGTATGCCCGTAGGAAAGGGGCGGGACCCCGCAGGGCCCCGCCCCTCGGCCGCCGCCTAGCGGCCGGCGAACTTCTTGCTGACCTCGTCGTAGACGCCCTTGGCCTCGGTGCCCAGGCGCGGACCGGCCAGCCAGCCGGCCGTCACCGGGCCGATCGAGGTGTTGGACACCAGCGCCGGCTTGCCGTCCTGCCCCGCGGCGACCCAGCCACCGCCGGACGAACCGCCGGTCATCGTGCAACCGATGCGGTACATCGTCGGCTGCTCCGCCTTCACCGACAGGCGGCCCGGCTTGTCCTGGCACTGGAACATCTTCTGACCGTCGAACGGCGGGCCCGCCGGGTAACCGGTCGCCGTCATGTTCGCGATCTTCGACACCGCGGGAGCGTTGAACTCCACCGGAAGCGCCGAACCGACCGTCTCCTCCAGCGACTTGCCCGTGCTGCCCTTCTCCGGCGTCACATGGATCACCGCGAAGTCGTACGGAGCACCCTGACCGCCCGTCGCCGCACCCTGGGAGATCCACTGCTCGGACGTCTGCGCCCAGTCGCCCCACCACACGCCGTACGGAGCGACCTGCTCACGCGTCGCGTTCTCCAGCTTCGCGGTCGGCAGGGCGCGGTCGTTGTACGAGGGGACGAAGGCGATGTTGCGGTACCAGCCGCCCTTCTTGCCCGCGTGCACACAGTGGCCCGCGGTCCAGACCATGTTGGACTTGCCGGGGTTGGCCGGGTCCGTCACGACCGTGGCCGAGCAGACCATCGAACCCTCGGGGCCGTCGAAGAACACCTTGCCCGCCTCGGGGGCGTTGGAGTGGTACGGCGACTGCACGCCCTTCGCCCGGACCGGCGCGGGGGTCGGGTCGGTGACACCGTCGTCGCCCGAGATGTCCTCCTCCTCGACCGGCTTGTCGGGCCGCTGGGCGTCCCGCATCCGGTCCGGGTCCCAGAGGTCCTCGATGATCGGGTTGACGTAGTCCTTCGCCTCACGAAGCCACTTGTCGCGGTCCCAGTTCTTCCACTCGCCGTTCCTCCACTTGTCCAGATCGATCCCGTGCTCCTTGAGCCGGTCCTTGAGATCGTCCGGAATCGTGATCTTGTCGCCGGTGGACGGGCTCGCGGAAGCGCTGGGCTTGTCGCCCGCGTTCTCCTCGGTCGGGCCGCAGGCCGTCGCCGTCAGCGTCAACGCCGCGACGGCGGCTGCCGCGGCCAGCAGCGGACGAATCGATCGCATCTCGTGATCCCCCTGGGACTACGTCAACTTGTGCATGAGTGAACTGTGGTGGCGCCGTGACCGGCGCTGATGTGCGCCCCCACTATGCCGGTGCCCGGTGGGACGGCGCGCGGCAGGTCCGCGGTTCCGGCCTCCGCGCGGTCGTTGCCGGGTCGTGATCCCCACCGTCCCAAGGATCTTGGGATTTTCCCGTGATCCTTGGCAGCCCTCGTCGTTGGTACGTACGGGGGACACAGAGGAAGCGTTCAGCGACGCCGTTCGCGCGGCGGAGCAACGTACCGATGTGCAACGCAACTGTTACAGCGGGAGGACACCGAGCCGTGGCCGTGACCGAACCAGCTCCGGCCGTACCGTCGGCCGCGCAGGCGCACCAGCGGGAGCGGAGGGCGGGTGAAGGGGGCGCACTTGAAGGCATCCTGCGTCGCCAGTCGCTGCGCGAATCGGCGGCGCGCACATATGCGCGCTCACTGCCGATCGTTCCCGTACGGGCCCGGGGACTGACCATCGAGGGCGCGGACGGCCGGCGTTATCTGGACTGCCTGTCCGGCGCGGGGACCCTGGCCCTCGGGCACAACCACCCGGTGGTCCTCGAAGCCATCAGGAAGGTCCTCGACTCCGGAGCCCCCCTGCACGTCCTCGACCTCGCCACCCCGGTCAAGGACGCCTTCACCACCGAGCTGTTCGCCACGCTGCCGGCCGCACTCGCCCGCGACGCGCGCATCCAGTTCTGCGGACCGGCGGGCACGGACGCAGTCGAGGCCGCCCTCAAACTCGTTCGCACCGCCACCGGCCGACGCGGCCTGCTCAGCTTCACCGGCGCCTACCACGGCATGACGGCCGGAGCCCTCGACGCCTCGGGGGGTGCGACGGACGTACGGGTCACCCGGCTGCCCTATCCGCAGAACTACCGCTGCCCCTTCGGCGTCGGCGGCGAGCGCGGAGCCGAACTGTCCGCGCGCTGGACGGAGAACCTCCTCGACGACCCCAAGAGCGGGGTCCCCACCCCCGCCGCGATGATCCTCGAACCGGTCCAGGGCGAGGGCGGTGTCATCCCCGCCCCGGACGCCTGGCTCCGCCGGATGCGGGAGATCACCGCGGCCCGCTCCATCCCGCTCATCGCCGACGAGGTCCAGACGGGCGTCGGACGCACCGGCGCCTTCTGGGCCGTGGAGCACAGCGGCATCGTCCCCGACGTCATGGTCCTCTCCAAGGCCATCGGCGGTTCCCTCCCGCTCGCGGTCATCGTCTACAGGTCGGAGCTCGACGCCTGGGAACCCGGCGCCCACGCGGGCACTTTCCGTGGCAACCAGCTCGCCATGGCAGCCGGAGCGGCCACCCTCGCGTACGTACGGGAGAACCGGCTCGCCGACCGCGCGGCCACCCTCGGCGCCCGGATGCTCGGACGGCTCCAGGGCCTGGCCGCGGCCCACCCCCGCATCGGCGATGTGCGCGGCCGGGGGCTGATGATCGGCGTCGAGCTGGTGGACCCGGACTCCGAGGAGCCGGGCGACCTCGGTGCCACCGTCCCGCCGGCCGACCCTGCCCTCGCGACGGCAGTCCAGCGGGAATGCCTCGACCGCGGTCTCATCGTCGAACTCGGCGGCCGCCACTCGGGAGTCGTACGCCTCCTCCCTCCGCTCACCCTCACCGACGAGCAGGCCGAAGCCGTCCTCGACCGTTTCGCCGACGCCCTGGCCGCCGCCGAACGCGTCCACCGCCCGGGGCCTCACGCCCGCGGTACGCGTCTCGGCAACGACACCGGACCGACCGGACCGTCCCACTGATCCCGGACCGAACCCGGACACCCCTCACAAGGAAGCGCCCCGTGAACGCCAGCCCCGCATCCGAAGCGTCCGACACCGGCAGCGCCGCACGCGGCCCGCTCACCGTCGAGCAGGCCACCGTCCCCCGGCAGCACTCCGGCCCGTACGACCCCCAGCCCACTCCCGCTCCGCACGCCCCCGTGAACGTCGATGCGGCTGTGGGCAGTACGGCTGCTCGGGTGGACCACCTCGACGACCCGGACGCACACCGCGCCGCCGACACCGCGACCATCGAGAACCTGCTGCGCTGCTGGGTACGCGAGAAGAACCTTCCCGCCCCCGAATCCACGACCCTCCGCATCCCCCTCGATGCCAGCGGCACCGCCCTCCTCGTCCCCGTCCTCTACTGGTCGCCGACGGGATGGCATCGCTTCGGGCCTCCCGCCCTCGAAGGACTGCACCCCACCGCTCCCACCGCCGACGCCGTCACCGTCGCCGCCCTCCTCAGCCGCGAGACCGGCCGCCCCGAAGGAACCGAACTCGTCGGCCGCGTCGCCGACTCGACCCGCCGCACCGCCGAGTTCATCACCGAGCGGCGCCGCCGCCCCACCCCCGGTCCCGAAGCGGACCTCTTCCTCACCGCCGAGCAGTCCCTGCTGCTCGGCCACCCTCTTCACCCCACCCCCAAGAGCCGCGAAGGGCTCTCCGAGGCCGAAGCCCGGCTCTACTCACCCGAGCTCCACGGATCCTTCCCACTGCACTGGATGGCCGTCGCCCCCACGGTCCTCGCCGCCGACTCCGCCTGGACCGAACAGGGCCGCCCGGTCACCGCAGCCCAGCTCGCCGCCGGACTCGCCGAAGGTCTGGAACTGCCCGCCGGGACCGTGCCGTTGCCCCTGCACCCGTGGCAGGCGCGTGAGCTGTTGCACCGCCCCGCCGTCGCCGCCCTCCTGGACGCCGGCCTGCTCCACGACCTCGGTCCCCACGGCGCCACCTGGCACCCCACCTCCTCCGTGCGCACCGTGCACCGACCCGGCGCCCGGACGATGCTCAAGCTCTCCCTCGGCGTACGCATCACCAACTCCCGCCGCGAGAACCTCCGCAAGGAACTCCACCGCGGCGTGGAGGTCCACCGGCTGCTCCGCACCGGGCTCGTCGACCAATGGCAGGCCGCCCACCCCGGCTTCGACATCGTCCGCGACCCCGCCTGGCTCGCGGTCGACACCCCGGCCGGCGAACCGATCCCCGGACTCGACGTCATGGTCCGCCACAACCCCTTCGCCGCCGGGGACGACGCCGTCTGCATCGCCGCCCTCACCGCGCCGCGCCCCTGGCCCGGCACCACGCGGATGCGCTCCCGCCTCGCCGACATCGTCACCCGGCTCGCCGCCCGCACCGGCCGCCCCACCACGGCCGTCGCCGCGGAGTGGTTCCTGCGCTACCTCGACCAGGTCGTCCGCCCCGTGCTCTGGCTCGACGGTCACGCGGGCGTCGCCCTCGAAGCCCACCAGCAGAACACCCTGGTGCTCCTCGACACCCACGGCTGGCCCATCGGCGGCCGCTACCGCGACAACCAGGGGTACTACTTCCGCGAGTCCCGCCGCGACGAGCTGGAAAACCGACTCCCCGGCATCGGCACCGCCAGCGACACGTTCGTCTCCGACCAGGTCACCGACGAGCGCTTCGCCTACTACCTCGGCATCAACAACGTCCTCGGCCTCATCGGAGCCTTCGGCGCCCAGCGTCTCGCCGACGAACGCGTCCTGCTCGCCGGCTTCCGCCAGTTCCTCACCTCCGCCACCGGCCTCGGCTCCCCGCTGCCGCACCGGCTCCTGGAAGCCGCGACCCTGCGCTGCAAGGCCAACCTCCTCACCCGCCTGCACGGCCTCGACGAACTCGTCGGACCCGTGGACACCCAGTCCGTCTACGTCGCCATCACCAACCCCCTCCGTTCCTGAGGACACACCCCGCCCTCATCCCGACCACACGCCCACCGCCCGGCCGAAAGTCCACGATCCGAACCGAACCGCCGAGAGGAGCGCCACCATGCCCCCCACCGATGCGAGCACCGACCCGGGCACCGACTCCGGAGCCGGCTCCCGACCACCGACCGACACGGGCGGTGAGGACACCCTGGACCTGCATCTCGCTGACGAACTCGTCGCCCTGCTCGGCACCGACGGCACGGCGACAACGTTCGGCGACCTCCTCGACGACGTCGCCACCTGGGGTCCGGCGGCCACCCCTGTCGGCTCGTTCCACCTCGTACCTGTGCGGATCGAACGGGACCTGGCGCTCCTCACCCGCTGGATGAACGACCCGGCCGTGGCCGCCTTCTGGGATCTCGCCGGACCGGAATCGGTGACCGAGTCCCATATTCGCGCGCGACTCGACGGCGACGGCCGCAGCGTGCCCTGCCTCGGCGCCCTCGACTCCACACCGATGAGCTATTTCGAGATCTACCGCGCCGACCTCGACCCGCTCTCCCGGCACTATCCCGCCCGGCCCCACGACACCGGCATCCACCTCCTCCTCGGCAGCGTCGCCGACCGCGGCCGCGGAGTTGGCACCACACTGCTGCGAGCAGTCGCCGATCTCGTGCTCGACCACCGGCCTCGCTGCACCCGAGTCATCGCAGAACCCGACCTTCGCAACACCCCTTCCGTCTCGGCCTTCCTGAGCGCCGGCTTCCGCCTCTCGGCGGAAGTCGACCTTCCCGACAAACGAGCCGCGCTCATGGTCCGTGACCGCGCCCTTCGTCACGTGCTGTGAACGCCTCTCTGCCTTACATACACCGCTCGACCCACAGCGGTTCCCACCCAGAGGAGTCCCCGTGCCGTCGTCCCCTGCCACCCATGACTCCGGACTGCTCACACCCCCCGAGCTGACTGCCGCGGCCTGGACCAGGGCCGCAGCGCGCCTGCTCGCCAAGACCATCGGCGAGTTCGCGTACGAGGAGATCGTCGAGCCCGTCCCCGTCTCCGCCGACCCGGCGACCGACACCGCCGGCGACACCGACCGCTACCTCCTGCAGCTCGACGACGGCTCGCCACTCACCTTCACGGCCCGCCGTGGCGCCTACGGAAGCTGGCGGGTCGCTCCCGACTCCCTCGCCCTCGACGGGCAGCCGATGACCGACCCCCTCGACTTCCTCGTCCGGGCCCGCGTGCTCCTCCGCCTCGACGGCGCCACCCTCGGCCATCTCATCCGCGAGTTCACCACCACCCTCGCCGCCGACGCCCGCCTCGAGCGGACCGCGCTGACGGCCGACCGGCTGGCCGATCTCGGATACGCCGAACTCGAAGGCCATCAGACCGGGCATCCGTGGCTCGTCCTCAACAAGGGCCGGATCGGCTTCTCCGCGACCGACACGGCCCGCTGGGCGCCCGAGGCCCGCCGTACCACCCGGCTCCCCTGGATCGCCGTGAGCACCGACCTCGCCGCTTACCGCGGAGTCCCTGGCCTCGACACTCCGGACCGCCTCTACGCGGGCGAGCTCGACGCCGACATCCGCGAGACCTTCCACGGCACGCTGCGGGCCCGAGGGCTCGACCCCGAGACGTACCTCCTCCTGCCCGTCCACCCCTGGCAGTGGGACGAGATCGTCCTCCCGCTCTACGCCCCCGCCGTCGCCGCCGGAGCCATCGTGCCGCTGACGGCCGACGGGGACCTCCGGCTGCCGCAGCAGTCCATCCGCACGTTCCTCAACACGAGCCGGCCCGACAGGCACACCGTCAAGCTTCCGCTGTCGGTCCTCAACACTCTCGTCTGGCGCGGCCTCCCCACGGAACGGACCCTCGCCGCCCCCGCCGTCACCTCCTGGGTCCACGGACTGCGGGACGCCGACCCGTTCCTGCGCGACGAGTGCGGGGTGATCCTGCTCGGCGAAGTAGCCTCCGTCACGGTCGAGCACCCCCTCTACGACCGGCTGCCCGAGGTCCCGTACCAGTACAAGGAACTCCTCGGCGCGATCTGGCGCGAACCCCTCAGGCTCCCGCCCGGCGAGCGCGCCCGCACCCTCGCGGCCCTGCTCCACACCGACCCGGACGGCCGGGCGTTCGTCGCCGAGCTGGTCGAGCGCTCCGGGCTCGCGCCGAGGATCTGGCTGCAGCGTCTCTTCGCGGCCATGCTGCCGCCGCTGCTGCACTTCCTCTACCAGTACGGCACCGTCTTCTCCCCGCACGGCGAGAACGCCATCGTCGTCTACGACGACCAGGACGTCCCCGTACGGCTGGCGATCAAGGACTTCGTCGACGACGTGAACATCAGCGCCCGGCCGCTGCCCGAGCACGACGCGATGCCGGACGACGTCCGGGCCGTCCTGCTCACCGAGGAGCCCGACTTCCTCACCCAGTTCATCCATTCAGGGCTCTTCGTCGGGGTCTTCCGCTATCTGGCGCCCCTGTGCGAGAAACAACTCGCCGTGCCGGAGGGAGACTTCTGGGCGCTGGTACGCGCCGAGATCCTGCGCCACCAGGCGCGCTTCCCCGAGCTGAAGGAACGGTTCGAGCTCTTCGATCTCCTCACGCCCCGGATCGAGCGACTCTGCCTCAACCGCAACCGTCTGCACCTGGACGGCTACCGCGACCGCCCCGAGCGGCCCCATGCCGCCGTCCAGGGGACGGTCCCGAATCCGCTCGCGTGATCCGACTGTCAGTGCCGCGCCGTAGGCTGGACGCGCTATGACGAAGCCATCCCTCCCCGACCTCCTCCACGCAGCCGTCTCCGCCGTCGGCGGTGTGGAGCGCCCCGGCCAGGTCACCATGGCCGAAGCGGTGGCCGAGGCCATCGACGACAGCTCCCACCTCCTCGTCCAGGCCGGCACCGGCACCGGAAAGTCCCTCGGCTATCTGGTGCCGGCGCTGGCGCACGGTGAGCGCGTCGTGGTGGCCACGGCCACCCTCGCGCTCCAGCGGCAGCTGGTCGAGCGTGATCTTCCCAGGACGGTCGACGCACTGCACCCGCAGCTGCGTCGACGCCCGGAGTTCGCCATGCTGAAGGGGCGGTCGAACTATCTCTGCCTGCACCGCCTCCATGAGGGCGTACCCCAGGAAGAGGAGGACGGCCTCTTCGATCCCTTCGAGGCCGCGGCCCCCACGAGCAAGCTGGGACAGGACCTGCTGCGGCTCCGCGACTGGTCGGACGAGACGGAGACGGGGGACCGGGACGATCTGACTCCGGGCGTCTCCGACCGCGCCTGGGGGCAGGTGTCGGTCTCCTCCCGGGAGTGCCTGGGGGCGAGCAAGTGCGCGTACGGCGCGGAGTGCTTCGCCGAGGCGGCCCGCGAGCGCGCCAAGCTCGCCGAGGTCGTCGTCACCAACCACGCCCTGCTGGCCATCGACGCGATCGAGGGCGCCCCGGTGCTGCCTCAGCACGAGGTGCTGATCGTCGACGAGGCCCATGAGCTCGTCTCCCGGGTCACCGGCGTCGCCACCGGTGAGCTCACCCCCGGCCAGGTCAACCGGGCGGTCCGCCGCACCGCGAAGCTGGTCGACGAGAAGGTCGCCGACCAGCTCCAGACCGCGGCCGAGGGCTTCGAGCGGCTGATGGAGCTGGCCCTGCCGGGCCGCTTGGAGGAGCTTCCGGAAGACCTGGCGTACGCGCTGATGGCGCTGCGCGACGCCTCTCGCGCCGTCATCACGGCGCTCGGCTCCACGCGTGACAAGTCCGTCCAGGACGAGGATGCCGTCCGCAAGCAAGCGATGGCGTCCGTGGAGACGGTCCACGGCGTCGCCGAGCGGATCACGCAGGGATCCGAGTACGACGTGGTCTGGTACGAGCGCCACGACCGCTTCGGAGCCTCCTTGCGGGTGGCGCCGCTCTCCGTCTCCGGGCTGCTGCGCGAGAAGCTCTTCGCGGACCGGTCCGTGGTCCTCACCTCGGCCACGCTCAAACTCGGCGGTGACTTCAACGGGGTGGGAGCCTCCCTGGGGCTGGCCCCGGAGGGCACGCAGGGCGATGACGTTCCGGTGTGGAAGGGCATCGACGTCGGTTCGCCGTTCGACTACCCCAAGCAGGGCATCCTCTACGTCGCCAAGCATCTGGCCCGCCCCGCGCGGGACGGCGATCGCGGCGACATGCTCGACGAGCTGACCGAGCTGATGCAGGCCGCCGGCGGCCGCACGCTCGGTCTTTTCTCCTCGATGCGGGCCGCTCAGCTCGCGGCCGAGGAGCTGCGCTCCCGTATCCCCGAGTTCCCGATCCTGCTCCAGGGCGAGGACACGCTCGGCGAGCTGATCAAGAACTTCTCGGCCGAACCGCAGACCTGTCTCTTCGGCACGCTCTCGCTGTGGCAGGGAGTGGATGTCCCGGGCGCCAGCTGTCAGCTGGTCGTGATGGACAAGATCCCGTTCCCGCGCCCCGACGACCCGTTGATGAGCGCCCGCCAGAAGGCGGTGGAGGACGCCGGGGGCAATGGCTTCATGGCCGTCGCGGCCACGCACGCGGCGCTGCTGATGGCCCAGGGCGCCGGCCGTCTCGTGCGGGCGACCGGGGACCGTGGTGTCGTCGCCGTGCTCGATCCGCGGCTCTCCACAGCCCGGTACGGCAGCTACCTGAAGGCTTCGCTGCCCGACTTCTGGTACACCACGGACCGCAATCAGGTGCGCAAGTCGCTGGCGGCGATCGACGCCGCTTCGAAGGCGGCAGGGGTCTGAGAAGCCGACCGGGGCCCTGCCACATCGGCAGGGCCCCGGAGGGACACAGCAGGGCCCCGGGACCGGCGCAGTGGGTCCCGGGGCCCGGTCGGAGCCGGCGTGGTGGTGTCACACCCGCCGCAGTACCGCGACGACCTTGCCGAGGATGGTGGCCTCGTCGCCGGGGATCGGCTGGTACGCCGCGTTGTGCGGCAGCAGCCAGACATGCCCGTCCTCGCGCTTGAAGCGCTTGACCGTGGCCTCTCCGTCGAGCATGGCCGCCACGATGTCGCCGTTCTCCGCGACGGGCTGACGGCGCACGGTGACCCAGTCGCCGTCGCAGATCGCGGCCTCGATCATCGAGTCTCCGACGACCTTCAGGACGAACAGCTCACCGTCGCCGACCAGCTGCCGGGGGAGCGGGAAGACGTCCTCGACGGACTCCTCGGCGAGGATCGGGCCACCTGCGGCGATCCGGCCGACGAGCGGCACGTACGACGCGGCGGGCTTGCCGGTGGTGTCCGTCGGCTGCGTGCTGGGCTGGTCGGAGCCGCGCACTTCGTACGCCCGGGGCCGGTGCGGGTCCCGGCGCAGGAAGCCCTTGCGCTCCAAGGCCATCAGCTGGTGGGCCACGGAGGAGGTGCTGGAGAGGCCGACCGCCTGGCCGATCTCTCGCATCGACGGCGGGTAGCCGCGCCGCTGGACCGAGTCCCGGATGACCTCGATGACCCTCCGCTGGCGGTCCGTGAGGCCGGAGCTGTCCGCCCTGATGCCTGGAGGTCGCCCGGGCAACGAGCGCGTAGGTCGGCCAGGCTCCCCGTCCCCGTTCATGGCTGCGTCATTCATGGCATGCACCGGCTCGAGTCGGCCCTGGGAGCGGTCCTGGGCAGTGATGGTGGCACTGTCTGCGGTGGTGGTCACGTCGGCGGCCCCTCTCGAATGGTCTCCCTGGCTGGCACAACGGTAGTGGCTTTCGAAAGGTTGCGCCAAACACACGTTCGAGTGAAAAATTGCAGATTGCCTTACGTGTATGCGCAGGTGGGTGTATACGCAGACCCCGGTTGCGGTGGCAATTCGGTCATTACGGTAGCGTTCGTCGCCGGGCCGCCCGGGGGCGGGGGTGCCTTCCCAGTGTGGCACTCCTGGGGCCGAAATCGGCGGCGACGCGCGCCTCCCGTACCCTCGTGCCCGGTCGCGGGCGCGCCGGACGCGCGACACGCGCGAAGTGCCGGAAACGCGACCCAACCCCAGATCTAGTGGTTGCATGGCATCAGCCACCTACAAGTTGTGGTCCCCGGTCTGTCGGGGGTGCCCGCATCGCCTATGCTGGTGGTCGCTTCGAGGGGCCTTGACGGGCTCGGCGAGGCTATTCAGTCGTGCCGCGAGGGAGGGTCGGAACCATGCATTGCCCCTTCTGCAGGCACCCCGACAGCCGTGTCGTCGACAGTCGCACCACCGACGACGGGACGTCGATCCGACGCCGCCGCCAGTGCCCCGACTGCTCCCGTCGTTTCACGACGGTGGAGACCGCATCGCTGATGGTGATCAAGCGGTCAGGCGTGACCGAACCCTTCAGTCGTACCAAGGTCATCTCCGGCGTCCGTAAGGCATGCCAGGGGCGGCCCGTGACCGAGGACGCCCTCGCCAAGCTCGGCCAGCGGGTCGAGGAGGCGGTGCGCGCCACCGGAAGCGCCGAGCTGACCACCCACGACGTGGGCCTGGCCATCCTCGGCCCCTTGCAGGAGCTCGACCTCGTCGCGTACCTGCGCTTCGCATCCGTTTACAAGGCTTTCGACAGCCTCGACGACTTCGAGGCCGCCATCGCGGAACTCCGTGAGCAGCGGCCTCCCGCAGTGGACTGCGGGAGCGGAGCGACCCCCGAGGTCCCCGTTCCCGCCACCGCCGCCGACTGACCGGCGGGCCGGACCAGGGGTTCGGCCGAGGCCGGCCGCGCGCGGCCGAAAAGACGTGTCGAGGGTGCCCGAGCGGTGCTCGCGACAGCAGACAAGAAGACAGTGCCCTGGGACTATCTGGGCATTTAAAGGTGTTTTGCCCGTATATGGGAGGCGGCATGACAGAGACGGCGAGCGGTCCGGCACGAGGTTCCCGAGCCAAGGGAGCCAAGGCGAGCAAGGGCCTGCGTATCGAGCGCATCCACACCACCCCGGGCGTGCATCCGTACGACGAGGTGGTCTGGGAGCGTCGTGACGTCGTCATGACCAACTGGCGCGACGGCTCGGTCAACTTCGAGCAGCGTGGCGTCGAGTTCCCCGACTTCTGGTCGGTGAACGCGGTCAACATCGTCACCAGCAAGTACTTCCGCGGGGCCGTCGGCACCCCGCAGCGCGAGACCGGTCTCAAGCAGCTCATCGACCGGATCGTGAAGACGTACACCAAGGCCGGTGAGGAGTACGGCTACTTCGCCTCGCCCGCCGACGCCGAGATCTTCGAGCACGAGCTGGCGTACGCCCTCCTGCACCAGATCTTCAGCTTCAACTCCCCGGTGTGGTTCAACGTCGGCACGCCGCAGCCCCAGCAGGTCTCCGCCTGCTTCATCCTGTCCGTCGACGACTCCATGGAGTCGATCCTCGACTGGTACAAGGAAGAGGGCATGATCTTCAAGGGCGGCTCCGGCGCCGGCCTGAACCTCTCCCGCATCCGCTCCTCCAAGGAGCTGCTCTCCTCCGGCGGCAACGCCTCCGGCCCGGTCTCCTTCATGCGCGGCGCCGACGCGTCCGCAGGAACGATCAAGTCGGGCGGCGCCACCCGTCGCGCGGCCAAGATGGTCATCCTCGACGTCGACCACCCCGACATCGAGGACTTCATCGAGACCAAGGTCAAGGAGGAGGAGAAGATCCGCGCCCTGCGCGACGCGGGCTTCGACATGGACCTGGGCGGCGACGACATCACGTCCGTCCAGTACCAGAACGCCAACAACTCGGTCCGCGTGAACGACACGTTCATGAAGGCGGTCGAGGAGGGCGGCAAGTTCGGCCTGACGTCCCGGATGACCGGCGAGGTCATCGAGGAGGTCGAGGCCAAGACGCTCTTCCGCAAGATGGCCGAGGCCGCATGGGCCTGCGCCGACCCGGGCATCCAGTACGACGACACGATCAACCACTGGCACACCTGCCCCGAGTCCGGCCGCATCAACGGCTCGAACCCGTGCAGCGAGTACATGCACCTGGACAACACGTCCTGCAACCTCGCCTCGCTGAACCTGATGAAGTTCCTCAAGGACGACGGCAAGGGCAATCAGTCGTTCGACTCCGAGCGCTTCGCCAAGGTCGTCGAACTGGTCATCACGGCGATGGACATCTCCATCTGCTTCGCGGACTTCCCGACCCAGAAGATCGGCGAGAACACCCGCGCCTTCCGTCAGCTGGGCATCGGTTACGCCAACCTCGGCGCCCTGCTCATGGCCACCGGCCACGCGTACGACTCCGACGGCGGTCGCGCCCTGGCGGGTGCCATCACCTCGCTGATGACCGGCACCTCGTACAAGCGCTCCGCCGAGCTCGCCGCGGTCGTCGGCCCGTACGACGGCTACGCCCGGAACGCCGAGCCGCATCAGCGCGTCATGAAGCAGCACGCCGACGCCAACACCGTGGCCGTCCGCATGGACGACCTCGACTCGCCGATCTGGGCCGCCGCCACGGAGGCCTGGCAGGACGTGATCCGCCTCGGCGCCAAGAACGGCTTCCGCAACGCCCAGGCCTCGGTCATCGCCCCGACCGGCACCATCGGTCTCGCGATGTCCTGCGACACCACCGGCCTCGAGCCCGACCTCGCCCTGGTCAAGTTCAAGAAGCTGGTCGGCGGCGGCTCGATGCAGATCGTCAACGGCACCGTTCCGCAGGCCCTGCGCCGCCTGGGCTACCAGGAGGAGCAGATCGAGGCGATCGTCGCCCACATCGCCGATCACGGCAATGTGATCGACGCCCCCGGCCTGAAGACCGAGCACTACGAGGTCTTCGACTGCGCCATGGGCGAGCGTTCCATCTCCGCGATGGGCCACGTCCGTATGATGGCCGCCATCCAGCCGTGGATCTCCGGCGCCCTCTCCAAGACCGTGAACCTGCCGGAGACGGCCACGGTCGAGGACGTCGAGGAGGTCTACTTCGAGGCCTGGAAGATGGGCGTCAAGGCGCTCGCCATCTACCGCGACAACTGCAAGGTCGGCCAGCCCCTCTCCGCCAAGAAGAAGGAGGAGGAGAAGGTCGAGGTCACCGCGAAGTCCGAGGCGACGATCCGCGAGGCCGTCGAGAAGGTCGTCGAGTACCGCCCGGTCCGCAAGCGCCTCCCCAAGGGCCGCCCGGGGATCACCACGTCCTTCACGGTCGGTGGCGCCGAGGGTTACATGACCGCCAACTCCTACCCGGACGACGGTCTCGGCGAGGTCTTCCTGAAGATGTCCAAGCAGGGCTCGACGCTCGCAGGCATGATGGACGCCTTCTCCATCGCGGTCTCCGTCGGCCTGCAGTACGGCGTCCCGCTGGAGACGTACGTCTCGAAGTTCACCAACATGCGCTTCGAGCCGGCCGGCATGACGGACGACCCGGACGTGCGGATGGCGCAGTCGATCGTCGACTACATCTTCCGCCGCCTGGCGCTGGACTTCCTGCCCTTCGAGACGCGCTCCGCGCTCGGCATCCACTCGGCCGAGGAGCGTCAGCGCCACCTGGAGACGGGCTCCTACGAGCCCGCCGACGACGAGATGGACGTCGAGGGCCTGGCCCAGTCCGCCCCGCGCCAGACGGAGACCCTGAAGGCCGTCGCCCCGGCCGTCAAGGCTGAGGTTCCGGCTCCCAAGCAGGCGCACACCTCGGCGGAGCTCGTCGAGATGCAGCTGGGCATCAGCGCGGACGCCCCGCTCTGCTTCTCCTGCGGTACGAAGATGCAGCGGGCGGGCTCCTGCTACATCTGCGAGGGCTGCGGCTCGACCAGCGGCTGCAGCTGAACCGCTGAGCAGTGATTGACGAAGGGGACCGGCCCGTGGCCGGTCCCCTTCGTGGTTGTCCGTGTCGGGCGAGGAAGCCTCAGGAGTGCCGGGCGCCCATCAGCGTCGCGAAGGCCTGCGGGTCCGCGTCGAACCCACGACGAATCGACCGGTACGACCAGCCAGCCTCCGCGCCGTCCCGGGTGAACTCCACGACCGTCGCGGCCGTCGCCTCGGCGACGTCCTCGAAGCCGTGCGCGGCGAGGTCCGTGTAACCCTCGCGGACCCTTACGCCGGTGTTGACGACGTCGCCGAAGGTCAGTCGGCCCCCGCCCTGCTGTATGGCCACGCCCACCACCACGCGCGCGTACCGGGGCGCGAGCCGGTTCAGCTCCAGGGTCATGGCCTCGTCGTAGCCGAAGCCCTGTCCCGTACGGCTGTCCCGGCTGAGCGTGATCGTGCCGTCGGGGGAGCGACTCTCGAAGTGCACCAGATAGGCGGGCGAGCCGTAGGGATCGTCCGTCGTGTACACCCCTGCGATGATGTCCAGGTCGTGCGCAGAGGCGCCGATCGGACTCGGATCCCACTTGAGCGTCACCTCGACCTTGCCGACCCCCTTGTTGAGTCCGCTCACCGTGAATCCCCTCTCCGTGTACGGCATGTGCCGACGATCAGACCAACTGCCCGTGGTCGCGGGCAGATTGTTCATGGTGTCATGCGCCGCCGGTGGGGCGTCGGGTGGCGAGGAGTCGGCCGTACTTGCCGCAGTGCACTCCTCCGTAGTCTGACGGGGGCCCTGTCCCGCCCCGTACGATGGCGCGGTGCTGGTCAAGTGGATTCGCTGCACCGTGGTGGACCGTCGGGGGTTCGAGCGGGGACAGCGGAAATGGGCGGGGCTGCTCGGTGAGCCGGGATTCCGGGGACAGGGCGGAGGATGGAGCCGGGCGCGGCCGGATGTGGCCCATGTCTTCGCGTTCTGGGAGAGCCGCGCGTTCTACGACTCCTTCATGGCGCGCTCGCACGACCGGCTCGCCACCGCGCAGTCGGGTACGTACAAGGACTCCCAGGTCAAGCTCTTCGATCACCGCTTCGATGTGAAGACGGGATTCGAGCCGAAGTTCAGCGATGCCGATGTTGCGAGGGTGGCGCACTGCCGTGTCCACGAGGACCGGGTCGAGCACTTCGCCTTGATGCAGGAGAAGGTGTGGAATCCGGCGATGGCCGGTTCCCCCGGAATGCTGCGTGGCGTGTTCGGCGAGGCGCCGGGTAACGAGTTCGTGGTGCTGTCGATGTGGCGGTCCGCCGCCGAGCACGGAAAGTACCGGGTCGAGCGCGTCGAGCGGCTCGGGCTGCGCGCCCAGACGGAGGCCGACGTGGCGGCGCTCACCGGTGACGTGGTGCAGCTCGAGCCGACCTGGACCGTCTGATCACTCCTCGGCGGCCTGCTCCTGGCCGCCGTCTTCCGTTCGCCGTACGAACGCGCCCGCGGTGACCGCGGCGAGCGTCGCCCGGGCCGCCTGGTCCGCAGTGGCGGTGTCGACCGGCTCGCGGGTGACGAACAGGCGCAGGAACAGGGGCGCGGAGACGGCGCGGACGACCGCGCCGGCGTCCGTGCCCACCGGCGCCTCGCCGCGGGCCGCTGCCCGCTTGACGACCGCCTCGCAGCGGGTGAACCGCTCGGTGTAGAAGGCGCGCAGCGCTTCGGCGGCCCGCTCGGACTGGAAGGCGGCGCCGACGAACGCGGTGGGGGCCGCCGCGGCGGTCGGGTCGGCGAAGGAATCGACCACCTCGCGGGCGAGGGCCCGCAGATCGCCGTCGAGGCTTCCGGTGTCGGGCGGCGTCCAGCTGTCCTCTCCCGCAAGGTCGAGGGCGTCCGCGAGCAGCCCTTCCAGGCTGCCCCAACGGCGGTAGAGCGTCGTCTTGTGCACTCCGGAGTGCTCCGCCACGTACTCGACGGTGAGGGCCGGATAGCCGTGCTCGACCAGGCCCGTCAGGACCGCGTCGCGCACGGCGGCCCGGGTGCGTGCCGTACGACCGCCGGGGCGCCTGCTGCCCGGGGCGGGCGCCTGTTCCCCTTCGATGGATGCATTCAATTGCTACTCCCGTTGCGTTAGTGGGTCGAGTGTGCCACACTCTTCATAACGCGACTCTGGTTGCATTTGTCGGCAGGGTTGCGTAGCGCTCTGTCCCGTCCTGTTCGGTTCGTTCCAGCTCATCATTGGAGGCGCCCTTGCCCACACAGATCTCAGTGCATGACGTGACCGTGTCCCGCGGCGAACGGCTGCTGCTCGACCGAATCTCGCTCACCGTGCGCCCTGGTGAGCGGATCGGGATCGTGGGGGAGAACGGGGCGGGGAAGACCACCCTGCTCCGCCTGCTCGCCGGAGTCGAAGCCCCCGACGCGGGCGACGTCGTCACCGTGGCCGACGGCGGCACGGGACTGCTGGCACAGACACCGCGGCTGTCCGGCGACCACACCGTCGCCGACGCGATCGACGACTCCCTGGCGGAGCTCCGCACCATGGAGCGGCGGCTCAGGGAGCTCGAGGCGGAGCTCGGCACCGCCGACGGAAGCGCGCTCGACGCGTACGGGGAACTGCTGACCGCCTATGAACTGCGAGGCGGGTACGAAGCGGACGCGCGGGTCGACAAGGCCATGCACGGCCTCGGGCTCGCCTCCATGGACAAAGAACGCCGGCTCGGCAGCCTTTCGGGCGGCGAGCAGGCCCGGCTCGGCATCGCCTGCGCGGTCGCCGCCGCGCCCGAGGTGCTGCTGCTCGACGAGCCGACCAACCACCTCGACGAACAGGCCCTCGGCTGGCTGGAGGAGGCGCTGTCGACCCACCGGGGAACCGTCGTGGCCGTCTCCCACGACCGAGTCTTCCTGGAGCGGGTGGCCACGGCCGTCCTCGAGGTCGACGCCGACCGCCGCACGGTTGTCCGGTACGGCGACGGCTACGCCGGATTCCGGGCCGGGCGGGCGGCCGCGCGACAGCGCTGGGAGCAGGCGTACGAGGAGTGGCGCGAGGAGACGGCACGGCTCGAGGCGTACACCACGACCACCGCGCACGGCGTCGCCGCCGGACGCTCCATCAAGGACAACAACAAGATGGCCTACGACCGGGCGGGCGGCCGGGTCCAGGCGTCGGTCTCCGGGCGGGTGCGCAATGCCCAGGAGCGCCTGCGCCGCCTCCGGGCAGAGCCGGTGGCCAAGCCCCCACGCCCGCTCACCTTCGCCGCCCGCCCGGTCGCCGCCGGCGCCCAGGGAGATCTGGTCACACTGACCGGTGTGCGCGTCGCGGACCGGCTGACCGTCGACCATCTGACCGTACAGGCGGGGGAGAAGCTCCTGATCCACGGTGGCAACGGGGCGGGCAAGTCCACGTTGCTCCGTGTCATGGCGGGCCTGGCCGAGCCGGAGGCGGGGGAGGTGCGCCGAAGCGGGCGCATCGGGTTCCTGGCCCAGGAGATACCGGCCCACCGACCGGCGGAGCGGGTCCTCGCCGCCTTCGGGCGCGGGCTGGCGCTCACCGAGGATGAGCAGGCCGAACTGCTCCTGTCGTACGGCCTGTTCCGCCCGGCGGACCTCCTGGTGCCCGTCGGCAGCCTCTCCGCGGGGCAGCGCCGGAGGCTCGCTCTCGCCCGCCTGCTGGCCCGCCCGGCCGACCTGCTGCTCCTCGACGAGCCGGCCAACCATCTCGCACTCGGCCTCGTCGAAGAGCTGGAGGAGGCGCTGGAGCAGTGGACCGGGGCTCTGGTCGTGGTCTCCCACGACCGGCAGTTGCGCCGTCGCTTCACCGGCCGGATACGCCGGATGGACTCCGGACACCTCCTCGGCTGAGCCCGTCCGGAGCGGGCGATCTAGGGTCATGGCATGGCACGACCGCGGCGCATCGTTCTCGTACGGCATGGAGAGTCCGAGGGCAATGCCGACGACACGGTGTACGAACGTGAGCCGGACCATGCGCTCAGGCTCACCGAGACCGGCCTGCGGCAGGCGGAGGAGACGGGGGAACGGCTTCGGGAACTGTTCGGGAAGGAACAGGTCAGCGTCTATGTGTCGCCGTACCGGCGCACCCACGAGACGTTCAGGGCGTTCCACCTCGATCCCGGGCAGGTGCGCGTGCGTGAGGAGCCGCGGCTGCGGGAGCAGGACTGGGGAAACTGGCAGGACAGGGACGACGTACGGCTGCAGAAGGCGTACCGCGACGCGTACGGCCACTTCTTCTACCGCTTCGCCCAGGGCGAGTCGGGGGCCGATGTGTACGACCGGGTCGGGGCGTTCCTCGAGAGCCTGTACCGCAGCTTCGAGGCGCCTGACCATCCGCCCAACGTGCTACTGGTGACCCACGGACTGACCATGCGGCTGTTCTGCATGCGCTGGTTCCACTGGACTGTCGCCGACTTCGAGTCGTTGTCCAACCCGGGCAACGCCGAGACGCGGACCCTGCTGCTCGGCGAGGACGGCCGATACCGCCTGGACCGGCCGTTCGAACGCTGGCGTACCCCCGAACCGTACGGCCACACCGGATAGAGTGGCAGAGCGATGACCGCTGACTCCTCTCTCGACCGGCGCTTCGACCGCGCCCTGGCCAGCCTTCGAGGTCTGGCCGTGGGAGACGCCCTGGGCTCCCAGTACTTCGTCCCCGCCAACTATCCGCTGCTCAAACGACGCGAAGTGCCGTCCGGACCGTGGCAGTGGACCGATGACACCGAGATGGCCTGCTCCGTTCTGGCCGTGCTCGCGCACCACAACCGGATCGACCAGGACGCGCTCGCGCAGGCGTTCGCCGAGCATCATGACTTCGACCGGGGTTACGGGCCCGCGGTCAATCGGATGCTCCGGCTCATCAGGGAGGGCGGCGACTGGCGGGAGCTGGCCGCGGCGCTCTTCAACGGCCAGGGTTCCTGGGGGAACGGGGCCGCGATGAGGATCGCCCCGCTCGGCGCCTGGTACGCCGACGACCCCGAGCAGGCGACCCATCAGGCCGAAATCTCCGCGTACACCACGCACCAGCACCGCGAGGCCGTGGTCGGTACGATGGCCGTGGCCGCCGCAGCCGCGCTCGCCGCGGACCCGGCCGGGCCGCCCACCCCCACCGACCTCCTGGACGGCGTGATCGCGCTCGTCCCGCGCAGCGCCGTCGGCGCGGGCCTGCGCAGGGCCCGCGACATGCTCGACTACGGCGACGCGACGACGGTGGCCGCGGTCCTGGGCAGCGGCCGTCGTACCAGCGCGCACGACACCGTGCCGTACGCGCTCTGGTCGGCCGCCCGCGGCCTCGGCGACTTCGAGCGGGTCTTCTGGACGACCGCGCAGGTGGGCGGCGACGTCGACACCACATGTGCGATCGCAGGCGGCGTCGTGGCCTCCGCCACGACCGGCGCGCCTCCCACCGCCTGGCTGGACCAGACCGAGGCACTGCCGGGCTGGCTCCCGGCCGCCGTGCGCCCCTGACGACGATCCGCCCGGCCGGCGAGCCCCAGCCACCGCATGGCCGAGCCGGCGGATTGAGCGGCCCGGCCGGGACGAGTGTCACGGTCCTGCCACAGCGCCGGTCCTCTGGGGTCGAATGTCCGGGGGCGCGGTTAGAGTCGGCCACTCCCAAGCGCTGATCATGAAGAGAGAGCGCCGACGAGACACCCGGACGCAGGCCCTCCGCCCTCATGGCCCCGTTTGCGGACCGGGTCGGGAGGGGGTCCCGTGTCCGACACATCGTCCGCACCACCACCGAAGGACAGCACTCCTTCACCAGAGGGAAGTACTCCTCCACCGAAGGGTGGCGCTTCGTCCCAGCCGGTGCCCGCCGCGCCGGCGACGCCGCCGCCCGCCGCCGCGACGACGCGGCCCGGTGCCGTACCGCCCGTACCGCCACAGCACCGGGCACCGGCGTCGTCCGGACGGCCCGGAGGGCAGAGACCCCAGCATCCCTGGGCACCACCGACGCCTCCGAGCGACAGCTGGCTGACCCGACTGCGCCCCGCCGCGCCGGCTCGGGCCACAACCACGACCCTGGCGGCCGTCGGGGCCACCGCGCTCCTCAGCGCGTTGCTCCTCGGCGACGGACTCGGCCTGAATCTGGTGCTCGTGGCCGTCCCGGCGGTGATCGCCGCGTCCTTCGCCGCGCGGGCGGCGGGCCGCCGCCTTCGCCCCTGGACGCTGATCTGGGCGATCGGGGGTCTCGCCCTCCTCGGCATCCCCGCCCTGCGGGACGCCGGTTGGCCGACCTTCCTCGCGCTCGTCTCCGCGCTGGTGCTGACCTCCTTCGCCCTGCACGGCGGTCGCGGCTGGCCGAGCATGTTGTTCGGTCCCATCGGTCTGATCGACTCGCTGGGCTCCGGCACCACCTGGGCCTTGCGAGGGCTGCGTGACCGGGCCGACGGTTCCCGTGGCCGATGGGGCCCGGTCGTGCGTACGGTCGGAGTGGCCGTCGCCCTCCTCGTCGTCTTCGGTGCGCTGTTCGCGGGCGCCGACGCGGCCTTCGCCGATCTGCTCGGCTCGCTCATCCCCGACTTCTCGCCGGCCCAGGTGCCGTGGCGGCTCTCCTTCTTCCTGCTCGGCCTGTTCGGCGCGATCTCCCTCGCGCGTACCGCCGCCGCTCCGTTGCGCTGGGACCGTATGGTCATCCGTCCCGGCCGGGCGCGGGCACGACTGGAGTGGGCCGCTCCGCTCATTGTCCTGAACCTGCTCTTCGCGGCCTTCAACGCCGTCCAACTCGCGGTTCTCTTCGGCGGATACGACAAGGTGCTGGAAGAGACCGACCTGACCTACTCCGAGTACGCGCGTCAGGGCTTCTGGCAGCTCCTGATGGCCACCCTGCTCACCCTCGTGGTCATCGGTCTCGCCCTGCGGTGGGCGCCACGCGCGGAGGCCCGCGATCGGACCCTCGTGCGCGCCGTGCTCGGCACCCTGTGTGTCCTCACACTGGTCGTGGTCGCCTCCGCGCTGCGCAGGATGGACCTGTACGTGGACGCGTACGGGCTCACCCGGCTGCGCATATCGGTGGCCACGATGGAGATCTGGCTGGGAGTGGTCATCCTGTTGATCATGGCCGCGGGGATCTTCGGCGCGCGCCTGCTGCCGCGGGCGCTGGCCGCGAGTGCCGCAGCGGCCGTGCTGGCCTTCGGCCTGGCCTCGCCCGACGCGATCGTCGCCGAGAACAACGTCGCGCGGTACGACCGTCTCGAGAAGATCGATGTCCCCTACCTCGCGGGACTCTCGGCCGACGCCGTGCCGGCGCTCGATCGGCTGCCTGAGCCGCAACGTTCCTGCGCCCTGATGGACATCGAGGCGCGACTGCGCGCCGACGACGGAGGGTGGTTCGCCACCAGCTGGTCGGAGGTGAGGGCCCGTTCGATCCTGGCGGAGCGTGGGATCGAGCGGTCCTCCGTGGACTGCGACGAGCCGAGCAGGGAAGAGGACTACGACCCGGACGCGGACGGCGATCCGTACAGCATCCCCTGAGTCACCCCTCCGTCGCACTGAACCACTGGCTCTCCCCCCTCCCCCCGCTCGCTTAGGGGGAGGGGGCAGAGCGCGAACGTCCCGCGGTGCCCTGGACGGCCGGGTCCGTGGCCTCGGCCTTGCCACTGAGCGCGTCAAGATCGCTCTTGCGGAACCGGATCACCGCCACCGCCGTGATCCGCGCGAGTGCCTCCAAGCCGCCAGCTGCCGTGAAGGCGGTCGAGAGGCCGACTTCGCTCTGCGATCGGGGCATTCACGAATGCGACGGTGAGGCCGCAGAGCGTTTGCGCGGGCTGATCGTGACCGGGTGATCGAACCCTGCGATCGACTCCTCCGAGAGGCGGATAAGCAGGGTTCCGGCGCGTTTACGTGCGTGCCTGTGCCACCGGTGGCCTGCTCTTCGACGTCATGCCGGCGATGATGATGCGCCGCTCGAAAGTGTGCGTTAGCGAATGGATCGATGCCGGGACCGCCGCCGTGATCGAGAGGATCATGGTGCCGCTGCTCCGCTCTCCGAGCTCGTGAGTCGCCTGTCCGCGGCGCCTTCGGACATCCGATGGGAATCCGGGTATCGCGGGCGGTCCCCAGCGGCGTAACCTGTCTGGCGCCATGCCGTACGAACCACCCACCCACAGCGTCGAGCGATCGCTCCGAGCCACCACCGGCGCCAAGATCGTTGCCGGGGTCGACGAGGTCGGACGCGGGGCATGGGCCGGCCCGGTCACGGTCTGCGCGGCCGTCACGGGCCTGCGCCGGGCCCCCGAGGGACTCACCGACTCCAAGCTGATCACCCCCAAGCGCCGTACGGCCCTGGCCGCGGAACTGGAGAAGTGGGTCACCGCCTACGCGCTCGGGCACGCCTCCCCCCAGGAGATCGACGAGCTCGGGATGACCGCGGCGCTCCGGCTGGCGGCCGAGCGCGCGCTGGAGGCCCTGCCCGTACGCCCGGACGCGGTGATACTCGACGGCAAGCACGACTACCTCGGCAGCCCCTGGAAGGTCCGTACGGTGATCAAGGGCGACCAGTCCTGCATCGCCGTCGCGGCGGCCTCGGTCATCGCCAAGGTGCGACGCGACGCGATGATGGCCGAGCTGGAGAGCGAGGCGGAGGAGTGCGTGGCCTTCGGTTTCGGCGCCAACGCGGGCTACCCTTCGCCGGTCCACAAGGCTGCCCTGGAGGAGCGGGGGCCCACCCCGTACCACCGGCTCTCCTGGTCGTATCTCGACGCGCTGCCCCAGTGGCGGCACCTCAAGAAGGTCCGCATCTCCGCCGAGGCGGTCGCACTGGAAAGCGGGGGCCAACTCGGCTTCGACTTCTGAACTTCCCGGCAGCGCCATGTCGCCGGCCGGGTCGCACGATTGTGCCCACCCGCCGGAGCCTCGCGCACCGGCGTTTGATAGACATCCACCCATGCCTCTCATCCCCGAGGAGCCTCAGATTCACGAGAGTGCCCAGGGTCCCCGCGCCATGGCCGCCGGCCACCCCGCGCCGACCCCTCGTCCCGTACCCGGCCCGCGCTCGGCGGCCTCGCCGCGTCCAGGGCGTCCCGGCCCCGCACCGGCCAGGCCCGCGCCGCCGGCGCATCGCCCGCACCCCGGTGCAGGGCAGTCCCCGTCGCCCCGTTCGGAGAATCGTTCCGAACAGCGGTCCGGCCCGCAGATCCAGCTGATCCCCGCCCCGGTCGACGGCGCGCTCGACGCCGCCGAAGAGGCAGTCGATCTGCTTCTGGAGACCGGCCGCCCGCCCGGCGACATCCTCGTCCTCACCACCGGTGAGCAGCACCCGTGGGCGGCGCACGAGCTGTCCTTCGGCGATGCCGCCTACTGGGCTCAGCAGGACGCCCGCGACGACGTGTTCTTCGCGGACGCCGCCGCCGTGGAGCGGGCCGCCACGCGACCTGTGGTCGTCGTGGCGGTCAACGGCGGAGCCGATGACGCCGCCGCACGCGCCCTGCCCCTGGCGATGGGACGCGCGACCGCGCTGCTCGTCCTCTGCGGTGACCCGCAGCGCATCAACGCCGTGCTCGGCGCGGGTGTCTGACGCGGAGTACGTCTCGCGGTCCTGACCCGGCCGCCCCATGGGGGCGGCCGGGCCGTGGTCCAGAGGTTCCCGCGCACCGGCGCTGGAGTTGACGCGTCAGCGAGCCGCCGTCCTGCGCAGCAGCTCGGTGGCGCCGCCCGCGGTACGCGGAGTCAGGGCGCCGATCTCGGAGGCGACGTCTCCCAGAGCGGTCGGACGCGAGTCGGAGCCCGGCTGCCGGCCGCCCCGGCCCTCACCGAGCACCTGCCAACCGCCGCGGGTCAGCGTGATGTACGCACCGCAGCGCAGCCCGTGGAGGGTGCAGGCGTCGCGCAGCCCCCACATCCAGGCGCCGTCCTCCTCGGTCCATCGCTCGTCGCCGTCACGGCAGTAGAGCAGCACGGCCGTCCGCACCGGGGTCCGGCGTCGCAGATCGTGTGGGATGACCCGGCGCAGATGCGCGAGGAGCGCGTTGCGGAACTCCCAGCCGTCCGCGGGGACGGCGCGGCGGGTGAACGACGCACTGGCGGCGAGCCGTTCCTCGTGGTCGAGGACGGCGACGACAGCGGTCGAGGGTGTCGGCCGGTGGCGGGTGTGCAGCCCGCTCACCACTTCGCGAGGATTGCGGAGCAGCGGGATTCCCGCCGCGGCCCACTCGGACGGTTCCAGTATCCGGGAGAGGCGGCTGGCGGACTCGGACGGCGAGTTGATCGAGGTGGCTGCGGACGGAGCGAATCCGAAGGTCACGGTCCTCCCTTCGGATACGCGCCCGCTGGCGGGCAGGGTCGAGTGAGGGCGCACCACAGCACAGTCCTTCCGGACCGCGTACAAGGGCTGTGCGGGGCGGGGTCCCAATTCTTGCGGGCCTGTGCGCGGGCGGCAACGAGCAATTGAGGCAGCTGACTGGAATGCGCCGGTATGACACTCATATCCCTGCCCAGCCACCTAGTGTTCACTCCCCGTTTCACCCCTGGACGGCGAGCACCAGCGGAAACACGCCTTCCGCTCCCGCCCGGCGCAACAGTCGGGCCGACACGGCGAGGGTCCAGCCGCTGTCCGACAGGTCGTCCACCAACAGAACCGGACCGCCGGCCGAGGCCAGCCGTTCGGCCAGTGCGGGGGGAACCGTCAGGGCCTGATGGAGCCCCACCACCCGCTGGGCGCTGTTCGTTCGTGAGATCCGCAGATCCTCCGCCTCCGGCACGTACTCGACCGCTCCCAGCAGCGGCATCCTGCCGATCTCCGCGATCCGCCGACCCAGCGAGCCGACCAGGTTCGGCCTGCTGCGGGAGGCGATCGTGACCACGCCGGCCGGCCGAACGGGAGCGTCCGGCGCGCCGGACGCCCAACCTCCGGGCCCCTTGGCCCAGTCGGCGAGCACGCGGACCACCGCCTGCACCACATCGTCCGGAACAGGGCCGTCGGGCGCCCGCTCCGAGAGCATCGGACGCAGACGGTTTCCCCAGCCGATGTCCGAGAGCCGCCCGAGCGCCCGCCCGCCGAACGACTGCTCGCCCGCCGGGATACGGCCCTTCAGATCGACACCGACCGTCGTGAGTCCGGTCGGCCACATCTTGCGTGGCTCCACCTCCACGCCCGGCCGCCCCAGTTCACCCTTGGCGGCGTCGAGCGCGGCGTCGGTCACCTTCGGGTCGAACCGGGACCCCGAGCAGTTGTCGCAGCGGCCGCACGGAGCGGCCTCCTCGTCGTCCAACTGGCGTCGCAGGAACTCCATCCGACAGCCCGTCGTCGCCGCGTACTCGCGCATCGCCTGTTGCTCGGCCGCCCGCTGACGCGCCACCCAGGCATACCGCTCGGTGTCGTACACCCACGACTGTCCCGTGCTCGTCCAGCCACCCTTCACCCGATGCACGGCGCCGTCCACGTCCAGGACCTTGAGCATCGTCTCCAGCCGGGTCCGCCGCAGCTCGACCAGCGGCTCCAGAGCCGGCAGGGAGAGCGGGCGGTCCGCGTGTGCCAGGACGTCCAGAGTGCGGCGCACCTGCTCCTCGGGCGGGAAGGCGACCGACGCGAAGTACTGCCAGATCGCCTCGTCCTCCTTGCCCGGCAGCAGCAGCACCTCCGCGTGCTCCACCCCACGCCCGGCACGGCCCACCTGCTGGTAGTACGCGATGGGGGAGGACGGCGAACCGAGGTGCACGACGAAGCCGAGGTCCGGCTTGTCGAACCCCATGCCCAGGGCCGATGTCGCCACCAGCGCCTTGACCCGGTTCGCCTGCAGGTCCTCCTCCGCCTGCTGCCGGTCCGCGTTCTCCGTCCGGCCCGTGTACGAGGACACCGTGTGCCCGCACTGGCGGAGATAGGTGGTGACCTCCTCGGCGGCCGCGACCGTGAGCGTGTAGATGATCCCGGATCCGGGAAGCTCGCCGAGGTGGTCGGCCAGCCAGGCCAGCCGGTGGGCGGCGTCGGGCAGTTGGACCACACCGAGACTCAGACTCTCCCGGTCGAGCGGGCCACGCAGCACCAGCGCGTCCGTCCCCGCGCCCGTACCGAGCTGCTCGGCGACGTCCGCCGTCACCCGGGCGTTGGCCGTCGCCGTGGTGGCGAGCACGGGGACGCCGGCCGGAAGCTCCGCCAACATCGTGCGCAGACGGCGGTAGTCGGGCCGGAAGTCGTGGCCCCAGTCGGAGATGCAGTGTGCCTCGTCGACCACGAGCAGACCCGTGGCGGCGGCGAGCCGGGGAAGGACCTCGTCGCGGAAGTCGGGGTTGTTGAGCCGCTCGGGACTGACCAGCAGCACATCCACCTCGCCCGCGGCCACCTCCTGCTGGACGGTCTCCCACTCCTCCGTGTTCGACGAGTTGATCGTGCGGGCACGGATACCGGCACGGGCCGCCGCCTCCACCTGGTTGCGCATCAGCGCGAGGAGCGGGGAGACGATCACCGTGGGACCGCTTCCGGCCTGGCGCAGCAGGGACGTCGCCACGAAGTACACCGCGGACTTGCCCCACCCGGTCCGCTGCACCACCAGCGCCCGTCGCTTGTCCGCGACGAGCGCCTCGATGGCCCGCCACTGGTCCGCCCGCAGTCTCGCCGTGCCGGTCGGGTCTCCGACGAGACGGGCGAGTACGGCATCGGCGGTGGCTCGGAGGCCCGCGCGGTCGGTGAGACGGTCTGCGTTGGTCATCCCCCCATGCAACCCGATGGGTCGGACATTGCGCGAACGAGCGGCGAAACCTGTGGACAACCGGGGATCGAGGGCCGCCCGGAGTTATCCACAGGGGTTTCGGAGTCGACGTCGCCCGCGAGACCGTCGTGACCATGAACACGAACCCGCACGAATCCCGTGGATCGACCGAATCGCAGCAGATCACCCTGCGCGGCCCAGCCGAACTGGCCGACGCTCTTCCCTTCATGCTGGGCTTCCATCCCACCGACTCCGTCGTCCTCGTCGCTCTCCACGGCGAGCACGGCCGCTTCGGCGGCAGGGTCAGGCTCGGTATCCCGCGCTCGGCCGCGGAGTGGCCCTCGACGGCGGAGCACCTCGCGGAATGCCTCGTCGAGGGTTGCGCCCGGCGCGGCACCCGCCCGGACGGCATCGTCGTCTTCCTCTGCCAGGACCCCGCGCCCGGCGAGACCGGCCGCCACGTGATGGAGCGACTGCGCCCCTTCTCCCAGCGGCTGCGTACGGCCTGTGGCGAGCTCGACATTCCCGTCTACGAAGTCCTCTGCATCTCCGACGGTCTCCACTTCTCGTACGTTTGCCCCGACACCCGCTGCTGTCCGCCCGACGGCACCCCCCTCGCCCTGACCGGTACGTCGGTCATGGCGGCGTCGGCCGCCTACGCCGGAATCCAGGTGAAGGGATCCCTGCGCGACATGGAGGCGCGGCTCAAGCCACGGGCGTCGCCCGACGACGAGCGGCAGCGCAAGGCCCTGAACGAGGCCGCGTCCGTGATCGTCCCCAAGATCCTCGACGACCCGCCGGGCCCTGGCAGGGAGGACATCAGGGAGAAGACGCTCACGCTCGCCCGCGAGATGCTGCGGCGGTACGGCGGGCCGGCCACCGTGGCCGAAGGACCGGCACGGACATCCGCGGCCGTCCGGGTACGCGGCACGGGAACCACGGAGCGGGACGCGGCCGATGACGCACTGATCGACCCCGACGAGGCCGCGGCGCTGATTCTCGGGCTGCAGGACCGCGACACACGGGACCGGGCCGCCGAATGGATGGAGGGTCCGGAGGGTTCGGCGGCCCTGCGGCTGTGGGGAGTACTGGCCCGGCGATGCGTGGCGCCCTTCGACGAGTACGCGGCGGCGCCGCTCACCCTCGCCGGCTGGGTGGCCTGGTCCACCGGGGACGAACCGGCCGCCCGGGTCGCTCTCGGCCTCGCGCTGGACGCCGACCCCGAATATGTCTTCGCCCGCCTGCTGCATCAGGCCTGCAACGAGGGGCTCGATCCCGAGTCGCTGCGCAGCTGCCTGCGCCACGAACGGGACTCGAGGACAGCGGCGGTCGAGACCCGTGCCGGGGCGCGCCGCGCGGGTTCGCGGGGCGCCCGCCCGCAGCCGGTCAGGAGGGGCGGGCCCGCCGCCGGCACCCGCCCTGGCAAGGCCTCACCGAAGCCGCCGCGGGACGCCGCGGCACGGCGCACGGGACAGCGGGGGACGAGGAGCGGCCGATGACGCCCGTGACCAGGCCGCCCGTGGAGGCGTTCAGCTCTGTGGCGGAGCCCCACGACCCGTCCCGCCGACCACACACCGGCAGTCCGGATCGCACAGAGAGCACCGCACACCACCCATGGCCCTCAGCTCCGCACCGGCCCCCGGACTCCCGGCCGGACCCGCGACCCTCGCCGGCCTCACCCTCCCGGGCGCCCCACGGCCGAGTGAGCTGCCCTCGGTGCACAACGCGCTCATCTGCGTCGCCCTGCCCGCCCTCGTCATCTGTGCCGACCACGGACAGCTCACCGGGCACGGCCTCGAAGGGGTCTATCTGTCCGGACGGAGACTCCTCTCCCGCTGTGTGCTGCGGGTGGCCGGACGCGAACCCATCGCACTCCAAGGCAGGCGGTCCGCCGCCGACCGGGCCGTGTTCCTCGGGGCTCTGCGTACGGCGGGGGACAACGGACCCGACCCCGGGATCACCGTCGAGCGCTCGCGCGGCGCCGACGGAACCGAGCGGATCACCCTGCGCAGCTCGGCCGCCCGACCGTTGCGACTCCCGGTGGAAATCGCTCTCGGGACGGATCTCGCGGATCTGGGCGCGGTGGCGTCCGGGCAGCCGGGGCCCGAAATCTTCCCCAGCGTCCACGGCACCGGGATGCGCTGGACGGCGGACGGCGGCCGGTACGCGGCCGTCACCGCGGACCCGCCACCGATGGACGCGCTGGCCGCTGCCGGGCTCCTACGGTGGGAGGTCGAGTTGGCCCCCGGAGCCACAAGCACCATCGAACTCAGGGTGCGCGCGGACCGGACACCCCGGTCTGCCCCACTCTCGGCGCCGGGGGCCGGGCGGCCCGGCGGTACGGTCCTCGCCGAGGCCCGTGCCGAGGGCGACGATCCTCGGATCGGGGAGCTCCTGCGCACATCCGTCGACGATCTGCGGGCCCTCCTCCAGCGCGACCCGGCCCACCCGGCGGACGTCCATCTCGCGGCCGGAGTGCCCTGGCGCTGCGGACCCGCCACCTCCGAAGCGCTGTGGGCAGCACGCATGGCCCTGCCCCTCGGTACTCGGCTCACCGTCACCACCCTCCGAACGCTGGCCCGTACCCAGATCGGCGGACCGGGCCCGGCGGAGGGGCGCATCCCCGGCCCTCTCCGGGACGCGGGGCCCTACCTGCCGCCCCGCTGCACCGGCATCGAGGCGACTCTCGCCTTCCCCGCTGCCTTGGCCGAGGCAAGACGCTGGGGACTGCCCGAACAGGACCTCGAGGAACTGCTTCCCGCGGCGGAACGGTGTCTGCAGTGGCTGCGGACCGCCGCCGACCCGCACGGATTCGTCCCGGACCCGGGGCCCTCCGGCCCTTGGCGGGCCGAGACTCAGGCCCATGCCCACCGTGCGGCCGTGCTCGGCGCCGACCTCCTCGACGCCTGCGGCCGACCGGGCGGGGACGCCTGGCGGGAGTGGGCGAGCAGCCTTCGCGCCCGCTTCCGCGTGGAGTTCTGGCTCGACGACAGGTCCGGCGGCAGACCCGCCGCGGCCCGGGCGCCGGGCGGCGGGCCATGGACCCAGCTCGGAGGATGGGCGGCACACCTCCTCGACACCGGCCTCCTGGGCGGCGGCCGGTACGCGCCCGGCCTGCTGGACAGGGCAGAGACCGAACAGCTGGCCCGGTTGCTCGGCACCCCGGCACTGGACTCCGGTTGGGGGCTGCGCAGCCTCGGTGCCAAGGAACCCGGCCACAACCCCTTCGGGCACCGGGCGGGAGCCGTACGCGTCCATGAAACGGCGGTCGCCGTGGCCGGGCTCTCAGCGGCGGGATACGAGAGGGAGGCCGCGTCCCTGCTCCGTGGTGCCCTCGACGCGGCGGAGGCGTTCGGGCACCGCCTGCCCGAGATGTATGCGGGCGCCCAGCGCACGGCCGGTGGTGTTCCGGTGCCGCACCCGGCGGCATGCCGGCCGGCCGCCGTGGCAGCGGCGGCCGGCGTCCATCTCCTGACGACCCTCGCCGGGATCCGGCCCGATGCGCCCCGCCGGACCGTGGCCCTGCATCCCGTCCGGTCGGCTCCGCTCGGCGCCGTACGGCTGTCGGGGCTGCGCGTCGCGGGGGAGCCGTTCACCGTGAGGGTGAGCCGACTCGGGCTGGGCATGGTCGAGGAGGCCGCCGACGGCCTTCAGCTGGGCGGCTGACCATGCGGGGTAGCAGCGCGAGGGAAGCCTCACGGGAGGGACAAGAAGTGATTCCCGATGCAGCGGAGGGGAGTGTTTATCGTCAGGAAGACGACTATGATCGCGGCATGTCTCCCTACGACCCGTCGGCCTTCCCGCCCTTTGCCGTCACCGTCGATCTGGTCGTGCTCACCGTAAGGGGCCACGCGCTGTGCGCCCTGGTCGTGAGACGGGGAGAGGCTCCGTTCCAGGGCCGTTGGGCGCTGCCCGGCGGATTCGTCCGCGATGACGAGGACCTCGGCGCCGCGGCGGCGCGCGAGTTGGTGGAGGAGACCGGACTCTGTGTCCACGACCCCGGGGCCCCGTCGCCCATGCCGAGCAACGGCGCCCACCTCGAGCAGCTGGCGACCTATGGGGATCCGCAGCGTGACCCCCGGATGCGAGTGGTCAGCGTCGCCCATCTGGCGCTCGCCCCGGACCTGCCGGCGCCGCGCGCGGGTGGTGACGCGAACAGCGCACGTTGGGCGCCGGTCGAGGAAGTGCTCGGCAAGGACGGTTCCCCCGAGCGCGAGGAGGGGCACGAGCCGCTCGCGTTCGACCACGCGCAGATCCTCGCCGACGGAGTGGAACGGGCCCGTTCCAAGATCGAGTACTCCTCGCTGGCCACCGCCTTCTGTCCGCCGGAGTTCACGGTCGGCGAGCTCAGGAGGGTGTACGAGGCCGTGTGGGGTGTCGCGCTCGACCCGCGCAACTTCCACCGGAAGGTGACCGGTACGCCCGGTTTCCTGGTTCCCGCGGGTGGCACCACCACGCGCCAGGGTGGCCGTCCCGCGCAGCTCTTCCGTGCGGGTGGGGCGACCTTGCTCAACCCGCCCATGCTGCGTCCCGAGGTCTGACGGCGCGCTTCAAGGCGACCCGAGGCTCCAACCTTGCGCCAAAAGTCCGAAATGTCGCGTTATCTTGCTTCGATAGCCGCCCTGCCGCGGAGCGGTGTCACCTACCGCGAGAGAAGCGATGCTCCAGGCCATCGGACTCACCAGCAGCCCCCGCCGCGACCGCCCGCCCGCCGTTAACGATCTCACCTTCGATGCCCGGCCGGGGCAGGTCACCGCCCTTCTCGGCCCCACCGGATCCGGCAAGAGCACCACCTTGCGGCTGATGCTCGAACTCGAGCCGGGCCGTGGCGTCACGTACTTCCGCGGCCGCCCTCTCCACCGCATCGCGCACCCCGCCGGTGAGGTCGGTGTGCTGCTGGGGGACGTCCCCGGACACCCCTCGCGCACCATGCGGAGCCAGTTGCGCATGCTGTGCGCGGCGACCGGCGTTCCCGCGTCCAGGGCCGACGAAATGCTCAGGGCCGTAGGACTCACCGGCCTCCCCGACCAGCGCATCGGCACCCTGCCGCGCGCGATGGACCGCCGACTCGGCCTGGCCTCGGCTCTGTTGGCCGATCCGCACGCGCTTCTGCTCGACGAGCCCGGCTCCGGTCTCTCCGTACGGGACACGGCCTGGCTGCACGAACTCCTGCGTGCCCACGCCCTGGAGGGCGGCACCGTCCTCTACACCACCGACGACCCCAAGGACGCGGCCCGCAATGCCGACCGGGTCGTCACCGTCGCCCACGGTCGCCTCGTCGCGGAGCAGGAGGTGGCCGACTTCGCCCGAACCCGGCTGAGACCGCGGGTGGCCGTACGTACCCCCCACGCCGCGCGGCTCGCCTCGGTCGTCACACAGGAGGCGCGCGCCGCGCGCCGCACCGTGGAGGTCGTCACCGAGAAGGGCAATCGACTCTCCGTCTACGGCAGCGACTGCGCCACGATCGGCGAGACCGCGTACCGGCACGGCGTGCTCATCCACCAACTCTCCGACGAGGTGGGCGACACAGGCCCGCGTGACTTGTTCGAGCCCTCAGAGGCCACTCCCGTGGGCGGCGGCACCTCCGGATCCGAATCCGAAGGCTCCGCTGCCGTGCGCGAGCCCGCGCCGCCTGCGAAGCGTCGGCCGACCCGTTCGCCGCTCCGTCCACTCCGGTACGAGATCCGCAGACTGCTCGGCGTTCCGACCACTCCGCTCGTCGCGGCCGCGGTCCTGGTCGCCTCGGTAGTGGTCTCCGTGGTGCTCGCGCGCAACGGCCGGACGCCCGTGCCCACCCTCCTCGCCGGTTGGCCCACCCTCTCCCCGCTGCCGCCCGCCGCCATCGGAGCCGGGTTGCTCGGCGCCTTCTCGTTCGCGGACGAGTACAGATACCCGGCGCTCACCACCGGCCGCGGCGCGGTTCCGCGCCGCCTCGGACTGCTGCTCGCCAAGCTCCTTGTCGCGACCGCCGTCGGCCTGGTCCTGGCCGTGCTCGTCGTCGTCGCCGACCTGCAGACCCTTCGCCTCGTCTACGGCGGCGAGTTGATTCCCGTACCGAAAAACTGGCCGACGTTGTGTGCGAGTTGGCTCGGTCTGACCGTCGGCTGTGCCTGGGCCGGGGTGCTCGGAGCCGGGGTCTTCCGGGTCGCCGCGGCGGGAGTGGCGGCGGTCCTCGCGGTGCCGGTGGCCCTCGCGCCCTTGCTGCAGAAGGCGACCTCCGGGCCCTCGGGCCGTCCGATCTCCGGGCTCCCCGCACGGCTGCGGGGTTTCGTCAGCCTGGAGTGGCCGGCCGCGGCCGATCGCTGGCTGACGGGGGTGTTGCGGGTGGTCGCCCAGCCCGTGGGGGTGGCGCTGGCGCTGTCGTTGACCGCCCTGCTCTGCGCCTATCTGTTCACCGGCCTTCGCCGCAAAGCACGTTGGTGATCATTTCCGGATCGAAAGCTTCCGCTTCCGCGACAACTACCTTGAAAATGGCCGCTTATGTCCGATTAATCGTCAATTGTGTAGGGGGTGCCGATCACCCTTTCGTGTGCTTTTCACCAAAGACCTCAAGGGTCACGGGGGGCACGCCGACAAAGGATGCGTGAGTACCCTTGCGCACACCATGATGACCGCCGCCCGCCCCGTCGACTCCGGCCTCGGCGCCCCGGGCGATCTCGACCGCTACCCGTACGCGGAGGCGCCCGTCGCCGAACGTGTGGGTCCGCCCTCCTGGGAAGGGGTGGAGACGGACCTCGGCCGGGTCGGTCGTCGCTCGACCGGCAGTCGCGGCCGCGGCCTGCACGGCCAGCTCGTCCAGCAGCTCGGGCAGATGATCGTCTCCGGCGACCTCGGCGCCGACCGCCCGCTCGTCCCGGAGGAGATCGGTCAGCGCTTCGAGGTCTCCCGCACCGTCGTACGTGAGTCGCTGCGCGTCCTGGAGGCGAAGGGCCTGGTCAGCGCCCGCCCCAACGTCGGCACCCGGGTCAGGCCCGTCAGTGACTGGAACCTGCTGGACCCCGACATCATCGAGTGGCGCGCCTTCGGCCCTCAGCGCGACGACCAGCGCCGCGAGCTGAACGAGCTGCGCTGGACGATCGAGCCCCTGGCTGCCCGGCTCGCCGCCGGGCACGGCCGCGAGGACGTCCAGCAGCGGCTGGCCGACATGGTCGAGATCATGGGTCACGCCTATGCCCAGGGTGACGGCATCACCTTCTCCCGCGCCGACGTCGAGTTCCACTCCCTGCTGATCCAGCTCGCCGGGAACCGGATGCTGGAGCACCTCTCCGGCATCGTCGCCGCCGCGCTCCAGGTCTCCGGCGGTCCGGTCACCGGCTGTGACCGTCCCGGTGAGCCCTGCCTGACGCACCACGCGCGTATCGTCGACTGCCTCGCGACCGGGGACGCGCAGGGCGCCGAGGCGGCCATGCGTCAGCTGCTGACCGTCCACCCGGAGGTGGAGCGCGTCGTGCCCGCTCCGCGTGAGCACTGACCCGCGGGCCACGGCCAGGGGCGCGGAGCCGTACGCATCGCGTGTCGCCGGAGCCATGCGGAACCCGGGGATCACGGCGTATCCCCAGGGTTCCGCGAGGGCTCGGGCGGCGCGAATGTGCGACGAACGTCCGTTCTGGCCGCTTCGTCGCAAATGAGGTGTGACTCGGGCCACGCGGATTGGGCGTAACACTCCTCGAAGCCGTGCGATGACTTAAGAGGTGACAGCCGAGGAAGGAATACAGCAGCCGCGTGAGGCGCTGTGCAGTTCCCCGGTTCAGCCCGCGCCGTCGGCACATTCCCAGCCGATGGTCGTCGGCTCCGGCCCGATCCCGGGCGGGGCCGGAAGCCGTTTTCCATCGTTCCGAGAGGTTGTTCGTGTCGGCCAGCACATCCCGTACGCTCCCGCCGGAGATCGCCGAGTCCGAGTCTGTGATGGCGCTCATCGAGCGGGGAAAGGCTGATGGGCAGATCGCCGGCGATGACGTGCGTCGGGCCTTCGAGGCTGACCAGATTCCGCCAACCCAGTGGAAGAATGTTCTGCGCAGCCTCAACCAGATCCTCGAGGAAGAGGGTGTGACGCTGATGGTCAGTGCAGCGGAGTCGCCGAAGCGCGCCCGCAAGAGCGTCGCAGCGAAGAGCCCGGCCAAGCGCACCGCCACCAAGACCGTCACCGCCAAGACGACCGTGACGAAGTCCGTCTCGGCCGCCACGGCGGCCGAGGCGGCAGAGAGCGCGGACCCGGCCGACGAGGCCGGAGCGCCGGCCAAGAAGGCGGCCGCGAAGAAGACCGCGGCCAAGAAGACGGTGGCGAAGAAGGCCACCGCCAAGAAGACGACGGCCAAGAAGACCGCCGCCAAGAAGGACGCCGACGAGGCCGTCGAGGGCGAGGAGCTGCTCGACGACGCCGCGCCCGGCAAGGGCGAGGACGAAGAGGCCGAGGGCGAGAACAAGGGCTTCGTCCTGTCCGACGAGGACGAGGACGACGCTCCGGCGCAGCAGGTCGCGGTCGCCGGTGCCACCGCCGACCCGGTCAAGGACTACCTGAAGCAGATCGGCAAGGTCCCGCTGCTCAACGCCGAGCAGGAGGTCGAGCTCGCCAAGCGCATCGAGGCCGGTCTGTTCGCCGAGGACAAGCTGGCCAACTCCGACAAGCTGGCGCCCAAGCTCAAGCGCGAGCTGGAGATCATCGCCGAGGACGGCCGCCGCGCCAAGAACCACCTTCTGGAGGCCAACCTCCGACTGGTGGTCTCGCTGGCCAAGCGCTACACCGGCCGCGGAATGCTCTTCCTGGACCTGATCCAGGAGGGCAACCTGGGTCTGATCCGCGCCGTCGAGAAGTTCGACTACACCAAGGGCTACAAGTTCTCCACGTACGCCACCTGGTGGATCCGTCAGGCGATCACCCGCGCCATGGCCGACCAGGCCCGCACCATCCGTATCCCGGTGCACATGGTCGAGGTCATCAACAAGCTCGCGCGCGTCCAGCGCCAGATGCTCCAGGACCTGGGCCGTGAGCCCACCCCGGAGGAGCTGGCCAAGGAGCTCGACATGACCCCGGAGAAGGTCATCGAGGTCCAGAAGTACGGCCGCGAGCCGATCTCCCTCCACACCCCGCTGGGTGAGGACGGGGACAGCGAGTTCGGTGACCTCATCGAGGACTCCGAGGCGGTCGTCCCGGCCGACGCGGTCAGCTTCACGCTCCTCCAGGAGCAGCTGCACTCCGTCCTCGACACGCTCTCCGAGCGTGAGGCCGGCGTGGTCTCCATGCGCTTCGGTCTCACCGACGGCCAGCCGAAGACGCTGGACGAGATCGGCAAGGTCTACGGCGTCACGCGTGAGCGGATCCGCCAGATCGAGTCCAAGACGATGTCGAAGCTGCGCCACCCGTCCCGTTCGCAGGTCCTGCGCGACTACCTCGACTAGTCCGCGGTCGTACACGCCGAAGGGCCCGGTTCTCCGAAAAGGGAGCCGGGCCCTTCGGCGTGCGCGGGTGCAGTGTGGCGACACCTGGACCACGCTGGGTGAACCGACATCATCGGAGAGTCAGGAGGCTCTATGCGTCGCCCCTTCGCCCGAGCAGTGACCACTGCCCTGGGCCTGATCTCGGCGGCGGCGGGCCCGTTCGCCGCCGCTACGCCCGCGGCCGCCGACAGTGTCGTCGTCGGAGGGCAGCCCGTGAAGATCGCGGAGGCCCCGTGGGTCGTGGCGCTCTCCAGCCGTGACCGGTTCGGAGGTACGCGTGCGGGGCAGTTCTGCGGAGGCGTGGTCGTCGCGCCCACCCGCGTGCTCACCGCGGCACACTGCCTCGGCAGGGAGGTCCTGGGCGGCGAGCCCTCGGATCTTCCCGACCTCAAGGTCATCGCGGGCCGCAGCGCCCTCAGCGGTCAGGGTGGACACGAGATCCGGATCTCCGGCACCTGGACCAGTCCGGAGTACGACCCCACGACCAACGCCAACGATCTGGCCGTGCTGACACTGGAGACCGCGCTGCCGCAGTCCTATGTGATCGAGGCGGCCCGCCCGGGCGACGCGGCCGAGGTTCCGGGGGTGGCGGCGGACGTCTATGGATGGGGGGACACCACGGGCAACGGCACCTATGCCTCGACGCTGCGCTCGGCGCGCGTCCAGGTGTTGCCCGACACGGCGTGCGAGCGGGCGTATCCAGGCGGCTTCGGAGCCTCGTACCGGGGCGAGACGATGCTGTGCGCCGGTGACCCGCAGGGCGGCAGGGACGCCTGCCAGGGGGACAGTGGGGGGCCGCTGGTGGCCGCGGGGCGGCTCATCGGGCTGGTGTCCTGGGGCAGCGGTTGCGGTCAGGCCGAGAATCCGGGTGTCTACACCCGGGTCTCGGCGGTTCTGCCGACGAACCTCTGAGCGGCACGCGCGCCGAGGCCCGAGCGGGACTCGGGCCTCGGCGCGCGGACGGGCGGCCACCCCCCTTGACTGCGGGGGTGGCCGCCCGTCGTCCGGTCAGCGACCGGCCCTTGGCTCGTCGTGGATGCGAGGTGTCAGCGGTCCTCGTCTACTGCCTTGGCCGGCACGTCGGTGAGCCGGTCCGTCTCATCCTGTATTTCCGCGGCGATCTTCTTGAGTTCCGGCTCGAACTTGCGCCCGTGGTGGGCACAGAAGAGCAAGTCACCGCCGCTGGTCAGGACGACGCGCACGTACGCCTGGGCGCCGCAGCGGTCGCAGCGGTCAGCGGCCGTCAGGGGGCTCGCGGGGGTCAGAACAGTAGTCACGTCGCCTCTTCTCTAGCTCGACGAGCTGTCGTACCAGGGTCAACATCCAACCAGGCCGAAAACGTTCCCGCTCGTGGCTTTTCCTCGAAACTTCTTCCCGAGGTGGCTGTCTGCTGCCGGTTGGCGGCGAATGAGCCGTATTGCGTCGCTCTACGGATTTCGCATTGCTTGTCTCGGTCCGTCCTCCCGGCTGGGTTGCCGGTTGTTCATGAGGACGTGCCCGGAGCCTAAATGGTTCATGCCTGGAAGGGAACGTGATGTTCACGTCACCCCATCGAGGGATCGAACACTCATGCGACTCTGGACTAGCATGAGAAATCAGGGAGGGTGGCGTGACAACGGCTCTACCAGGCATCGGTACCCTCAGACCGGTGAACGACGCCGGGCCTTACCCCACCGGGCCAGTTTTCAAATTCAGCGAGGAGCGAACCGCGTGACCGCCGAAACGTCCGTGCCGTCCAGTGCGCTGCTGACCGCAGACCGTGACGGTTCCAACTACACCGCGCGGCACCTGCTCGTACTCGAAGGGCTCGAAGCGGTCCGCAAGCGCCCCGGCATGTACATCGGGTCCACCGACAGCCGCGGCCTGATGCACTGCATCTGGGAGATCATCGACAACTCGGTCGACGAGGCCCTCGGCGGCTACTGCGACCGCATCGACGTGATCCTCCACGACGACGGCTCCGTCGAGGTGCAGGACAACGGCCGGGGTATCCCGGTCGACGTCGAGCCTAAGACCGGGCTCTCCGGAGTCGAGGTCGTCATGACCAAGCTGCACGCCGGCGGGAAGTTCGGCGGTGGCTCGTACGCGGCCTCCGGCGGTCTGCACGGCGTGGGCGCCTCCGTGGTGAACGCGCTGTCGGCCCGGCTCGACGTCGAGGTCGACCGGAACAGCGCCACGCACTCGATCAGCTTCCGCCGCGGCGTGCCCGGCATCTTCACCGAGCAGGGTCCCGACAGCCCCTTCGACCCGGCCAACGGGCTGCTGAAGGGCAAGCGCGTCCCGAAGACCCGCACCGGCACCCGCGTGCGGTACTGGGCCGACCGCCAGATCTTCCTCAAGGACGCCAAGCTCTCCCTGGAGACGCTCCACCAGCGCGCCCGCCAGACCGCCTTCCTGGTGCCCGGCCTGACCATCGTGGTCCGCGACGAGCGCGACCTGGACGGTGTGGGCAAGAGCGAGGAGACCTTCCGCTTCGACGGTGGCATCAGCGAGTTCTGCGAGTTCCTCGCCCAGGACAAGGCCGTCTGCGACGTCCAGCGGCTGACGGGCACGGGCACCTTCAAGGAGACCGTCCCGGTCCTCGACGACCGTGGCCACATGACCCCCACCGAGGTCACCCGTGAGCTGGGCGTCGACGTCGCGCTGCGCTGGGGCACCGGCTACGACAGCACGGTCAAGTCCTTCGTCAACATCATCGCCACGCCCAAGGGCGGCACCCACGTCTCCGGCTTCGACCAGGCCATCACCAAGACGGTCAACGAGGTCCTGCGCTCCGCCAAGATGCTGCGCGTCGCCGAGGACGACATCGTCAAGGACGACGCCCTGGAGGGGCTCACGGCCGTCGTGACGGTCCGGCTCGCCGAGCCGCAGTTCGAGGGCCAGACCAAGGAGGTGCTCGGCACCTCGGCCGCCCGCAGGATCGTCGCCAACGTGGTCGCCAAGGAGCTGAAGGCCTTCCTGACGTCCACCAAGCGTGACGCCAAGGCCCAGGCCCGGGCCGTCCTGGACAAGACCGTGGCGGCCGCCAGGACCCGTATCGCCGCCCGCCAGCACAAGGAGGCGCAGCGCCGTAAGACCGCGCTGGAGTCCTCCTCGCTGCCGGCCAAGCTCGCCGACTGCCGCAGCGACGACGTGGAGCGCAGCGAGCTCTTCATCGTCGAGGGAGACTCAGCGCTCGGCACCGCCAAGCTCGCCCGGAACAGCGAGTTCCAGGCCCTGCTGCCGATCCGCGGCAAGATCCTCAACGTCCAGAAGTCCTCCGTCTCGGACATGCTCAAGAACGCCGAGTGCGGAGCGATCATCCAGGTCATAGGAGCCGGCTCGGGCCGCACGTTCGACATCGACGCCGCCCGCTACGGCAAGATCGTCCTCCTCGTCGACGCCGACGTCGACGGCGCGCACATCCGCTGCCTGCTGCTGACCCTCTTCCAGCGCTACATGCGCCCGATGGTCGAGGCCGGTCGGGTCTTCGCCGCCGTGCCGCCCCTGCACCGCATCGAGCTCGTCCAGCCCAAGAAGGGCCAGGACAAGTACGTCTACACGTACTCGGACAACGAGCTGCGTCAGACCCTGCTCGAGTTCCAGCGCAAGGGCGTCCGCTTCAAGGACGCCATCCAGCGCTACAAGGGTCTCGGCGAGATGGACGCCGACCAGCTGGCGGAGACGACGATGGACCCACGTCACCGGACCCTGCGCCGGATCAACATCGGCGACCTGGAGTCGGCCGAGCATGTCTTCGACCTGCTCATGGGCAACGACGTGGCTCCCCGCAAGGAGTTCATCACCAGCTCCGCGGCGACGCTCGACCGCTCGCGGATCGACGCCTAGCCCGGCTCGGCCGGCTGACTGTCCACCCAGGGGTGGAGCCGCCGAGTTCCACCCCTGAGGCGATCACAGACGCGTCCCCCCTCCGTAGCATCGAAGCGACGGAGGGGGACGGACGTGTACGACAGCAGGGCGACCAAGCGATGGCTCGTGTGGCCCGCGCCCGAGGCGCTGACCCGGGTCGGCGTGCCACGCGGCCGCCTCGTGATCGACGGTCTGCTGCTCAGCGCGATCTGTTCATGGATCGTGGCGAGCGCGTACAGCTCGGGAGCCTTCCCCGGCTGGTACGGGGCCCTGCCCCCGCTCGGTCTCGCCCTCTGCGTGGCCGCGGTCGTCGCCTATCACGCCACGACCGTCGCCCATCAGCTCTCACGGTCGCTCGGGCTGCTCGCCCTCGTGGCCGCAGTCGGGCTCGGCGCCCATGCCGCCGGCGCCCACGTCTCCGCGACGCTGATCTGGATCGTCGTCTCGGTCACGGCGATGGAGCGACTCCCGCTGCTCGTCGCCCTGGTCACGGTGCTCGTCCTCGCCGGAGGCTTCGTCGACGCGGACGAGACCGGGTTTCTGGGAGCCGGAGTGACCACGGCCGCCGTGCTGCTCACCGGGTATTCCCTTCGCCTGGACGCACAGGCCCGCAGCGCAGGGTTCCGGCTGCTGGCGCAGGAGCGGGCCGCCCGTGAGGCAGAGGCCGCTTCCGCGGCGCTGACCGAGCGGGCCAGGATCGCCCGCGAGATCCATGACGTGCTGGCGCACAGCCTCTCCGCGCAGATGGTGCACCTGGAGGCCGCGCGGCTGCAGATAGAGGCCGGCGCTCGGCGGGAGGACGTCCTCGAGCGGGTGGCCGCCGCCCGGTCCATGGCTCGCGAGGGGCTCGCCGAGACCCGGCACGCACTCTCCGCGCTCCGCGGCGACATGGTGCCCGTCGAGGACTATCTGCGGGAGCTGGCCCGCGGGGGCCGGGCCGAGGTCGAGGTGGTCGGTGAGCGCAGGCCCCTTCCGGCGGAGGCCTCACAGGCGGTACGGAGAGTGGCCCAGGAAGCCCTCACCAACGTACGCAAACACGCGCCAGGGGCCAGGACGCGGCTCCGGCTCGCCTACGAGACGGGGGAGATCGCCCTGGAGATACGGGACTCGGGTGCGGCCGGGGATGCCGAGGGCGCGGGGCTGAGCGGTTCGGGCTCCGGTTACGGCCTCCTCGGAATGAGGGAGCGCGCCGAACTCCTGGGCGGCACGCTGGAGGCCGGCCCCGAGGGCGAAGGATTTGCGGTGCGGCTGAGGGTGCCGGCATGAGCGGTCGTAACGCGCAGCACGACAACGGCCGGGTCGCGCGTGTGATCGTGGCCGACGATCAGTCCATGGTGCGCGAGGGCATCGTGCTCGTCCTTGGACTGCTGCCCGGCATCGAGGTCGTAGGAGCCGCCAGGGACGGCGAAGAGGCCATCGCACTGACCGCGGAACTCGCCCCTGATGTGGTGCTGATGGACCTGCGGATGCCGCGGTGCGACGGGGTGGAGGCGACCCGGCGCATCCGCTCCGAGCATCCGGGCACCGAAGTCGTCGTACTGACCACCTACGCCGACGACGACTCGCTCTTCCCGGCACTCCGTGCCGGTGCCCGCGGCTATCTCACCAAGGACGCGGGCGGGGAGGAGATCGTACGGGCCGTCCATGACGTGCTCGACGGACGTGCCGGGCTCGCCCCCGCCGTCCAACGGAGGCTCCTGGAACAGCTGATGGCCCAGCCTCAGGGGCGCTCACCGTCCCGTGGACGGCCGGCCGAGGCGGCGCAGGACGGATGGCGAGGTCCGCAGCATGGCGAGTCGCAGCCCGACGGACTCACCGAGCGCGAGACCGAAGTGCTCGGTCTGGTCGCGGACGGGCTCTCCAACCAGGAGATCGCCCGCCGGCTCGGCATCTCCACGGCGACCGTCAAGACGCACATCAACAACCTCTTCGCCAAGATCGGGGTGCGCGACCGGGTTCAGGCCGTCCGGTACGCATATCAGCACGGGCTCGTGGCACCACCTGGCGAAACCGTCACCTGATGGGGTGAAGAGCGGAGGGAGAAGAGTCCTGGATCTTCCCGCTCTGTCCATCCTTGGGCACGCGGCCGAAACGGTTCGCTGACAAGGAGAGTTCACCGGTGGAGAAGCACGAAGGGCCGGGCCTCCCGGCAGTGCGGATCGACGACCCCTGGTACGACGCACTGGCCGCCGGTTGGGGTGAGGCGGCCGAGACCGAGACGCCGGCGGCCGGTGCCTCGGCGCACAGCGCACCGATGCCCGGAACCGTTCCGCGACAGCAGCCGGCCCACAGCGCTGCCGACATCTATCTGGCGGTCCAGCGCAGCCCCGCCTTCCAGGAAGTACGCAGCCGCTACCGGCGGTTCGTGATCCCCGCCACCCTCGGCTTCCTCCTCTGGTACCTCGCCTATGTCGTGGCCGCGACCGTGGCGCCCGGACTGATGGCCCGGCCGGTCGCCGGCGCGGTGAATGTGGCGATGGTCGCCGGACTCGGCCAGTTCCTCACCACCTTCCTGCTGACCTGGGCCTATGCCCGGCACGCCCGGTTGCGCCGGGACCGGGCGGCGCTGGAACTGCGCTGGACCGTGTACGACGAAACGCGCGCACAGGAGATGACGCGAGGGGGCCGGCGGTGACCGACGACCATCAGACGCTCGCACTGCTGCTGTTCAGCGCGTTCATCGCGGTGACGCTGGGGATCACCACCTGGGTGAGCCGTGACCGGCACGGCTCCGCGGAGGAGTTCTACGCCGGAGGACGACTGTTCTCGCCCATGGAGAACGGTTTCGCCATCGCCGGCGACTACATGTCCGCCGCCTCCTTCCTCGGCATCTCGGGCCTCATCGCGCTCTTCGGCTACGACGGGATGCTGTACTCCGTCGGCTTCCTCGTCGCCTGGCTGGTCGTGCTCCTCCTGGTCGCCGAACTGGTGCGCAACTGCGGCCGGTTCACGCTCGCCGACGTCGTCGCCGCCCGGATGGCGGAACGCCCGGTCCGTATCGCCGCCGGAACGTCCTCCGTCACCGTCTCCGTGCTCTACCTGGTGGCCCAGATGGTGGGAGCCGGCAGCCTGGTCGCCCTCCTCCTCGGCGGTACGAGCGAGGCGGCCCGCTCCTGGACCGTGATCGGCGTCGGCGCCCTGATGGTGATCTATGTGTCACTGGGCGGGATGCGCGCGACCACCTGGATTCAGATCGTCAAAGCGGTGCTCCTCATGGCCGGCACGATCGCCCTCACCGTGCTCGTCCTGCTCCGCTTCCACGGCGACTTCAACCAGCTGCTCACCGCCGCCGCCGAGCGCAGCGGGCACGGACGGGACTTCCTCGCACCGGGACTGCGCTACGGCGGAGAGTGGACCGCGCGCCTCGACTTCATCAGCCTCGGCATCGCGCTCGTCCTGGGTACCGCGGGTCTGCCGCACATCCTCTCCCGCTTCTACACCGTGCCCACCGCGCGGGCGGCCCGCCGTTCGGTCGTCTGGGCCATCGGGCTCATCGGCGGCTTCTATCTGATGACGATCGTCCTCGGCTTCGGCGCGGCCGCGATCATCGGCCCCGACGCCGTCCGCGCCTCCAACGCCGCCGGGAACACCGCCGTGCCGCTCCTCGCCCTCGACCTCGGCGGCGGAGCGGGGTCGACCGGCGGCACCGTGCTCTTCGCGATCGTCGCCGCCATCGCCTTCGCGACGATCCTGGCTGTCGTCGCCGGTATCACGCTCGCCTCCTCCGCCTCCGTGGCCCATGATCTGTACGCCTCGCTGCGTCGCCGCAACGCGCATGGGAAGCAGTACAGCGAGGTGACGGTGGCACGCCTGGCCGCCGCGGGCATCGGTGTGGCCGCGATCGGGCTCGGGCTGCTCGCCCGGGACCTCAACGTGGCGTTCCTGGTAGGACTCGCGTTCGCGGTCGCCGCCTCCGCCAACCTCCCGGTGCTGCTCTACTCGCTCTTCTGGCGGAAGTTCACCACGCGCGGCGCCGTGTGGTCGGTGTACGGAGGGCTGATCCCGGCCGTCCTGCTGGTCGTCCTGTCGCCGGTCGTATCCGGTAGCCCCGACGCGCTCTTCCCGGGTGTCGACTTCCATGTCTTCCCGCTGCAGAACCCGGGGGTGGTCTCCATCCCGCTCGGCTTCCTGGCGGGCTGGATCGGCACGGTCACCTCCTCCGAGCCGCCGGACGCGGCCAAGCACGCGGAGACCGAGGTCAGGGCGCTGACGGGCGCCGGCGCGGTGTGAGCCCCGGGCGGGAGTTCAGCGGGCCGCCGGGGTCCAGACGTAGCGGTGCTCGGGTCGGCCCGTCTCGCCGTACTTCAGCGAGAGGCGTACGCGCCCGGTACGTTCGAGCAGTTTGAGATAGCGCTGGGCGGTCTGCCGGCTCACCCCGGCCCGCTCGGCGATCTCCTGAGCGGACAGGGCTCCGTCGGCGGCGAGCAGCACCTGTCGTACGAGCTCGGCGGTGGTGGGGGAGTGGCCCTTCGGCAGTGCGGGCTCGGCCGCGCCCGCCGACAGGGCGCCGAAGATCCGGTCCACCTCCGCCTGCTCGGCCTCGCCGCCCCCGTCGAGGGTGTGGCGCAGGGCGGCGTACGCCTCAAGCTTGGCGCGCAGCCCGGCGAACGTGAACGGCTTGACCAGGTACTGGAGCGCGCCGTGGCGCATCGCCGCCTGGACCGTCGCCACGTCGCGCGCCGCGGTGACCATGATCACGTCGGTCTGATGGCCCTGCCGGCGCAGCTCCCGTACGACCGCGAGGCCGTTCTCGTCCGGCAGGTAGTGGTCGAGCAGGATGAGGTCGACCGGGACCTCACCGAGGCGGGTGATCGCCTCCGCGGTCGAGTGGGCGGTGGCGACGACGCGGAACCCGGGCATCTTCGTCACATAGGCCGCGTTGATCTGCGCGACGCGTACGTCGTCGTCCACGACCAGTACGTCGATCATCGCGGCTCCTCGCTCGCCCGGGCCATGGCGGGCTCCGGCGCCGATTCGGGCTCCGGCTCCGGCTCGCCGAGTGCCTCCGGGAGCACGACGGTGAACTCGGCGCCCCCGTCCGGCCCGTCGGCGACCCGCGCGCTGCCGCCCCGGCGCTCGGCGAGCCGGCGGACCAGAGCCAGGCCCAGGCCCCGCTTGCCGTGCGACGGCAGCTCCTTCGTGGTCCAGCCCTCGGTGAAGATCAGTTCGCGGTGGTCGTCCGGGACGCCCGGGCCGCTGTCGGTGACGCGCAGGACGGCGGTGCGTCCCTCGGCCCGCAGCGCGATCTCGACGCGTGGTTCGGCGGTGCCCGCGGCGGCGTCCAGGGCGTTGTCGACGAGGTTGCCGACGACGGTGACCAGTTCGCGCGGGTCCACCAGACGGTCGGGGAGCAGCGAGTCGGACGAGATCCGCAACGACACGCCCCGCTCCGCGGCGACCGTGGCCTTGCCGACCAGCAGCGCGGCGAGCAGCGGGTCGTGAACCTTCTCCGTGACCTGCTCGGCGGTGGCCCGGTGGACGCCGACGACCTCGGTGACGAACTCGACCGCCTCCTCGTGCATCTCCAGCTCGAGGAGGCCCAGAAGGGTGTGCAGCCGGTTGGCGTGCTCGTGGTCCTGGGCGCGCAGGGCGTCGATCAGGCCGCGGGTGGAGTCCAGCTCGCGCCCGAGCCGCTCCAGCTCGGTGCGGTCGCGCAGGGTCGCCACGGCGCCGCCGTCGTCCGTCGGCATCCGGTTGGCGATGAGGACGCGGTGGCCGCGGACGGTCACCAGGTCCTCTCCCGTGACCCGCCCGGCCAGCACATCGGCCGTGCGGCCGGGACCAAGGGCGTCCTCCAGCGGCCGGCCGGTGGCCTCCGGGCCGATCCCGAGGAGGCGCTGGGCCTCGTCGTTCATCAGGCGCACGCGCCCCGTGCGGTCGAGAGCGACGACGCCCTCGCGGATGCCGTGGAGCATGGCCTCGCGCTCCGCGAGCAGCGCGGAGATGTCGGAGAACGCCAGGTCGTGGGTCCGCCGCTGGAGCCTGCGGGAGATCAGATACGCGGCGAGGGCGCCGGCCGCCAGGGCGCCGCCGGCGTACGCGAGGAGTCCCGGGATCGCGCCGAGCAGGCGGTCCTGGACGCTGTCGTACTCGATGCCGACGGACACCGCGCCGACGATCGTCCCGTCGGGGTTGCGCAAGGGGGCCTTGCCGCGCGCGGAGCGGCCCAGGGTGCCGCTGTCGATCTCCATGACCTCGCGCCCGGCGAGCGCCTCGCTGGGGTCCGTGGAGACGCGCCGGCCGATCTGCGCGGGGTCGGTGTGGGACCAGCGCACGCCGCGGGTGTCCATGACGACGACGTATTCGGCACCGGTGGACTGCCGGATCCGCTCGGCCTCCGCCTGTACGGGGCCTTGGGCGGAGGGCGCGGAGCCCTTCAGCGCGGCGGCGACCTGAGGGGAGGCGGTCGTCTCGGCGATGGCGAGGGCGCGGCGCATGGCCTGGTCGTCGAGCTGGGCGCTGAGGGGGGCGAGGAAGAGGCCGGTGGCCAGCACCGTGACGCCGGTCGCGACGGCCAGCTGCATGAGGAGGACCTGCGAGAAGACCCGCTGCGGCCAGCCGAACCGCCTGCGTCGCGTGGGGGTGGTCGGTGCGGGGCTCATGGCAGGAACGGTACGGGGAGGGGGGCTGGGACCGGAAATGTGCGGGGCCGGCCGGGGGCGGGTCGTGGGGCCGGGGGTGGGTGGCTCGGCCGCGGGCCGGTGGGAGGGCGCCCGGCCGGGCTGGGGGTTCCCACCCGCACAACCCAGGCGGCTAAGAGAGCAGAGATGCGGGCCGCCCCGTGGGTGGTGGCGCCGTCGGCGGCTGCGGGCGCCGCGTGCGACGGCTTCGCGACGCGGGCGAAGGGACCCCTGCGGGAAGCGTCGGGTGCTCCCCGTGCGGCGCTCCTCGGGCTCGCGGCGGAATGAGGTGCGCGTTTCCCGGCCGGCCGCCCGGGTGCGTGGCTGTGTGGGTGCCGGGGCCGTCGGGGGCTTGCCTATTCTGGGGGCTTTGGTGTGTGTCGAGTCGTCGGAGGGGTTTTCCCTTGAGCAAGCAGCAGATCCCCGTCGTCGTCCTCTCCGGGTTTCTCGGATCGGGGAAGACGACGTTGCTCAACCATCTGCTGCGCAGTGCCCGGGGCACCCGGATCGGGGTCATGGTCAACGACTTCGGTGACATCGGGATCGACGCCATGACCGTCGCCGGACAGGTCGGGTCCACCGTCTCGCTCGGCAACGGATGCCTGTGCTGCGCCGTCGACGTGAGCGAGCTGGACGAGTACCTGGAGGTGCTCACCCGGCCCGAGCTGCGCCTCGATGTGATCGTGATCGAGGCGAGCGGGCTCGCGGAGCCCCAGGAGCTGGTGCGGATGGTGCTCGCCAGTGAGAACGAGCGGATCGTGTACGGCGGGCTCGTGCAGGTCGTCGACGCCGCCGAGTTCTCCGCCACGCGTGCGCGGCACCCCGAGACGGACCGGCATCTCGCCCTGGCCGACCTCGTCGTGGTCAACAAGGCCGACCGGGTGGGGGAGCGGGAGCTGGCCGCCGTCCATGCCGCCGTCAGCGGGCTCGCCGCACCCGCCGCGGTGGTCCGCGCCGCGCACGGACGCGTCGACCCCGAGCTTCTCTTCGACCGGGTGGTGCCCGACGGCGAGATCGAGGGGCAGATGTCCATCGAGGACCTGCTCTACGGAGATCCCGACGAGGACCACGACCATCCGCATGCCGTCTACGAGACCCTCTCCCTGGCCTCGGACACCGCACTGCACCCGCGCAGGCTGATGGAGTTCCTGGACTCCCGCCCGGAGGGTCTCTACCGCATCAAGGGATTTGTCGACTTCGGCGCCGCCGACCCCGACAACCGCTACTCCGTGCACGCTGTCGGCAGGTTCCTGCGCTTCTACCCCGAGCCCTGGCCGGCCGGCGCGGAACGGCTCACCCAGCTCGTCCTCATCGGCTCGGGCGTCGACGGCGACGCCCTGTGCAAGGAGCTCGACGGCTGCCGCGTGAACGGCCCGCAGGACGCCCCCGACGAGCACAGCATGTGGGGCGTCCTGCGATACGTACAGCAGCCGGACGTGACGGACGACACGGCTGCTCCGGAGCTCTAGGGGGTGTCCGGCGGATCATGGCCGGGGCCGCGGCGCCTGGCACGGCACCTCGCCGCGTTGCCGAAACGCCCGAATAGCTCCGCTATTAGGTCATTCCGGCGCCTTGCGATGCACCGCACCAGACGCCGCGTCCTATCCGGCCCTGATCCGCCGGACACCCCCTAGCTCGCCGGGCCCGCCAGGACCGCGACCGGCTTCGGCAGCGGGGTGCCCGAGCCGTCACGGCGTGGGTCGATCTCGGGCAGCTCCACCGGGGTGCCGGTCTTCTGCGCGGCGAACGCCGGGGTCGCGCCCGCCCAGGCCAGGATGAGCACGTCCTCGCCCTTCAGGAAGCGCTGGCAGCGCACGCCGCCCGTGGCACGGCCCTTGCGGGGGTACTGGTCGAACGGCGTCAGCTTCGCCGACGTACCGGCCGAGTCGTCCAGCGTGCCCGTGGAGCCCGCGATCGTGAACACCACCGCGTCCGCCGCCGGGTCCACGGCCGTGAACGAGATGACCTCGGCGCCCGCGGTCAGCTTGATGCCCGCCATGCCGCCCGCGGGGCGGCCCTGGGGCCGTACCTGCGACGCCTGGTAGCGCAGGAGCTGGGCGTCGGACGTGATGAAGATCAGGTCCTCCTCGCCCGTGCGCAGCTCGGTCGCGCCGATGATCCGGTCACCGTCCTTGAGGGTGATGACCTCCAACTCCTCCTTGTTCGCCGGATAGTCCGGCACGACACGCTTCACGACGCCCTGCAGGGTGCCGAGCGCAAGGCCCGGCGAGGACTCCTCGAGCGTGGTCAGGCAGACCACCGTCTCGTCGTCCTCCAGCGTGAGGAACTCCGCCAGCGGTGCCCCGCCCGCCAGGTTCGGCGCGGCGGCCGTGTTCGGCAGCTGCGGCAGGTCGATCACCGCGATCCGCAGCAGCCGTCCGGCGGAGGTCACCGCGCCGACGTCGCCGCGCTGCGTCGCCGGAACCACGGAGACGATCACGTCGTGCTTGGCGCGCCTGCCTTCCTCGGCGGCGGGGATCTCCTCCGTCGCCGTACGGGCCAGGAGGCCCGTGGAGGACAGCAGGACCCGGCAGGGGTCGTCCGCGACCTCGAGGGACGCGGCGGCGATCGGCGCGCCCGCCGACTCCAGCAGGACCGTACGCCGGTCGGTGCCGAACTTCTTCGCCACCGCGGCCAGTTCGGCCGAGACCAGCTTGCGCAGCTCGTTGTCGGAATCCAGGATCCCGGTCAGCTCGTCGATCTCGCCGTTGAGCCGGTCGCGCTCGGTCTCCAGCTCGATCCGGTCGAACTTGGTGAGCCGGCGCAGGGGGGTGTCCAGGATGTACTGCGTCTGGACCTCGCTCAGCGAGAAGTGCTCGATCAGGCGCTCCTTGGCCTGCGCCGAGTTCTCGCTGGAGCGGATGAGGCGGATGACCTCGTCGATGTCGAGCAGCGCGACGAGCAGACCCTCGACCAGGTGCAGCCGGTCGCGCTTCTTGCCGCGGCGGAACTCGGAGCGGCGGCGCACCACGTCGAAGCGGTGGTCGAGATAGACCTCGAGGAGCTCCTTGAGGCCCAGCGTGAGCGGCTGGCCGTCGACCAGTGCCACGTTGTTGATGCCGAAGGACTCCTCCATCGGCGTCAGCTTGTAGAGCTGCTCCAGGACCGCCTCCGGCACGAAGCCGTTCTTGACCTCGATGACCAGGCGCAGACCGTGGCTGCGGTCGGTGAGGTCCTTGACGTCCGCGATGCCCTGCAGCTTCTTGGAGCCGACCAGATCCTTGATCTTGGAGATGACCTTCTCCGGGCCGACCGTGAAGGGCAGCTCGGTGACGACGATGCCCTTGCGGCGGGCCGTCACGGTCTCCACCGTCGTCGTGGCGCGGATCTTGAACGTGCCTCGGCCGTTCTCGTACGCGTCCTTGATGCCGGACAGGCCGACGATCCGGCCGCCCGTGGGGAGGTCGGGGCCGGGCACGAAGCGCATCAGCGCCTCGAGGTCCGCGTTCGGGTGCCGGATCAGGTGCCGGGCGGCCGCGATGACCTCGCCCAGGTTGTGCGGCGGCATGTTCGTCGCCATGCCGACGGCGATTCCGGACGCGCCGTTGACCAGCAGGTTCGGATACGCCGCGGGGAGCGCGACGGGCTCCTGCTCCTGGCCGTCGTAGTTCGGTGAGAAATCGACGGTGTCCTCGTCGATCGACTCGGTCATCATCAGCGCCGCTGCGGCCATCTTCGACTCGGTGTACCGCATGGCGGCCGGCGGGTCGTCGTTGCCGAGGGAGCCGAAGTTGCCGTGGCCGTCGACGAGGGGCAGCCGCATGGAGAAGGGCTGCGCCATCCGGACCATCGCGTCGTAGATCGACGAGTCGCCGTGCGGGTGCAGCTTGCCCATGACCTCGCCGACGACGCGCGCGCACTTCACATAGCCGCGGTCGGGGCGCAGGCCCATCTCGTTCATCTGGTAGACGATGCGGCGCTGCACCGGCTTCATGCCGTCCCGGGCGTCGGGCAGCGCGCGGGAGTAGATCACCGAGTACGCGTACTCGAGGAAGGAGCCCTGCATCTCGTCGACGACGTCGATGTCGAGGATCCTCTCCTCGAACGCGTCTTCCGGCGGCGGTGTCTTCGTGCTGCGGCGGGCCATCGCGGCTGCGGCTCCTTCACCAACAAGGTTGATCTGACGCGGACCATTGTGGACCGTCCCACCGACAACGCCGACCGCGACCCGGGTACGGCCCGTTGTCAGCCGTCCGCGACGCCCCTGCGACCCGGAAGAGGGACGCCTCGAACCTGCGGGAACTTCGCCAGGTGTCAGTGCGCTTGCATAGGGTGGCAGGACTTTTCCATATCGCGATCGAAGGGACGTACATGCCCATGGGTCACACGGCCACGGCAGAGGCCGGCTCCGGCGGCCTGACAGCGACCGAGCACCGGCTGGCCAACGGCCTGCGGGTGGTGCTCTCCGAGGACCACCTGACCCCGGTCGCCGCGGTCTGCCTCTGGTACGACGTCGGCTCGCGCCACGAGGTCGCGGGCCGCACCGGCCTCGCCCACCTCTTCGAGCACCTGATGTTCCAGGGCTCGAAGCAGGTCCACGGCAACGGCCACTTCGAGCTGGTGCAGGGCGCGGGCGGCTCTCTCAACGGCACGACGAGCTTCGAGCGCACCAACTACTTCGAGACCATGCCCACCCACCAGCTGGAGCTGGCGCTCTGGCTGGAGGCGGACCGCATGGGCTCGCTGCTCGCGGCCCTGGACGACGAGTCCATGGAGAACCAGCGGGACGTCGTGAAGAACGAGCGCCGCCAGCGGTACGACAACGTGCCCTACGGCACGGCCTTCGAGAAGCTCACCGCCCTCGCGTACCCCGAGGGCCACCCGTACCACCACACGCCGATCGGCTCCATGGCCGACCTGGACGCGGCCACCCTCGAGGACGCGCGGTCCTTCTTCCGCACGTACTACGCGCCGAACAACGCGGTGCTCTCGGTCGTCGGCGACATCGACCCCGCGCAGACCCTGGCCTGGATCGAGAAGTACTTCGGCTCGATCCCGTCGCACGACGGCAAGCTGCCGCCGCGCGACGGCACGCTGCCGGACACCATCGGCGAGCAGCTGCGCGAGGTCGTCGAGGAGGAGGTCCCGGCCCGCGCCCTGATGGCTTCCTACCGGCTTCCGCACGACGGCACGCGCGAGTGCGACGCCGCCGACCTGGCCCTGACCGTCCTCGGTGGGGGCGAGTCCTCGCGGCTCCACAACCGCCTGGTCCGTCGCGACCGCACGGCGGTGGCGGCTGGATTCGGCCTGCTGCGGCTTGCCGGCGCGCCGTCGCTGGGCTGGCTGGACGTCAAGACGTCCGGCGGTGTTGAGGTGCCCGAGATCGAGGCCGCCGTCGACGAGGAGCTGGCGCGGTTCGCCGCCGAGGGCCCGACGCCCGAGGAGATGGAGCGCGCCCAGGCCCAGTTGGAGCGCGAGTGGCTGGACCGGCTCGGCACGGTCGCGGGCCGGGCCGACGAACTGTGCCGCTTCGCGGTCCTGTTCGGCGACCCGCAGCTCGCCCTCACCGCCGTGCACCGGGTCCTGGACGTCACCGCGGAGGAGGTGCAGGCGGTCGCCAAGGCCCGGCTGCGCCCGGACAACCGCGCGGTGCTCGTCTACGAGCCGACCGGTACCGAACAGAGCGACAGCGACGAGGAAGAGGGAGCGGACCAGTGACCGACGCTGCCGCGTCTTTGACAAGCATGACGTTCCACCCGCAGCCGGAGCCGGGCACCGCCAAGCCCTGGGCCTTCCCGGCCCCGGACCGCGGAGCGCTGGACAACGGCCTGACGGTGCTGCGCTGCCACCGCCCCGGGCAGCAGGTGGTGGCCGTCGAGATCTTCCTCGACGCCCCGCTGGACGCCGAGCCCGAGGGCCTGGACGGCGTGGCCACGATCATGGCCCGCGCCCTCTCCGAGGGCACGGACAAGCACTCCGCCGAGGAGTTCGCCGCCGAGCTGGAGCGCTGCGGCGCCACGCTCGACGCGCACGCCGACCACCCGGGCGTACGGGTCTCCCTGGAGGTCCCCGTCTCCCGGCTGCCCAAGGCGCTCGGCCTGCTCGCCGAAGCGCTGATCGCGCCGGCCTTCCTCGACACCGAGGTCGAGCGCCTGGTGCGCAACCGGCTCGACGAGATCCCGCACGAGACGGCCAACCCGGCCCGCCGGGCGGCCAAGCAGCTCTCCAAGGAGCTGTTCCCGGCCACTTCGCGCATGTCACGGCCGCGCCAGGGCACCGAGGAGACGGTGGAGGCGATCGACGCCACCGCCGTCCGCGCCTTCTTCGAGGCGTACGTCCGGCCTTCCACGGCCACGGCCGTCGTCGTCGGCGACCTGACCGACGTGGACCTGGACAAGGTCCTCGCCGAGTCGCTGGGTGCCTGGACGGGGAACGCGGCCGCGCCGCGCCCCGTCCCTCCGATCACGGCCGACGACATTGGCCGGGTGGTCATCGTCGACCGGCCGGGCGCCGTCCAGACCCAGCTGCTCATCGGGCGCGTCGGCGCCGACCGGCACGACCGTGTCTGGCCGGCCCAGGTCCTCGGCACGTACTGCCTCGGTGGCACCCTCACCTCCCGCCTGGACCGCGTCCTGCGCGAGGAGAAGGGCTACACCTACGGCGTCCGTGCCTTCGGCCAGGTGCTGCGGTCCGACGGCCAGGGCCACGGAGCCTCGATGCTCGCCATCAGCGGCTCCGTCGACACGCCCAACACCGGCCCTGCACTTGACGACCTGTGGAAGGTGCTGCGCACCCTCGCCGCCGAGGGGCTGACGGACGCCGAGCGCGATGTGGCCGTGCAGAACCTGGTGGGTGTGGCGCCGCTGAAGTACGAGACGGCCGCCTCCGTCGCCGGGACGCTCGCCGACCAGCTCGAGCAGCACCTTCCGGACGATTTCCAGGCGCAGTTGTACGCGCGGCTGGCCGAGACCGGCACGGTGGAGGCGACCGCGGCGGTCGTGAACGCCTTCCCGGTGGACCGTCTTGTCACCGTGCTCGTCGGCGACGCGGCGCAGATCGAGGAGCCGGTGCGTGCCCTCGGCATCGGCGAAGTGACCGTCGTCACCGGCTGATTGAGGCAACCACGCGCCACTTCGAGGACCCCGTCATCACGGTATGGCGGGGTCCTCCCCTTTGTCCGCATTAGGGGAGAGGGTGGGTGTATGCCCTGTGGCATGTCTTACAAACGGGCGTGTCTGTTTGCTGATTGAAAGACAGTCCGCTTAGCGTCGGTCCGGCTGTTCGCCAGTTGCACCCGCCGCGAGCCCGTGGCATCGGACAGTCATCGCCGAGTCCCCGTCAGGCGCGAGCCTGGGGAGCCGGGGACCCACACGAAGTCCCTGGGGTGAATCGGACGCCTTCGCATCCGTGCGGAGGGGCCCGTAGGAGACCTTCCTGCTCCGAACCCGTCAGCTAACCCGGTAGGCGAGAAGGAAGGAAAGGATCAGCCACTACATGGCGTTCACCCGTGCCACCGGGAAGCATCGTGGTCCGAGCCGTCTGACGCGCCGCAGAGCGGGCATCGCCGGCGTCGCGACCATCGCCACCACCGGCGTCATCGGAACCCTCGCCTCGCCGGCGCTCGCCGCCGACGCGGACGCCCCCTCCTTCGAGGACACCGGCCTGACCCAGATCGTCGCCGCCGACTCCCTCGCGGCCACGATCGACGCCCAGGCCGCCGCCCAGGAGCGCGAGGCCGCCGAGGCCGTGGAGCGGGCCAAGGCCGAGGCCCGGGCGAAGGCGGAGGCGAAGCGCAAGGCCGAGGCCCGCGCCAAGGAGATCCGCGAGGCCAAGGAGCGCGCCGCCCGCGAGGCCGAGCGCAAGCGCCTGAACTCCTTCCAGCTCCCCGTCGCCGGTTCGTACGTGACCACCAGCTACCAGGCCGGTGGCGCGCTCTGGTCCTCCGGCAGCCACTCCGGCGTCGACTTCCGGGCCGCCTCCGGCAGCCGGGTCGTCTCCGTCGGCTCCGGCACCGTCGTCGAGGCCGGCTGGGGCGGCGCGTACGGCAACAACATCGTCATCCGGATGAACGACGGCACGTACACCCAGTACGGTCACTTGTCGTCCATCAGTGTCTCGGTCGGCGAGTCCGTCACCCCGGGCCAGCGGATAGGCCTCTCGGGCTCGACCGGCAACTCGACCGGCCCGCACCTCCACTTCGAGGCGCGGACCACCGCCGAGTACGGCTCCGACATCAACCCGGTCGCGTATCTGCGCGCCCGCGGCGTGAACGTCTGACCGCAGCCACGAAACAGCGTCAGAAAAGCCCCGGCTCGTCCTGAGCCGGGGCTTTTCGCTGGCCAAAAGATATCCATGTTTCCGGATCGCCTTCGGAAATTCCGCCCCGCTGCAATAGAGTCGCCGACGAACCGGTTTCGCGCGGATCAAGGCGGAGGTCGAAGATGCGCATTCCCGCGCAGTCGGTATGCACGGCGATTCGGGACGACATCGTGTCCGGGGTCCTCCCGTGCGGCAGCCGACTGACCGAGGAGCAGTTGGCCCGCCGTTACGGGGTCTCCCGCGTCCCCGTCCGTGAGGCGCTGCGCACCCTGGAGTCCGAGGGCTTCGTGATCAGCCGCCGCCACGCGGGCGCCCATGTCGCCGAACCCACCGAGCAGGAGGCGGCGGACCTGCTGGACGTACGGGCGCTGCTTGAGCCGCTGGGTGCCGCCCGCGCCGCGCAGCGCCGCACCGACGCCCATCTCAAGGTGCTGCGGGGCCTGGTCAGGCTGGGGCAGGAGCGGGCCAGGCGTGGCCAGGGCGAGGATCTGCGCTCGCTCGGCAGCTGGTTCCACGAGACGCTGGCACAGGCCTCCGGCAGCCCGGCGCTCGCGGCGCTGCTCACCCAGCTGCGGCACAAGATCGCCTGGATGTACGCGGTCGAGCCCGCCGCCCAGCCCGTCGAGGCATGGGCCGAGCACGGGGCGATCGTCGACGCGGTGGCGCGCGGCGACGCCGAACGGGCCCGCGCCCTGACCGCGCTGCACGCCGAGCGCTCGCTGGCGCAGCACCGGCTGAAGCGCCAGGAACGCGGACGTGTGAGGGCTTCGCAACACGTCGTAAACACCGCGAGCGCCCAGAATTAACACGCGGGCCGTATACAAAGAATAGGAATTCTCAGGGCTTTCTTTGGGCTGCCCGGGATTCCAGAAAGTCGGCGGTCGGGTCGGCGGTGAAAACAATGGAGCCGCACTCGCCTTTTCGGCGTGTGCGGCTCCATCGGAATTCGGTCAGACGGTCTCGGGAAGCTCCTCGAGCCCCTCGGCAACCAGCTTCGCCAGACGGTCCAGAGCGGCCTCGGCGCCATCGGCGTCCGAAGCGAGCACGATCTCCTCGCCGCCCTGCGCGCCCAGACCGAGCACCGCGAGCATCGACGCGGCGTTCACCGGGTTGCCATCGGCCTTGGCGATCGTCACGGGGACGCCGGAGGCCGTGGCGGCACGGACGAAGATGGAGGCGGGGCGGGCATGCAGCCCCTCGGCCCAACCGACGTTGACGCGGCGCTCAGCCATGGTGTTGCCCTTCAAGTCTCAAGCGGGTTGTCTAGACCAGTCTCTCACGGGTGCCGGGGTGCTCGTAGCCGACCTTCGGACCCCGTCCCAGGGCCGTTCGGTCCTCCCTACCTTGCATGGCACGCAGACGCCGCGCGACCGGTGCCACTGACGTACCCCGGCCGTACGCTTGCCCCATGCAGAGCGCGTCGGAACAGCCGGAACAACCGGAACACGCCTACCCCGACCACTGGGAAGCGGATGTGGTCCTCCGTGACGGCGGCACCGCGCGCATCAGGCCCATCACCGTCGACGACGCCGACCGGCTGGTCAGCTTCTACGAGCAGGTCTCGGACGAGTCGAAGTACTACCGCTTCTTCGCGCCCTACCCGCGGCTCTCCGCCAAGGACGTGCACCGCTTCACCCATCACGACTTCGTCGACCGGGTCGGTCTCGCGGCGACCGTCGGCGGGGAGTTCATCGCCACCGTTCGGTACGACCGCATCAACGAGCAGGGGCGGCCGGCCAGCGCCCCCGCCGACGAGGCCGAGGTCGCCTTCCTGGTCCAGGACGCGCACCAGGGACGGGGCGTGGCCTCCGCGCTGCTCGAACACATCGCGGCGGTGGCGCGGGAGCGGGACATCCGGCGGTTCGCGGCGGAGGTGCTGCCCGCCAACTCGAAGATGATCAAGGTCTTCACCGACGCCGGTTACACCCAGAAGCGCAGCTTCGAGGACGGCTCCGTACGGCTGCACCTCGACCTGGAGCCCACCGACCGCTCGCTCGCGGTGCAGCGCGCGCGGGAGCAGCGGGCCGAGGCGCGCTCGGTGCAGCGTCTCCTCACACCCGGCTCGGTCGCCGTCATCGGCGCCGGACGCGCGCCGGGCGGGGTGGGTCGGACGGTCCTGCGCAACCTGCTGGACTCCGGGTTCACCGGCCGTACGTACGCCGTGAACCGCGCCCTCGGGGACGGGGCCGCCACGCTCGACGGGGTGCCGGCCTTCCGCTCCGTCGGGGACATCGGCGAACCGGTCGACCTGGCGATCGTCGCCGTGCCCGCCGAGCGGGTACCCGAGGCGGTCGCCGACTGCGGCGAGCACGGGGTGCAGGGCCTGGTCGTCCTCTCGGCGGGGTACGCGGAGAGCGGGCCGGAAGGGCGGGACCGGCAGCGTGAACTGGTGCGGCAGGCCCGCTCGTACGGGATGCGGATCATCGGACCCAACGCGTTCGGGATCATCAACACCTCGGCCGACGTCCGGCTGAACGCCTCGCTCGCGCCGCAGATGCCGGCCGCCGGGCGGATCGGGCTCTTCACCCAGTCCGGCGCGATCGGCATCGCGCTGCTCGCCGGACTCCACCGGCGCGGCGCCGGCCTCTCCTCCTTCATCTCCGCGGGCAACCGGGCGGACGTCTCGGGCAACGACTTCCTCCAGCACTGGTACGACGACCCCGCGACCGACGTCGTCCTGCTGTACCTGGAATCGATCGGGAACCCCCGGAAGTTCACCCGGCTGGCCCGGCGGACGGCGGCGGTCAAGCCGGTGGTGGTGGTCAAGGGTGCCCGGCACAGCGGGAGCGCGCCGCCGGGACACCGGGTACCGGTCACACGCATCGGGCACGCCACCGTCTCCGCGCTGCTCCGGCAGGCCGGAGTCATCCGCGTCGACACGGTCACCGAACTCGTCGACGCGGGCCTGCTGCTCGCGGGCCAGCCGTTGCCGACCGGGCCCCGGGTGGCGATCCTCGGCAACTCCGAGTCGCTCGGGCTGCTGACGTACGACGCCTGTCTGACGGAGGGCCTGCGTCCGCAGCGCCCGATCGACCTGACGACGGCGGCGACCCCGGCGGACTTCCGCGACGCGCTGGCCGCGGCGCTCGTGGACGACGCCTGTGACGCGGTCGTCGTGACGGCGATCCCATGGGTCGGCGAGAACGGCGCCGTCGAGTCGGGCGACGGCGAGGTCCTCGCGGCCTCCCTCCGCGACGCGGTCGCCTCGGCCCCGGCCCCGGCGAAGCCGGTGGTCGTGGTCCACGTGGAGATGGGTGGCCTCGCGGAAGCGCTCGCCGTGGCGACCAGCACCCGACCGATCCCCCGGAGGGGCGCCGCGGGGGCCGCCGGCTCCCCGACAGGTGCGGCCCCGCCGTCGGCGGGTGCCACCGCCGAGCCAGGTGCCGCGCCCGGCCCGTCGGCGGGAGGGGTGCGCCGGGCACCCGCGCCGACTGCTACTGCGACTTCGACGCCGTGGGCAGGAAGCGACGTGCCCGAGCGCCCCCCGACCGCCGCCTCCCCGGCGCCCACCACCACGCCGACACCCGCCGACGGCGCTCCCGTCGGCCGCCCGCCGGCGCCCGGCGCGGCACCGACGCACCCGCCGGCGCCCGGCGCGGCACCGACGCACCCGCCGGCGCCCGGCGCCGTACCGACCGGCACGCCCGGATACGGCGGCGCTCCCGCCGGTCGGTCCGCTTCCGCCGGCCGACCCGGGACCGCCGCGTCGGGACCGGCCGCCGGTGGCCCGTCCGCTTCCGCCGGCCGACGCGGGACCGCCGCGTCGGGACCCGCCGTCGGCGGCCCGCCCGCTTCCGCCGCCCGGCCAGGGACCGCCGTCCCGGCATCCGCCGTCGGTGGCCCCTCCCGCCCCGTGGCCGGACGGGACGCCGGTGAGGGCGATGCCCCCGGTGGTGGCGACGCGCCGCGCCCCGGGGCCATCCCTGCCTATCCCGCCGCCGAGCGTGCGGTGCGGGCCTTGGCCGAGGCCGTGCGGTACGGGGAGTGGCGGCGGCAGGCCGCCGAGCCGGGGCGGGTGCCCGAGTTCGAGGACATCGACGAGGGCGGGGCCGCCGCGCAGATCGAGCGGGCGCTCGGCGAAGGGACGCCGGAGGGGGCGGAGAGCGCCGCCCGGGGCGTGACCCTCGACGCCGACGCGGCCGGCGAGCTCCTCGGCCGGTACGGGATCGTGGTCCTGCCCACCCTGCCCGCGCCCACCCCCGACGCCGCCGTCCTGGCCGCCGCCCGCCTCGGCTACCCCGTCGCCCTGAAGACGACCGCCCCCCACCTGCGCCACCGCCCCGACCTCGGAGGCGTACGGCTCGATGTGGCCACCGAGGAGCAACTCCGGACCGCTTACGCCGAATTGACCGAGGCCCTCGGCAAGCCCGCCGAGCTCCAGCCGGTCGTCCAGGCCATGGTGCCGCGCGGCGTGGACACCGTCGTGCGGTCCGCCATCGACCCGGCCGTCGGCGCCGTGCTCTCCTTCGGACTCGCCGGAGCCGCCTCCGAGCTGCTCGGCGACATGTCCCACCGGCTCGTGCCGGCGACCGAACGGGACGCCGCCGAACTCGTACGGTCCATCCGTACCGCCCCGCTCCTGTTCGGCTGGCGAGGCTCCGCCCCCGTCGACACCCCGGCCCTGGAAGAGCTTCTGCTGCGGGTCTCCCGGCTCGTCGACGACCACCCCGAGGTCGTCGCGATCGCCCTGGAGCCCGTCGTCGTCGCCACGCACGGCCTCTCCGTGCTCGGCGCCACCGTCCGTCTCGCCCCGCCCCCGCCCCGGACGGACCTCGGTCCGCGCCGTCTCCCCAGTTACTGAGCCGACCCACCCGGCGGCCGCCACGGAGCGGCCCGGAGCGCCCCTCCCGACGGATTAGGATGGAGTCCATGGCGAAGACCGGTACGACGACCCAGGGGCTGCGCGCGGCGATCGAGCGCAGCGGCTACTACCCGGCCCTCGTGGCCGAGGCGGTGGAGGCCGCCGTCGGTGGCGAGGCGATCGCGTCGTACCTGGTGCACCAGGAGACCACGTTCGACTCCAACGAGGTCCGTCGCCATGTCACGGTCCTCGTCCTGACGGCCAACCGCTTCATCGTCAGCCACACCGACGAGCAGAACGCCGACACGAGTTCCCCGACGCCGTACGCCACCACGTCCACCGAGTCGGTCAAGCTCGACCGGATCTCCTCGGTCGTCGTCAGCCGCGTCGTCGCCAACCCGGAGTCGTACACCCCCGGCACCCTGCCCCGTGAGGTCGTCCTCACGATCGGCTGGGGTGCCGTCTCGCGGATCGACCTGGAGCCGGCCGCCTGCGGCGACCCGAACTGCGACGCCGACCACGGTTACACCGGCAACGCCACCGCCGACGACCTCAGCCTGCGCGTCAGCGACGCCGGCGACGGGCCGGACACGGTCCGCCAGACCCTCGCCTTCGCCCAGTCGCTCTCCGAAGCCACCGCGGCGACCCGCTGATGGTCCAGCCCACCGCCGTCACCTCCGGCTGGCCGGACGACCCCGTTCCGCTCGACCTCACCACCGCGCCCGTGCCCGAGTACGGCACCGGCTCGCTGGGCGATCTCCTTCCGACGCTCGTCGCCGGACAGGGTGTGCCCGGTTGCGGCGCCCGGATCGCCGAGCTCACGCCGGCCGACCGGAACTGCGTCTTCCTGATCGACGGGCTCGGCTGGGAGCAGATCAAGGCCCACCCGGACGAGGCCCCGTTTCTCACCTCGCTTCTCGGCGGTTCCCGCGGCGGGACAGGACGGCCCATCACGGCGGGCTTTCCCGCCACCACCGCGACCTCGCTCGCCTCGGTCGGCACGGGACGGTTCCCCGGGACGCACGGCCTGGCCGGCTACACCGTCCGCAACCCCGAGACCGGCGAGCTGATGAACCAGCTCCGCTGGAAGCCGTGGAGCTCGCCGCGCGTCTGGCAGCCGTACCCCACCGTCTTCCAGCTCGCCCACGAGGCCGGGATCCACACCGCCCAGGTCTCCTCGCCGATCTTCCAGGACACCCCGCTCACCAAGATCGCGCTGAGCGGCGGAGCGTTCCACGGCCGGCTCTCCGGCGAGGAGCGGATGGACTTCGCCGCCGAGCAGCTCGCCGGCGGCGACCGCTCGCTGGTCTACACGTACTACAGCGAGCTCGACGGGGCCGGACACCGCTTCGGTATCGACTCCGACGCCTGGCGCGGCCAGCTGATGTTCGTCGACCGGCTGGTCCAGCGCCTCGCCGAGCAGCTGCCGCCCTGCTCGGCGCTGTACGTCACGGCCGACCACGGCATGGTCGACGTCCCCTTCGACGACCAGCACCGGATCGACTTCGACGAGGACTGGGAGCTGCGCGCCGGCGTCGCCCTCCTCGGTGGCGAGGGCCGCGCCCGTCACGTCTATGCCGTGCCGGGAGCCGAGGCCGATGTGCTGACATGCTGGCGCGAGGTGCTCGGCGAGCAGTTCTGGGTGGCGAGCCGGGACGAGGCCATCGCGCTCGGCTGGTTCGGCGACGAGGTCGACGAGCGCGTGTACGGCCGGATCGGCGATGTCGTCGCGGCGGCCCACGACGATGTCGTGATCACCGCTTCCGTCAACGAGCCCCACGAGTCGGCGATGGTCGGCATGCACGGATCGATGACCCCCGCGGAGCAGCTGGTGCCGCTCCTCGAAGTGCGTTCCTGACCACCCCGCCCACCCCTTCCCCCACGACCTGAAAGGTCCTCGACCTGCCATGCCCGAGCTGGTGTTCTTCTCCGGAACGATGGACTGCGGAAAGAGCACACTGGCTCTCCAGATCGCCCACAACCGTGATGCGCGGGGACTCCAGGGTGTGATCTTCACGCGTGACGACCGGGCGGGCGAGGGCAAGTTGTCGTCCCGGCTGGGTCTGGTGACGGAGGCGGTGGAGGCGCCGGAGGGCATGGACCTGTACGCGTATCTCGTCGCCCAGCTCTCGCAGGGCGGCAAGGCGGACTACGTGATCGTGGACGAGGCGCAGTTCCTGGCCCCGGCCCAGATCGACCAGCTGGCCCGGATCGTGGACGACCTCGGGCTGGACGTGTTCGCCTTCGGCATCACGACGGACTTCCGCACCAAGCTCTTCCCCGGCTCGCAGCGCCTGATCGAGCTGGCGGACCGCCTGGAGCAGCTCCAGGTGGAGGCCTTGTGCTGGTGCGGCGCCCGCGCCACGCACAACGCCCGCACGATAGGCGGCGAGATGGTCGTCGAGGGGGCCCAGGTCGTCGTCGGCGACGTGAACCGCCCGGCGGAGGAGATCGGTTACGAGGTCCTCTGCCGCCGGCACCACCGCAAGTGCATGACCTCGGCCTCGGCCCACGCCGGCGCGCTCTCCCCGGACGTCCTCCCCGTCAACCACGCCTGACACTCCGTTCCGTGATCCGCGCCGGGATTCGAGTGGGGGCAGGGCCTCTGGGACTTCTTCGTGCAGAACGTCCACCCCGGCACCATCCAACTGGACGGTGACATCGCAGTCGGGCCGGTGGCCCGCCGGTCGGGCTGGTTCAGGCTGGCAGGGCGGGCGGCCAGTCGGGGGCGGGGTCCTCGGAGAGCAAGGGGCGCAGGGCGCCGACCGCTGCGCCGATGCAGGTGTCCCGGAGTTCGGTGCGGGTACAGGTCTCGTGCGTGAGCCAGTCCACGCACAGCACCTGGACGAACACGAGCCAGGCCTTGAGTACCGCGGAGACGGCGGCGTGCGTGCGTGCGTCGGCGAGCGGGAGCACGCCGAGCAGGCGTGAGCGCAGGGCGTCGAGCTCGTCCGTCATGATCGTCTGGATGACGGGGTCGCCGGCCAGCACCCGGTTCGCGGCCAGGACGGCGTGGCGGTTGGCGATGAAGTAGTCGAAGTGGGCGTCCAGGCCCTGGGTGAGCTGCTCGACGAGCGTGGCGCCGGGGTCGAATGTGGTCGCCTCCAGCAGCCGGTCGGTCGCCTGTTGGTAGACCGCGGCGAAGAGGGCGTGCTTGCTCGGGAAGTGCTGGTAGAGCAGGGCGCGGGATACGCCGGCCTGCCGGGCGACGTCCTCCATCAGCACGTCGTCGTAGGGGGCGGCGGAGAACAACTGGGCTCCGACGGTGAGCAGTTGGGCGCGGCGGTCGGCGGGGGGCAAGCGTCGGCGGGGCGGCATGCACCCAGATTACTACTTGACACGCGTCTACTTAAGGGGGCTACCCTGAGGCTAAGTAGACATACGTCAACTAAGTGGGGTGGAGTCATGGCCAAGGCACTCCGGGTGTTCGCATGGGTGATGGGCCTCGCCTGTATGGCGATCGGGTTGTTCCACGTGGTCGGCGGCAATGCCGCGATTCCGGGCGAGGCTGACGCCGGCCCCACTCTGGACAGCCTGGGCCGGTTCTTCGGCGCGATCTTCACCGGGTACGGGCTGGTGTGGCTGTGGGCGGCCCGGCAGGACCCCGTCCCGGCGAAGGCGGTGCGTTGGCTCGCGGCGGTGTTCCTGCTGGGTGGTGTGGGGCGGCTGCTGTCCCTGGCGGTGCACGGGTGGCCACACTCGTTCCAGGTGGCGCTGACCGTGATCGAGCTGGTCTTCCCGCCCGTCTGGTTCTGGCTGGCGGATGCCGACGAGCGGGCGTCCCGGGAGCGGCGGCCTGCGGGTGCGCCGGCCGCCGGGCCTTCTCTTCCGGACCTTGCCTGACCCGCGCCGCCCGGCACCACACCCCGAAAAAACGCGCTGCAGGGACGCCCGACTCCGAGGCTTCACGTCCACGCCGCCCGTCGGAGCCCATACCGAATCCCTGCACCGATCACCGAGGAGATGTCATGCCCACATCAGTACGCGAGTCCCGTGCAGCCTTGCTTCGGGGCGCGGCCAAGCGCCCGCGCGGCGCTGTTGCGCTGCTCACCGTCTCGCTCTCCTACGCCGTACTCACCGCCGCGTACGTCGTCACCAACCGTGCATCCCCGCAGCCCGAAACCCCCGGCGACGACATCCTGCGCCAGTACGTACGCGATCACGGCACGGCGATCGACCTGGGCGCCTTTCTGCTGCTCCTCGCTGCGGTGCTCCTGGTGCCCGGCACCGCCATCCTGGCCCGGCTGGTGCGGCAGGGGCAGGGCCAGGACCAAGGCGGCGCGGCGGCGACAGCGTTCGCCGGCGGATTGCTGGCCAGTGGCGCGCTGGCCTCCAGTGCCGTGCTCACCTGGACCCTCGGCCGGCTTCCGCAAGAGGCACCCGCAGCCCTGGCTCGCGCCCTGGCGGACCTGTCCTTCCTCGCCGGCGGTCTCGGGTACGCCGTGTCCTTCGCCCTCCTCGCGGCAGGCACCTCCCTGGCAGCCCGCGGGAGCGGGCTCCTGCCGCGCGCCTGCGCCACCACCGGGCTGGTCATCGCCGCCGCCGGACTGGCCGCCACCCTCACGCTCCTCGTTCTCGACTTCGGCTATCTGTTGCCCGTCGTCCGCTTCGGTGGTTTGGCATGGCTGGTGTGGGCCGCGATCGCACTGTTCCGCTCGCACCCGACCGCACCGGGGTTGAACGCATGACCGCCGCCTCGCCCAGACGATTGCGCTCGGCCGGGCAGCTCCGGAGCTCGCTGACCGGGTCGAGGTGCTTCAGGTCGAGGCCCTGTGCTGGTGCGGGGCGCGGGCGACGCACAACGCACGCACACTCGGCGGCGAGATGGTCGTCGAGGGTGCGCAGGTCTTCGTCGGTGATGTGAACGTCGGGGGCGAGATCGGCTACGAGGTGCTCTGCCACCACCGCCGCCGTATGACTTCGGCGACGGCACGGGCGGCGGCCCTGTCCCCGGACGTCCTGCCGGCCACGCCGGCCTGACGGGTCCCGGGCGGCTCAGGCCCGCCGCGAGGGCGCCGGTGGCTCGGCCGAGCGCCGCGACGGCCCGGCCGGTCTCAGGCGAGCGCCGTGAGGGCCGTGGTGGCGAAGCCGTGGTCCTGCTCCGGGGCGCCGCCGCCGACCCCGATGGCGCCGATGAGGCGACCGTCGCGGTGGACGGGAAGTCCTCCGGCGATGAAGAGGAGCGGCCGGTCCAGGGCCGTGGTGAGGCTGTGGAACGGGCCGTCGGGCTTCACCAGGTCGACGAGGTCGGCGGTGGGGGCGTTCAACTGCAGCGCGGTGTACGCCTTGCGGGTGCTGGTCTCGCCGGAGACGAGCACGGCGCGGTCGTCCCGGCGGAAGGCCAGCAGGTGGCCGCCCGCGTCCAGGACGGTGACGCTGACGGTCACTCCGGCGTCCTCGGCCGCGCGGCGGGCGGCGTCGAGCAGGATCTCGGCGTCCTGGGTGCTCAGCGGGGTGACGGCGGTGGGGGTGGTGGTGCTCATGGTGGGTACTTCCTTCGTGGTGGTGAGTTCGTGGTGAGGGGGCGGAGGAGGTACGGGGGTCAGCGGCCGGCGGTGGCGACTGCCGGTGTCGGCGTCGGGGCGCCGCCCGTCGCCACGACCCGGGAGCGGGCCTTGGTGCGCCGGTCGAGGAACGCGGCCAGGAAGGCCAGCAGCAGGGCGGTGGCCGAGAGGAGTGCGCCGACCCAGTTCGGGGCGGTGTAGCCGAGGCCGGCGGAGATCACGACGCCACCGAGCCAGGCGGCGAGCGCGTTGCCGAGGTTGAAGGCGCCGATGTTGGCGGCCGAGGCCAGCGTGGGGGCGGCTGTCGCCTGGTCGAGGACCCACTTCTGCAGCGGCGGCACCGTGGCGAAGCCGAGCGCGCCGATCAGCGTGAGGGTGATCGCGGCGAGCACCTTGTTGTGCGCGGTCGCCGTGAAGACCAGCAGGGACAGGGCCAGGGCGCCCAGGGTGGTGAAGAGCAGCGGCATCAGGGCGCGGTCGGCGAACTTGCCGCCGAGGAGGTTGCCGAGGAACATGCCGATGCCGAAGAGGACGAGCAGCCAGGTCACGGCGCCTTCGGTGTAGCCGGTGACCTCGGTCATCATCGGGGTGATGTACGTGATGGCCGCGAACACACCGCCGTATCCGAGGACGGTCATCGCCATGGCGAGCCAGACCTGGACGTTCTTGAACGCGGCGAACTCGGTGCGGACGTCCGCGCTCTCTGCCCTGCCCGTCTCCGGCACCAGCTTGGCCACGCCGAGGAGACCGACCACGCCGAGGGCGGCGACGAGGGTGAAGGTGACGCGCCAGCCGGCGGCCTGGCCGATGTACGTGCCCAGCGGGACGCCGACGATGTTGGCGACGGTCAGGCCCATGAACATCAGCGAGATCGCCGAGGCCTTCTTCTCCGGGGCGACCAGACCGGCCGCCACCACCGAGCCGATGCCGAAGAACGCGCCGTGGGCGAGCGAGGCGACGATCCGGCCGATCAGCATCATGCCGAAGGACGGGGCGAGGGCGGACAGCAGGTTGCCGACGACGAAGAGGCCCATCAGGAAGAGGAGCATCTTCTTGCGCGACACCTTGGTGCCGAGCACGGTGAGGAGCGGGGCTCCGAAGACGACGCCGAGGGCATAGCCGGTCACCAGCCAGCCGGCGGTGGGGATCGTGACACCGAAGTCGCCGGCGACCTGGGGCAGCACGCCCATGATCACGAACTCGGTGGTGCCGATCCCAAAGGCCCCGATGGCCAGGGCCAGGAGCGCGAGAGGCATGGCGAAGCACCTTCCAGAACGATTGCAGGGGGGTCTTACGTGCTTCGACAATAGTTGCAGGCGCGGGATAAATGCAAACGGTGGCTATTGCATGTGCGGGGTACTTTGCTTCGGCCCGTCCCTGGTCGACGGCACCTCGTGTTCACCTGCGGTGCGCCCGGAGATCCACTGTTGATCGGGTGCGGGACGCCCGGCTCAGGGGTAATGGGCCTCGGCCCCGTGCCGGGAAGCCGCACCGACGTGAGCACCGGGGCCCTCGCGCATCCGCGCGCCGCACGAAACGCCCCGGAGGACGTGTGCCCCCTGCTGCCGAGACCGTGCCCGACCAGGGCGAGGGCACGCGGACCGAGGGCGGCCGGCCCGGTGCGACGGACGGAGCCGGAGGCCGGTCCCGTACGGCGCGGCTGATCCACGCAGGCCGACGCAGCCTCCGCGCACGGGCGGCGGCCGCCGCCGCGCTGCTGACCTGTCTCGGCTTCTGCCTCGGCGGGCTGATGGCCGGCGCCCATCCCTTCGGGCCCACGACCCGCAACACCGTCGACCTCGGCCAGCAGTACCTGCCGTACCACGCCTACTGGCGGCGGCTCCTGCTCGGCGACGCCGACGGCGATCTCTTCCTGAACTGGAGCGCGGGCTTCGGGACGAACTTCCTCGGCGACTACGGCACGTATCTGAGCAGCCCCTTCGACCTGATGGTCGTGCTCTTCCCGGCCGACCGGATGGAGCTCGCCCTCTACGTCATCACCACGGCCAAGATCACCGCTGCCGGCGGCGCGATGGCGGTCCTGCTCCTGACGCTGCGCCGCGGCCCGTGGCCGGTGGCGGCCGTCCTGGGAACGGCGTACGCCCTGTGCGGCTGGGCCCTGAACCACGGCGCCACCGTCCCGATGTGGCTCGACGGACTGCTCGCCTTCCCGCTGCTGTGCCTGGTCGGGGAGTGGGCCCGGACTGGGCGCCGTCCCGTCCTCGGCCCGCTGGTCGTGGCACTGGCCTGGTTCGCCAACTTCTACACGGCGTACATGGCGACCGTCGGCGCGGCCGTGTTCCTCGTCGTCCGGCTGCTCACTGCCGAGGAGTCGGGACGTACGGCCCGTCGGCGCCTGGCCGGACTGCTGCGCGCCGCCCGGGCGGTGCTCCTGGGTGTCGGTCTCGCGGCTCCGATCGTCCTGGTGATCTTCCTGGCCACCCGTGTCGCGGACCCGACCCCCGAGGTGACCTTCACCGCCGTCGACTGGACGGACGTGTTCGCCCGGCTGCTCCCGGCCACTGCGGGCGTCGCGAGCCCCGCCCTCTTCATCGGCACCCCGGCCCTCGCGCTCGCCCTCACCCTGCCGTTCAACAGCGCCGTCGCACCCCGCGTCCGGATCGCCTGGGTGGCCGCGATCTGCCTGGTGACGCTCTCGATGCAGTGGGAGCCCACCCACCTGCTCTGGCATGCCGGCGCCTCGCCCAACGGCATTCCGTACCGTCAGGCCTTCGTGCTCTGCGGCCTGTTGGTGATCGCGAGCTGGCTGTCCACCGCCCAGGGGCTGCCCCGGACACCCGCGCTCCTCGGCGCGACGGCGCTGCTCGCGGCGATGGCGTTCGCGGTCCGGGGCAGCGTCGTCGTCGACCGCTGGACCTACCCCGCCTTCGCCGCCGCACTGGCCCTCGCCGTGCTCGCCGCCGCTGCCGTCGTCCTCGCGCGACGGTACGCGGCCGGCTCCCGGGTCCTGCCCGCCGTGGCCGTCGCCCTCCTCGTCCTGACACAGATCGGCGAGACCGCGATCACCGGCGGCCGGATCGCCGAGCAGCAGCTGGCCCAGGTCCACTGGTCCCCCCGGGTCGGCCCCTGGCAGGAGGACATGGCCCGGGCCGTCGCCGCGAAGGACGCCTGGCCACGCCACCGTACGGACCCCGGCGACGTGCCCGGCGGCAACGACCCCCTGCTGGTCGGCGGGCAGGGCGGCGAGTACTACTCCAGCCTGAGCTCGGACGTCTACTCCCGCACGCTCTCCTCTCTCGGCTTCGGCTACTACGCCAAGGGGCGTCACCCGGTCAGCCTGGACAACCCGGTGACCGACGCGATCTTCTCGATCGGCACCCGGATGCGCTCCGAGCCCACCGCGCCCCTGCGGACGGACAAGCTGCCCGAGGCCGTCATCACCACCACCGACACGCCCGTCCCCCCGCTCGTCACCGTCCGACCCGACGTCCGGCTGCCCGCGCAGGGGACCCGCTTCGGAGACTCCGCCTTCGCCAACCAGGAGCTGCTGCTCGGCTCGAAGGTGTACGAGACGCCGGCCCAAGTCCGCCGTACGGACGGGCCGAAGGGCACCGCCACGCTGACCGCCACCTGCCCCGCGAACGCACGCGTCTGGTTCTGGGCGCCCCAACTCCAGGGCGCCGCCGCCCTGAACGGACAGCAGCCCGTGTTCTTCGTCGGCAAACTGCCGTCCGTGCTCGGCCCCATGCAGCCACTCGGCACCGTTCCGGAATCCGGCGAGGTGCGGATCGAGCTGCGCGGCGACCGGGGAGCCCCGAAGCTGCCCCGGCAGCCTGTCGGCTGCCTCCTCCAGGAGCGACTGGACGCGGCCGTACGGCAGTTGACCGCGACCGGAGCCACCGCCGTGCACGTCTCCGGGCACAGCATCACGGCCGAACTCCCGGCCGGCAGCACCGGAACCGCCGTCATCGCCGCGCCGCGGATCTCCGGCTGGACCTGCGCCGCGGGCGACGCGGAGCCGACCCCCGCCAAGCGCCATCTGGGCCTCCTGGCCGTTCCGCTCGACGGCGGGGCGACCACGGTCGGTTGCTCGTTCCGACCCCCGGGTCTGCGCATCGGCGGTGCGATCGCCGCCGTCTCACTTCTTGCCCTGATGGCGCTCGGATTCCGAAGCCGGTTTCTTCGCAGGACGACAAGAGTTCACCTGGAATGCACATCGGGATCGTCCGACGGGAAATGACGATGGATACGCTGCCCGCCTGGTCGGCGTTTGTCCGGGTGAACGTCATGACTCGATCGCCCGCGTGATCGACTGATTGATCGTCTGTTTGAGTGTTGGGATTCCGTGTGCCGAAACTGTCCGTCATCGTGCCTCTCCACAATGTCGGGATCTATGCCCCCGACACCATGCGCAGCCTCGCGAACAACGCGGACCCGGACTTCGAGTTCCTGCTGATCGACGACTGCTCCACGGACGAGACGCCATACGTGCTGGATCGCTGGCAGAGCCGGGTCCCCAACGCCACCGTCATCCGCCACGAGACCAATCTCGGCGTCGCGCAGGCGCGCAACACCGGCCTGGACGCGGCGACCGGGGACTACGTCACCTTCCTCGACGGCGACGACTGGTACGCCCCCGGCCACCTGCGCGCCATGGTCCGCGGCATCGAGTCGCTCGGTTGCGACTTCGCCCGTACCGACCATGTGCAGTCGACCGGCAGCTCCCGCAGCATCCGCTACGCGCCCGCCGAACTCCGCGACACCGTGATGAATCCGCGCGACGGAATCGCACCGGCCAAGATGGTGACGATGGTGGACTATCCCTTCGTCCCCTTCGGTATCTACAGCAGCCGTCTTTTCGAGAACGGCGCCTCGCGGTTCGAGACGAAGTTGCGCACCGCCGAGGACCGGCTCTGGGTCTGGCGCCTCCATCTGAAAGCCACCACCTACGCGGCTCTCAGCCTGCACGGAGTCTTCTACCGGCGCGGCGTCACGACCTCACTCACGCAGATCACCGACAACCGCCAACTGGACTTCATTCCTTCCTACGACCTCCTTCTCGAAGAGGTGTCGAAGGACCCCGAGGCCGATCGCTTTCTGCCGAAGGCGGTACGCACCTACTGCGCCATGATCGCCTTCCATATGGGCAAGGCCGACCAGTACGAGCCGGCCGTCACCAAGCGGCTCAGGCAGAACGTCACCGACGCCCTGCGCCGCATGCCGCAGCAGGTGCTCGACGAGACGCTGGCCACGATGGACACCGCGCGCAGCACCCTGCTCACCAGCCTGCGCGCCACCGGAAGGACCGCCTGACCCATGACCGCGAACCCGCGCACCCAGATCTTCCAGGTGTCCACGCTCTACGGCGCGGCCACGCTCGCGGCGGCGCTCGACGCAGGCCGGTTCGGTGCCCGCGAGGACGTCCGGCGGATCCTCCTCGTGTCGAACAACGCGGAGATCCCGGAGACGGCTCTGCGGCTCGACGCGATGACCGGCTACGACCGGATCGCCACCCGGTTCGACGAGGCGATCGACTGGAACGAGGCCATCCATCCGCACCATCCCAGCTCCTGGTCGCCCCGCCCGGAGGAGGCCCCGCTGTGGCAGCGGGTGTTCCGGACGGCCTGGGGGCTCGGCACCGCCCCGGTCGAGCTGATCGTCGAGTCCATCCAGGTCAATCCCGCCAAGGCGCTCGCCGCGGTCTTCGCGGAGAGCACCGTCGAGGTCTACGCGGACGGCCTGATGAGCTACGGGCCGACGCGCGCGGAGCTGCCCCAGTCGATCGCCTGCCGCATCCAGCGCCTGCTCCACCTCGACCTGGTGCCCGGTCTGCGCCCGCTCCTCCTTGCCGAGTACGACGTCGAGCCCGAGCTCGTACCCGACGCGGCGTTCCGCGCGGTGCTCGCGGAGATCGCCGAGGCGGCAGGGGACGACCTGCAGGTGACCGAGGCGGTCGCGGCCGCGCCCACCGCCCTCCTCCTCGGCCAGTACCTCGCCGCCCTCGGGATCCTCACCGCCGACGAGGAGGAGGAGCTGCACATCCGGATGCTGCGCGGAGCCGCTGCGGCCGGCCACACGTCGGTGATCTTCAAGCCGCACCCGACCGCACCCGCCCGCTACTCGACGGCCCTGCACGAGGCGGCCGAGGCGTCCGGCGTACGGCTCACCGTCCTGGACGGTCCGCTGCTCGCCGAGACCTTCTACGAGCGCTGCCGCCCACGGCTCGTCGTCGGCTGCTTCTCCACCGCGATGCTCACCGCCTCCGTGTACTACGACGTCCCCATCGCCCGGGTCGGCACCGACACGGTCCTGGAGCGGCTCGTGCCGTACGAGAACAGCAACCGGGTGCCGCTCACCGTCGTGGACCATGTCGTGCCGGACCTGGAGTCGGGCGAGGGCCCCGCCGTGCCCGGCGCGGCACCGGCGACCCTGACCCCGCTCGTACGCGCCGTGGGCTACTGCATGCAGCCGAGACTCCACCCGCTGCTGCGCCCCGAGACGGCCGAGTTCCTCCGGGCGCTCCAGGGCACGGAGCGGTACTTCCTGCGGGAGCGGCTGACCGAACTCGGACTGCCCGGCGGCGACGGGCGGCGGGGCGCGTCCCGGCTCCGCCGGAGCCTGGTCCGCAGCGGCCGGAGCTGACCCGAAGGACCGCGGCCGCTCGGGGTGCCTCTCAGCTGCGCGCCGAGCGGACGATGGTGAAGACCGCGCCCTCCGGATCGGTGACGAGGGCGAGCCGCCCCGCCGTGCCCTCCCTGGGCGGCCGCAGGACCTGGCCGCCCAGCTCGGTGACCAGGCGGGCGGCCGCGTCCGTGTCGGCGACCTCGAAGTACGTCATCCAGTGCGCGCCCCGGTCGCGCGGCAGCGCCGTGCCGACGCCGTGCAGAGAGGCCACCGGGCGGCCCTCCAGGTAAAGGGTCAGACGGTCGACGTCGGCGGAGACGACCGGCTCGACCTCGTACCCGAACACCGTCCGGTAGAACTTGCCGACCGCCGACGTCTCGTACGTCAGGAGCTCGTTCCACACCGGGGTGCCGGGCGTGCCCGCGGCCGCCGTGCCGAGGTGCGCCCCGGCCTGCCAGACACCGAAGACCGCGCCCGTCGGGTCGGAGCAGATCACCATCCGCCCCGCATCGCCCGCGTCGAGCGGGCCGACGGCGACCGTTCCGCCGCAGCAGCGGATGGTCTCCGCCGTCTCGTCCGCGTCGTCCGTGGCCAGGTACGTCGTCCAGGCGACCGGCAGATGCCGGTCGGGCGGCAGCTGGCCGATACCCGCCACTTCCCTGCCGTCGAGCAGCGCGCGGACGTACGGGCCGAGCTGCTGAGGGCCGGGAACGAACTCCCAGCCGAAGAGCGCGCCGTAGAACTCCTGTGTCGCGTCAAGCCCGTGCACCATCAGGCTCACCCAACAGGGTGTACCGGGTGTGCGCCGAGTCGCCTCGGTCATCGTCACTCTCTCCTCGGACCATCGTCGTGGCCGTACGGGGGGACAAGCCGTGCGCACGAGCGCGTACGGGCGGTGGGAGCGGGGCCCCGGGGACCGCAGCGGATTACTGCCCGCCGTTCACCTGCCGTACGCGCGCTGGGTCGCGCGCCTCCGTGCAGATGCTCGCACCACCGGGCGGGCAGCGTGCCAGGGCCGCGCCGTTCTTTGGCGCGATCCCACGCGAGGATGCCTGGATCGCCGGGCCGGATCCTCGCGGTCGTGCGATGCCGTGCCGTCGCTCCGGAGCTACGGCATGGTCCGAGGCAGGGCGTGCTGCGCGAGGATGGGACCCATGAAGCCCATCATCACCGCAAGCGAACTCGTGAGCGAGTCGGCCGGGGCCAGGCCGCCGGTACTGCTGGACGTCCGCTGGCAGCTCGGCGGCCCACCCGGGCTGCCCGCGTACGAGGCCGGGCACATCCCCGGCGCGGTCTTTGTGGACCTGGACGCGGAACTGGCAGGTCCGCCCGGGAGCGGCGGGCGGCATCCGCTGCCGGACCTGGCGACCTTCGGAGCGGCGATGCGCCGGGCGGGCGTCTCCGCCGACACCCCGGTCGTCGTCTACGACGACTGGCTCGGCTGGGGCGCGGCCCGCGCCTGGTGGCTCCTGCGCTGGACAGGGCACGCGCGCGTGCGGGTCCTGGACGGCGGGCTCGGGGCGTGGACGGCGGCGGGCCACGGCCTGTCGAAGGAGACCCCGATCCCCGAGCCGGGCGACTTCGCGCCGGAGCCGGGCGCCGTCGGTCTGCTCGACGCGGACGGGGCGGCGGAGCTGGCCCGCTCGGGCCTGCTCCTCGACGCCCGGGCGGCGGAGCGCTACCGGGGCGACGTGGAGCCGATCGACCCGGTCGGCGGCCACATCCCGGGCGCCGTGTCGGCCCCGACGACGGAGAACGTGGACGCGGAGGGCCGCTTCCTGTCCGCGGAGGCGCTGGCGGCGCGCTTCTCCAAGCTCGGCGCGGGCGAGGGCGACGGCGGGAGCGAAGCCGTGGGCGTCTACTGCGGCTCGGGCGTCTCGGGCGCGCACGAGGTGCTGGCCCTGACGATCGCCGGCATTCCGGCGGCCCTCTACGCCGGCTCCTGGTCGGAGTGGTCCAACGACCCCACCCGCCCGGTCGCGACGGGCCCGAACCCCTAGGGGGTGTCCGGTGGATCATGGCCGGGGCCGCCAGGTGCGACGTCGGTAGCGGCACGGCGCCTTGCGGTGCTTCCCCCAGGGGCCTGGGAGACGCCCTGCGCGAGTCGCCGCGTCCAGTCCGGCACTGATCCACCGGACACCGCCCGACGCCACGGAGAAGGGGGCCCGCGCCTTGTCGGCGCGAGCCCCCTTCCCGTACGGACGTCAGTCCTGCTTCTTCCTTCGTGTGCCGAAGACGATCTCGTCCCAGCTCGGGACCGCCGCGCGGCGGCCCGGGCGGACGCCGTCCGCCTCGGCCTGGCGGTCCGTGGTGCCCGTCAGGCGGTCGCGGTGGCCCGAGACCGCGCGGGGCATCAGGACGTCGGCGTAGGCCGAGCCCGCGCCGGCCGAGGCCGCCGGAGCCGGGGGCTCCTCCGCCTCGGGATCGTCGGAAGGCTCGGTCGAGGACGGCTCGGGGTTCCGGTCCGGGACGACCATGTCGCCACGGAAGCTCGGCACGGCCTCCAGGAGGCTGGTGAGCGAGTCCCGCTCCTCCTCCGGCTCGGCGACCGGCGCGGGCCGCTCCATCTGGCGGTCGAGCGCGCGGTCCAGCGGCCTGTCCCGCGGCAGCCGGGCGATGCGCGGCACGAAGGGGAAGCTGGGCTCCGGCGCGGCGGCGATCGTGTCGTCCGTCTCGCCGATCAGGGCGCGCGCCTCGTCGTCCACGGCCTGGACGAGCCGCCTGGGAGGGTCGTACGTCCAGCTCGCCGTGTGGACCTCGCCGGCCACCCGGTAGACGAGCAGCACCTCCCAGGTGCCGTCGTCACGACGCCAGGAGTCCCACTGCACGGTGTCCTTCTCGGCGCCGCGCAGCAGCAGTCGCTCCTGCACCGCCTCGCCGAGCTGCGGCCCGGTGTTCTCCCCGGGCCTGCGCACGGGGGTCTTGCGGGCCCGCTCCGCCATGAACGCCCGCTCCGCGAGCACGGGGCCTTCGAAGCGCCGCACGCGGTCGACGGGGATGCCGGCGAGCTGGGCGACCTCCTCCGCGGAGGCACCGGCACGTATCCGTGCCTGGATGTCGCGGGGGCGGAGGTGGCTCTCCACCTCGATCTCGATCTGACCGAGCCGTGCGCGGTCGTTCCGCACGGCGGCGCGCAGCCGCTCGTCGATCGGAAGCGTGTACTCCGTGCTGTCAGCAGCCTTCAGCACCAGTCGTGTGCCGTCGTTGGAGACGGCCACGACACGCAGTTCGGGCATGGGGACCTCCCGGGTGGTGCCTGCCGACGTCACGTGCGTCGCTGCTTCCGCTAGTCGAGTGTGGCCTGCCCGGGTGCAGCCTGCCACAACCTTGCCGAGTTGCCCGGCGTGTCGGGCATGGACCCTGGAACGCCGTTATGGCACGGTTACCTATTTACGACGCAGAGTGACCGGCGGTCACGCTGTGCGACAGGATCCGTGCGGTGCCACGGCGCCGCCGGTTCGAGTGCCACTTTCGGCCCCCTCCCGTAGACCCCGAGCGCCCTTGCGGGAGCCCGGACCCAGGGCTCGACACAGTACTCCATTCGGGCCACCTGGGTGGACCGGCACGCCGCCCAACTTCTCCGGAGGTACGGGAGTTGAGTCTCCGCGACCTTCGCCCGTACGTGTCCCTCTTCACAGAACCAACGGAAACGGAACTATTCACTTCGCCCATTTGTCCCTTGTGGGTGCATGGTTGAACAGATGAGCAGGCAAGGGCGGGGCATGGATCAGGCGAAGGACGAGAAGAAGAAGCGGATCGACCTCAGCGTCGCCCAGGTCTCCGGCAGTGCGGTCGCCGCCGTCGTCGCCGCCAAACTCGCCTCCACCCTCGGCGTGTACGGCACGATCCTCGGCGCCGGTGTGATCAGTGTCATCGCGACCTGCGGCGGCTCGGTCTTCCAACACCTCTTCAGACGCACGGGAGAGCAGATAAGGGAAGTCGCCGTCCACTCGGAGCCGTCGAAGGCGGCGGAGCCCGCGGCCCGGCAGCCGGCGCCGGACCGTACGCAGGTGTTCGCGACCGTCGGCGGGCCCGGGACACCCTCGTACGGCGGCGAGTTCGGGGACGAGTTCGGCGAGGCCACCACGCACGGCACCCGCGTCCGGGGCTGGAAGCGCTCCGGCATCGCCGCGGCGCTCGTCTTCCTGGTCGCCATGGGCGGCATCACCAGCTACGAACTGATCTCCGATCAGGACTTCAGCGGCACCAAGGGGAGCACGACCTTCGGTTCGGTCGTCAGGGGCGACGGCGGCGGCAGGACCGAGCCGTCGACCGGTGCGACGCCCTCGCAACAGCCGCGGACCGAGCGGCAGCGGGAGCGGGACGAGAGCGGCGGCGGTACCGGCACGCAGTCCCCGGGGACCGGCGGGACCACCCCCGACCCCACGCCGACGCCCTCCCGCTCGACCGGGGGCGACCCGACGCCCACACCCACTCCGACGCCCACGCCCACCGGCACGACGCCGACCCCGACTCCGACGGGGACCCCGTCCACCGGCACCGATGCCGATGGACAAGGGATCCCGGCCGAGTGACCGTCAGTCGCCCAGCACCCGGCGCAGATAGTCGTTGGCGAACAGCCGTCCCGGGTCCAGCCGGTCACGCAGCGCCGTGAACTCGGCGAAGCGCGGATAGACCTCGGAGAAGTACGCGGCGTCCCGGGTGTGCACCTTGCCCCAGTGCGGCCGGCCGCCGTGCGCGGTCATGATGCGCTCCACGGCGGTGAAGTACCCGCGGTGGGGCGTGCCCTTGTAGAGGTGCACGGCGATGTACGCGGTCTCCCGGCCCGAGGCCGTGGAGAGCGTGATGTCGTCGGCCGGGGCCGTCCGCACCTCCACCGGGAAGCTCACCTTCAGCGGCGAGCGCTCGACCATGGCCTTCACCTCGCGCAGCGCCGCGACGGCCGCCTCGCGCGGCAGGGCGTACTCCATCTCCAGGAAGCGCACCCGGCGCGGGGAGGTGAAGACCTTGTACGGGATGTCGGTGTACGTACGGGCCGACAGCGCGCGGCTCGAGATCTTCGCGAGCGAGGGGATCACCGGAGGCACGGCCCGGCCGAGCGAACAGGCGAGCTGGAAGACCCCGTTGGAGAGCAGTTCGTCCTCGATCCAGCCGCTGATCTTTCCGGGCGGAGCGGCGGGGCCTGCGCTGCGGTTGTTGCGCTTGGTGTTGCAGTTGTCGGTGTGCGGGAACCAGTAGAACTCGAAGTGCTCGTTCTCCGCGTGCAGCGCGTCGAACTCCGAGGTGACCCGGTCGAAGGTCATCGGCTCCTCGCGCGCGGAGAGCAGGAAGACCGGTTCCACGGCGAAGGTGATCGCCGTGACCACGCCGAGCGCACCGAGTCCGATCCGGGCGGCCGCGAAGACCTCCGGATTCTCCTTCTCCGAACAGGTCATCAGCTGCCCGTCCGCGGTGACCAGCTCCAGCTCCCGGATCTGCGCGGCGATCGAGGCCGAGTCGCGGCCGGTGCCATGGGTGCCGGTGGAGATGGCCCCGGCGACCGTCTGCTCCATGATGTCGCCCATGTTCGTGAGCGACAGGCCCTCCCGGGCCAGCGCCACGTTGAGCCGCTTGAGCGGAGTGCCGGACTCCACCGTGACCGTCATCGTCTCGCGGTCGATGCGCCTGATGCCCGTCAGCAGGTCCGGCCGGACCAGCACGCCGTCCGTGGCGGCGATCGAGGTGAAGGAGTGACCTGTGCCGACCGTCTTCACCCGCAGCCCGTCAGCGGCCGCCTTCCTGACCGCGTCGGCCAACTCCTCGGCCGAGGCCGGGCGCACGTCCCGCACCGGACGGGAGGTGACGTTCCCCGCCCAGTTACGCCACGGGCTGCTCACCGTCCCGGTGCTCCCCGACCCCTGTGACTGCCCCGTGCTCGTCCCGCTCACGCTGCCCCTCCCGTGTCGGCACCGGCCTCCGCAGCCGGTGGTAGCCCAGGAGACCCACCAGGACCGCGAGCGCGCCCGAGACGACGGGCACCACGTACGCCGCTTCCGCACCCGAGGCGTCGACCACCCAGCCGGCGGCCGAGGAGCCGAGCGCCACACCGATCGCGAGCCCGGTCCCTGTCCAGGTCATGCCTTCGGTCAGCTTGGTGCGAGGTACGTGTGCTTCGACGAGGGCCATGGTGGTCACCATCGTCGGTGCGATGGACAGGCCCGCGACAAAGAGCGCCACGGCCAGCAACGGCAAGTTCCCGGCCAGTAGGAGGGGGATCATACTCACGGCCATCGCGCAGACGCCCAGCAGCCACCTGCGCGACGGCTCGCCCTTGAGGTGGAGCAGGCCGAAGACGGCGCCGGCCAGACAGGAGCCCAGCGCGTAGACCGCGAGCACCAGGCTGGCGGCGGCCTTGCTGCCCTGCTCCTCCGCGAAGGCCACCGTCACCACGTCGACAGAGCCGAAGATCGCGCCGGTGGCGACGAAGGCGAGGGCCAGGATCTGAAGGCCGGGGGAGCGGAGCGCGGAACCGTCGGAGCTCCCGTCGTTCGGGTGCGGCTTGGGCTCGGTGGCGCGCAGCGACGTCAGCCAGAAGACGCCGATGGCGAGGAAGACGGCCGCGAACAGCGGGCCGGCCTCGGGGAACCAGATGGTGGACAGGCCGATGGAGATGATCGGGCCGAAGATGAAGCACACCTCGTCGACGATCGACTCCCAGGAGTACGCGGTGTGCAGCCGGCGCGCCTCCCCCTGGTAGATGTCCGCCCAGCGGGCCCTGGTCATGGCGCCGAGGCTCGGCACGCAGCCGATCACGGCGGTGAAGACGAACAGGGTCCAGTCCGGGGCGCCCTGCTGGACACAGAGCAGCAGTCCGGCGGCGGCGACCAGCGACACGAGGGTCACGGGGCGCAGCACGCGGCGCTGGCCGTGCCTGTCGACCAGCCGCGAGACCTGGGGGCCCAGCACGGCGGCGGACATGGCCATGGTCGCGGAGAGCGCGCCCGCGAGGCCGTACCTCCCCGTCACCTGGGAGATCATGGTGACGATGCCGATGCCCATCATGGACAGCGGCATCCGACCTATGAAACCGGCGACCGAGAACGATCTGGTGCCGGGCGCCGCGAAGATCGCGCGGTAGGGACTGGGCAAGAGGATCTCCGGGCGTCAGCTCAACACGTGTAATTAATATCTAAAGCCTACGGTGTTGAACTCAATGCCGCAGCCGCATTGTTCAGTCGGGGCGCGCCATCGGCCGTCAGTGCCGGATGGGAGGATCGGTGCCATGTCCGATCAGCACGATCCCGCCCCGTACGACGCCCTTCTGCTGCTGTCCTTCGGCGGCCCCGAGGGCCCGGACGACGTCGTCCCGTTCCTGGAGAACGTCACCCGCGGCCGAGGCATTCCGAAGGAGCGGCTCAAGGAAGTGGGGCAGCACTACTTCCTCTTCGGTGGCGTCAGCCCGATCAACGACCAGAACCGCGCGCTGCTCGACGCGTTGCGGGCGGACTTCGCGGGGGCCGGCCTCGACCTGCCGGTCTACTGGGGAAACCGGAACTGGGCGCCGTACCTCACCGACACCCTGCGGGAGATGATCACCGACGGCAGGCGACACATCGCCGTCCTGACCACCAGCGCCTACGCCTCGTACTCCGGCTGTCGGCAGTACCGCGAGAACCTCGCCGACGCGCTCTCGGAGCTGGAGGCGGAGGGGCTCCCGCTGCCCCGGGTCGACAAGCTCCGGCACTACTTCAACCACCCCGGCTTCGTCGAGCCCATGGCCGAGGGCGTGCTCGCCTCGCTGGCCGACCTCGACGAGTCCGTCCGGGCCGGCGCCCACCTCGCCTTCACCACCCACTCGATCCCCGACTCGGCGGCCGACTCCTCCGGCCCCGTCGGCGAGCACGGAGAGGGCGGCGCCTATGTGAAGCAGCACCTCGACGTGGCCCGGGTGATCGTCGACGAGGTCCGCAGGAAGACCGGCGTCGAGTACCCGTGGAAGCTCGTCTACCAGTCCCGCAGCGGCGCCCCGCACATCCCCTGGCTGGAACCGGACATCTGCGACCACCTGGAGGAGCTGCACGGCAACGGGGTCCCGGCAGCCGTGATGGTCCCGATCGGCTTCGTCTCGGACCACATGGAGGTGCTGTACGACCTCGACACCGAGGCCACCGCCAAGGCCGCCGAGCTGGGGCTCCCCGTCCGGCGCTCCGCGACCGTCGGAGCCGACCCGCGCTTCGCGGCGGCGGTACGGGACCTCGTCCTGGAGCGCGCGGGGAGCGAGCGCGGTGTCCGGGTGGAGCGCTGCGCCCTCGGCGCCCTCGGGCCCTCCCACGACCTCTGCCCCATCGGCTGCTGCCCGGCGAGGGCGGAGCGGCCCGCGGCGGCCGGAGCCGACAGCCCGTACGCCTAAGGAGTGCTTGTGACCGAGCCCGTGAACCCTGTGCCGACCGACCCCCTGCTCGGCGAACTGCTCGACCTCGCCCTGGAGGCCGGACGCCTGGCCGGCGCCCTGCTGCGCGACGGCAGGCCGGACGACCTGGCGGTGGCGAAGACGAAATCCAGCCCGATCGACGTCGTCACCGAGATGGACATCGCCGCCGAGAAACTGATCACCGACTTCCTCTCCGAGCACCGGCCCGACGACGGCTTCCTCGGCGAGGAGGGCGCCGCCAGCCCCGGCACCAGCGGGGTCCGCTGGGTGATCGACCCGCTCGACGGCACCGTGAACTATCTCTACGGGCTGCCGACCTGGGCCGTCTCCATCGCCGCCGAGCGCGACGGCGAGACGGTCGTCGGGGTGGTCGAGGCGCCCCTGCGGAACGAGACGTACCGGGCCGTGCTCGGTGGCGGCGCGTACGTGGGGGAGCGCAGGCTGGCCGCCCGTCCCGCGCCCCCGCTGGAGCAGGCGCTGATCTCCACCGGCTTCGCCTACGTCCAGACCCGCCGCGCCCGCCAGGCCGACATCGCGCAGCGCATGATCCCTCGGCTGCGTGACATCCGCCGCGGCGGATCGGCCGCCATCGACCTCTGCGACGTCGCCGCGGGCCGTCTCGACGGCTACTACGAGCGCGGCCTCAATCCGTGGGACCTCGCCGCGGGCGACCTGATCGCCCGGGAGGCGGGCGCCCTGACCGGTGGACGCCCCGGAGAGCGCCCGTCGGGCGAGCTGACGATCGCGGCCCCACCGGGGGTCTTCGAGCCGCTCCAGGAGCTCCTGGAGGAGTTCGGGGCCTGGCACGACTAGGCAGGCCCGCCCATGCGAAGGGGCCCCGGTGTCGACGACACCGGGGCCCCTTCCATGTCAGGGATCAGGCGCTGGCGGCGCCGACCTCCACGCCGTGCTCGGCGGCCAGGCGGTGCAGGTCGTCGAGCTCGGCCTGCTCGACCTCCGCGAGGAAGTCGTCGCCCGTCTCGCGTGCCCGTGTGAGGTCGGTCTGCGCAGTCCTTATGCGCTGCAGCAGTCCTGCGGTGAAAGCGTCCATCGTGCGCCCCCTCGTCATGGGTCGGTGGCACGGGGGTGTGCCGAGGGTGGGGTGGATCACACGCTGCAACCTCTGGGGGACAGAGCGGCTTGTGGCGCGCCACATACAGGGCGTGATCGCGGGGTGTGCAGACGTCCTCCCCAAGCCCTTCCTCACAGAAACCTCAACTGGCCCGTGAATCCGGTGAATTCTCCGCGCGCCCCCTCTCCGACCCACTCGTGCCCCCACACGCCCCCTCCTCGCCCGCGTGCCCTCCCGCTCCTGCCCGTACGCCGTCTTACAGCCGGTTTACGCGCGTACCGGGCAGGATGGATACGCACAGTCAGTGCTCAAGAACCGCCCGGGTCCGTGTGAAGGGACGAGGGCTCTCAGGAAGGAATGACAGACGTGCGCGTACTCGTCGTCGAGGACGAGCAGCTGCTCGCCGATGCGGTGGCCACCGGACTGCGCCGGGAGGCCATGGCAGTCGACGTCGTGTACGACGGCGCCGCCGCCCTCGAGCGCATCGGGGTGAACGACTACGACGTGGTGGTCCTCGACCGGGACCTCCCCCTGGTCCACGGCGACGACGTCTGCCGCAAGATCGTCGAGCTGGGGATGCCCACCCGTGTCCTGATGCTCACGGCCTCCGGCGACGTCAGCGACCGTGTGGAAGGCCTGGAGCTGGGGGCCGACGACTACCTCCCCAAGCCCTTCGCCTTCACCGAGCTCACCGCGCGCGTGCGGGCCCTCGGCCGGCGCACGACGGTGCCGCTGCCGCCCGTCCTGGAGCGTGCCGGCATCAAGCTCGACCCGAACCGCCGCGAGGTGTTCCGCGACGGCAAGGAGGTGCAGCTCGCACCGAAGGAGTTCGCCGTCCTGGAGGTCCTGATGCGCAGCGAGGGCGCGGTCGTCTCGGCCGAGCAGCTTCTGGAGAAGGCCTGGGACGAGAACACGGACCCCTTCACCAATGTCGTACGGGTCACGGTGATGACCCTGCGCCGCAAGCTCGGCGAGCCGCCCGTCATCGTCACGGTCCCCGGCTCCGGCTATCGGATCTGACCCGGTGGCCGCGACCCCCGCGCCCCCTCAGGCGCCCCCGAAGCCGACCTGGGACCCCAGGGACCCGGTCAGACCGCTGCTCCGTCCGACGATCCGGATACGGCTCACCCTCCTGTACGGCGGCATGTTCCTGATCGCCGGCATCCTGCTGCTGTCGATCATCTATCTGTTCACCGCGCAGGCGCTGGGCGACAGCGCCTCGGAGCTGCCCTTCAAGGTCGTCGAGGGCAAGGTCCAGCCGACCACCTCCTGGTGTCAGCTGCCCGTCCAGGGCACCGGGGAGCAGCTCAACGAGGCCGTCTCCGCCTGCCTCCAGCACCAGCGGGACCTGGCGCTCGACGACCTCCTGCGCCGCTCCCTGTTCGCCCTCCTCGGCCTGAGCATCATCGCCTTCGCCTTCGGCTACGCGATGGCGGGCCGGGTCCTCTCCCCGCTCGGACGGATCACCCGGACCGCCCGCCAGGTGGCCGGATCCGATCTGGCCCGGCGGATCGAGCTGGACGGCCCGGACGACGAGCTGAAGGAGCTCGCGGACACCTTCGACGAGATGCTGGAGCGTCTGGAGCGGGCCTTCACCGCCCAGCAGCGGTTCGTCGCGAACGCCTCGCACGAGCTGCGCACCCCGCTGGCGATCAACCGCACGCTCCTCGAAGTGCATCTCTCGGACCCCGGGGCGCCCGTGGAGCTCCAGCAGCTCGGCAAGACCCTGCTGGCCACCAACGAGCGCAGCGAGCAGCTGGTCGAGGGACTGCTGCTGCTGGCCCGGAGCGACAACCAGATCGTGGAGCGCAAGCCCGTGGACCTCGCCGAGGTCGCCTCGCGCGCCATCGACCAGGTGCGCGCGGAGGCCGCGGCCAAGGGCGCGGAGATCCGCGGTGAGCGGGATGTGGCCGTCGTCCAGGGCAACGGCGTCCTGCTCGAACGGATCGCCCTGAACCTGGTCCAGAACGCCGTGAGGTACAACGTGGGCGAAGGAGGCTGGGTCGAGGTCACCACCGAGACCGAGCAAGGCCAGGCGGTCCTCGTCGTCTCGAACACGGGTCCCGTGGTTCCCGCGTACGAGATCGACAACCTTTTCGAGCCGTTCAGAAGACTGCGGCAGGAGCGGACGGGGAGCGACAAGGGAGTCGGTCTCGGCCTGTCGATCGCGCGTTCCGTCGCACGCGCCCACGGTGGCCGTATCATCGCGGAGCCCCGCGAAGGCGGCGGTCTCGTGATGCGTGTCACTCTCCCGATCTGACACACTTCGGGTACCAGCCGGTTCCGTTCGCTTTGCGCGGAATTCCCGGATCCCGTTTCTGAGACGCTCATGTGTGATCGATCACAGGAGCGAGCATCCGGTTCTCTACTCTCCGTGATCGAGAAATCCCTCTGAAAACCCGGAAAAGTCCGGGTTTCCGGGGGCCTGGATGACGGGAAGTACACGGGGTGGCGCCCGTGAAGGACGGCAGGTGGACCGTGTACGGTCCCGTTCGCCACCCAAAGCCGATCACTCGTGAGAGGGCCGGTTGGGTGTCGATTGAGTAACAGACCTTGATGTGAGGCAAAATCTCCGCCTCGGGTCGGGCACAAGTCCGGCCTCTCACGCGTTACGTGCGCTGGAGACACCGCAACCACCCAGAGGGGGAGAGCGACATGGCAACGGATTACGACACCCCACGCAAGACCGACGACGACGTCGATTCGGACAGCCTTGAGGAACTGAAGGCTCGCCGGAACGACAAGTCGACCTCGACGGTCGACGTCGACGAGTTCGAGGCCGCAGAAGGCCTGGAGCTCCCTGGCGCCGATCTGTCGAACGAGGAGCTCGCCGTACGAGTCCTGCCCAAGCAGGCCGACGAGTTCACCTGCATGAGCTGCTTCCTCGTGCACCACCGCAGCCAGCTGGCCCGGGAGAAGAACGGTCAGCCGATCTGCCGCGACTGCGACTGAAATCGCTCTGCCGTGGCAGGCGACTCACCGTCTCGGAAGCGACGCTTCCGGCTTCCCGGGAGGCCGGAGGCGTATCAGGGCGGCTCGGACCCGGCGGAGGGTGCTCAGGAGGCCCCCGAAGCCGAGCAGAGCGCCCTCCTGCCCTCCCTCGGCGCACGTGACGACGGGCGGGGCCCCTCGGCCTCGCTCGAAGCAGTCGTCACGACCGAAACGGCGGGAACGCCGGAGCCGGTGGATCGGGAGGCCCCGCGTGGCGGGCGCCGTCTCGACGCCGTCAAGCGCGTCGCCGATCCGGCGCGCGCACAGCTGGACCGTATGAAACTCGACCGCGCGCGGATCGACGCCGTCAAACGCGGCGTGAAGCGTGGCGGCGAGAGCGCCAAAGCCGGGATCGGCTACCTCGCCGACCGGCTCATCGAGCTCGCCCCGCGCATTCCCGTCCGGGACCTGGCGACCCTGCGCAGGCACTTTCCGGGCATGGGGCCCGAGCAGATCGCCGACAAGCTCATCGCGGGCGCCGCCAACGCCAGCTCAACCGTCGGCGCAAGCATCGGCGCCGCAGCCATGCTGCCCGTACCCCCGGCCATGCCGGCCGAACTCGCGGCGGAGATCACCGGAGTCGCCGCGATCGAGCTCAAGCTCATCGCCGAGCTGCACGAGGTGTACGGCCTGCGGCCGCCCGGCACGCTCACCCAGCGATCGACCGCGTATCTGACCTCCTGGACGGAGGAACGGGGCATCGACCCCACCAGGCCGACCACCGTCAACGCGGCGCTCGGCGGGCAGCTCAAGCGAGAGCTGCGTCAGCAGATCATGAAGCGCATGGTGCGCAACCTGCCCAACCTGATGCCGTTCATGGTCGGTGCCGCCGTCGGCGCGGTGATGAACCGCCGCGACACCAGGAAGGTCGCCGAGCACGTACGCAAGGACCTGCGGAGGCGCCAGGTGCCCTGGAGCGCCCTGGAGGGGCTGCCCCCGCTGGAGCAGCCCAAGAACCCCAAGGAGATCGGCTTCTAGGCCTCGCCGGCCCGGACCTCGGCGGTCATGGCCTCACCGGTCCCGGCCTCGGTGCCCGGGTTCTCCGCGCGTGCGGCCTCCAGGGCCGCGACGAGGCCTTCCGGGTCACGGCTGGACAGATAGACGTAAGGCGTCGGGTCCGCCGGGTCCGTCACCTCGGCCCGGACCGCGCGCGGGACATAGCTGCGCAGCAGCATGAAGGCGCGCGGGTCGGCCTTGAACGAGCGCCAGGCGCGCGCCTCCTCCGCATCCAGTACCTCCGGCGCACCCAGCACCGAGACCGGGATCCGCGCCTCGCCCGCCACCAGCGAACCGGCCACCACCCGGATCCGGGCCGAGCCGTACGAGGAGACGACGACCGCCGCCAGCGCCGTCGCGGCGAGCAGTCCGCCCAGCGTCGGGACCGTGCCCAGCGGGAACATCACCAGACCGCCGGACAGGCCCAGCAGAGCCGTGATCACCCACCAGGAGCGGGGGGCCGTCAGACGTTCGTCGAAGCGCGGCGCGGAAGGCGGTACGGAAGGCTGCATACGTCCAAGCTTGGCACGGCGCGACCTGCGCCCGGCCTCGCGGGTAAGGTCTGCGGCTGTGACTGCAACATCTGCCGCCCTCACCCCGCCGGCCGACGCCATACCGCCGGTACGCCACCCCGACGCGCCCGCCCCCGGCGAGCTGCTCGGCGCGCACTACAAGTACTGCTTCGGGTGCGGCGGCGGGCAGCCCCACGGTCTCCACCTGGAGGCCCGGGCCGGCGAGGGCGTGACCGTCACCGCCGAGTTCACCGTGACCCCCGACCACCAGGGTGCCCCCGGGCTCGCGCACGGCGGCGTCCTCGCCACGGCGCTCGACGAGACCCTCGGCTCCCTGAACTGGCTGCTGCGGGTCATCGCCGTCACCGGCCGGCTCGAGACCGACTTCGCGCGGCCCGTTCCGGTCGGCACCGTCCTGCACCTGGAGGCCGCGGTCACCGCCGTGCACGGGCGCAAGATCTACTCGACCGCCACCGGCCGGATCGGCGGGCCCGACGGCCCCGTCGCGGTCCGCGCCGACGCCCTCTTCATCGAGGTCAAGGTCGACCACTTCATCGACAACGGCCGCCCGGAGGAGATCCAGGCCGCCATGTCCGACCCCGACCAGGTCCGGCGCGCCCGCGCCTTCGAGGTGAACCCCTGATGCGCAACCCTGTCGACGTCCTGATCCGGCGCCTGGACCCCGAGGTGCCGATCCCGGCCTACGGCCACCCCGGCGACGCCGGAGTCGATCTCGTGACCACCGAGGCGGCCGTCCTGGCCCCCGGGGAGCGGGTCGTGCTGCCCACCGGGGTCTCCATCGCCCTGCCCGACGGCTACGCCGCCTTCGTGCACCCGCGCTCCGGGCTCGCTGCCAGGTGCGGAGTCGCCCTCGTGAATGCCCCGGGGACGGTGGATGCCGGGTACCGTGGAGAGATCAAGGTGATCGTGGTCAATCTCGACCCGCGCGAAAGCGTGCGGTTCGAGCGGTTCGACCGGATTGCCCAACTTGTCGTCCAGCAGGTCGAGAAGGTGCGCTTCCACGAGGTGGCGGAGCTTCCCGGCTCGGCGCGGGCCGAGGGGGGCTTCGGGTCCACCGGCGGTCATGCCGCTGTGGACGGCACAACGGGTGGGAATCGATACGCTTCGGTCGTATCCGACCGGGAAGGACAGTGACGTGTTCGGACGTCGCAAGAAGAGCGGTGCCGCTGAGGACGCAGCGGGCGAGGCCGAGCAGGTCGTCGACGAGGTCGGCACCGACGGCAAGGATGCCCCGCGTCGGGTGAACCTTCCGCCGGCCCCCCGCCCCGACGGGCCGTGGGACATCTCCGAGGTCTCCAAGCCCGAAGACGGGCGGGTGGACCTGGGTGGCATCTTCGTACCCGGTGTCGAGGGCATGGAGCTGCGGGTCGAGGTGGCGGGCGACGCGATCGTCGCGGCGACCGTCGTCCTGCGCGACAGCGCCGTGCAGCTGCAGGCCTTCGCCGCACCGAAGAAGGAAGGCATCTGGGGCGAGGTCCGCGAGGAGATCGCCTCCGGCATCACCCAGCAGGGCGGTGTCATCGACGAGGTCGAGGGCCCGCTGGGCTGGGAGCTGCGGGCCCAGGTCCCGGTGCAGCTGCCCGACGGCACCGGCGGAGTGCAGCTGGTGCGTTTCGTGGGTGTCGACGGACCCCGCTGGTTCCTGCGCGGAGTGATCTCCGGCCAGGGCGCGGTGCAGCCGGAGGCCGCCGGTCTGCTGGAGCAGATCGTGCGGGACACCGTCGTGGTCCGGGGCGAGGGCCCGATGGCCCCGCGCGACCCCATCGTCCTCAAGCTCCCCAACGACGCGCAGATGGTGCCCGAGGGTGTCCAGCAGGAGGAGCAGGAAGGCTCGCGCTTCTCCGGCGGCATGGGCCAGCTCCAGCGCGGACCGGAGATCACCGAGGTCCGCTGAACCCCTGATTCTGTGAGGCCGGTGGGCCGCATTCCGAACATGTTGTCCGGAATGCGGCCCACCGGCGTTTCCCGGACCCTGGCCCGGCGGCCCCTCGGCGGCAATACTGACGGGCGCACACGTTCGACGAGGGGGAGTGCGGGGATGAGTGACAGCAGCGCGCGGTCCGGCACGGCGGTGGTCGGGGACCCGTCCGGCGGACCCATGGTCCGGGTCGAGAACCTGCACCGCTCGTACGGTACGGGCGCGGCGGCCGTCCATGCCCTGCGCGGCGTCTCCTTCGACATCCCGCGCGGCGAGCTCGTCGCGCTCAAGGGCCGCTCCGGTTCCGGCAAGACCACCCTGCTCAACCTGGTCGGCGGCCTCGACAGCCCCGACGACGGCCGGATCACCATCGGCGGCACGGACCTCGCGGAGCTCGGCGAGGACGGGCTTCTGGAGCTGCGCCGGGACCGTATCGGTTTCATCTTCCAGTCCTTCGGGCTCATCCCGATCCTCACCGCCGCGGAGAACGTCGGCGTCCCCCTCCGGCTGCGCAGGGCGGATCCGAAGGAGCGAGAGGAGCGGATCGCCCTCCTCCTCGCGCTGGTCGGCCTCGCCGACCACGCGGCCCAGCGGCCCGGCGAACTCTCCGGCGGCCAGCAGCAGCGCGTCGCCATCGCTCGCGCCCTGGCCAACAGGCCGGCCCTGCTGATCGCCGACGAGCCGACGGGTCAGCTCGACGCCGAGACCGGGCTCGCGGTGATGGAGCTCCTGCGCGCGGTGGTCCGCAGCGAGGGCGTCACGGCGCTGGTGGCCACACACGACACCCAGCTGCTGGGGCTCGCGGACCGGGTGCTGGAACTGAGCGACGGCGAGATCATCGAGCACTGACGGCGGAATCGTCGAGCACCGAGGATCCTGGATATCGGATATCAGACATTGGATATCGGATCCGATATCCAATGTTCGATCCGCCCGTCGGGCGGATCGGATCCACATCAGGATCCCGTCAATACGGCCCCCGGGCCTTGCCCCTCGTGCCGAATGTCCGTTTCGCTGGACGTAAGGTCATGCCATGGGACGCGGCAAGCTACGGATCTACCTGGGTGCGGCACCGGGCGTCGGCAAGACGTACGCGATGCTCTCCGAGGGGCACCGGCGCGTGGAGCGCGGCACGGACTGCGTCGTCGCCTTCGTCGAGCACCACGACCGTCCCCGTACGGAGGTCATGCTGCACGGCCTCGAGCAGGTGCCGCGCCGCACACTCGCCTACCGCGACACCACCTTCACCGAGATGGACGTGGACGCGGTCCTGGCCAGGAAGCCGGCCGTCGCGCTCGTCGACGAACTCGCGCACACCAACATCCCCGGCTCCCGCAACGGCAAGCGCTGGCAGGACATGGAGGAGCTGCTCGCCGCCGGGGTGGACGTCATATCGACGGTCAACATCCAGCACCTCGAATCCCTGGGCGACGTCGTCGAGACGATCACCGGTGTGCGTCAGCAGGAGACCGTCCCCGACGAGGTCGTCCGTCGCGCCGACCAGATCGAGCTCGTCGACATGTCGCCCCAGGCCCTGCGCCGCCGCATGGCCCACGGAAACGTATACAAGCCGGACAGGATCGACGCGTCCCTCGCCAACTACTTCCGCCCCGGCAACCTGACCGCGCTCCGCGAACTCGCGCTGCTGTGGACAGCCGACCGGGTCGACGAGTACCTCCAGCAGTACCGGGGCGAGCACAACATCCGCTCCACGTGGCAGGCCCGCGAGCGGATCGTCGTCGGGCTCACCGGCGGACCCGAGGGCCGTACCCTCATCCGGCGCGCCTCCCGGCTGGCCGAGAAGGGCGCCGGCGGTGAGGTCCTCGCCGTCTACATCGCCCGCAGCGACGGCCTCACGGCCGCTTCGCCCAAGGAGCTCGCCGTCCAGCGGACCCTGGTCGAGGACCTCGGCGGAACGTTCCACCACGTCATAGGCGACGACATCCCCTCGGGCCTCCTCGAATTCGCCCGTGGCGTCAACGCCACCCAGATCGTCCTCGGCTCGAGCAGACGCAGGACCTGGCAGTACATGTTCGGCCCCGGCGTCGGCCAGACCGTCGCCCGTGAGTCGGGCCCCGACCTCGACGTCCACATCGTCACCCACGAAGAGGTCGCCAAGGGGCGCGGACTGCCCGTCGCCCGCGGCGCCCGCCTCGGCCGCTCCCGGATCATCTGGGGCTGGATCGTCGGCATCGCAGGACCCGGCCTGCTCGCCCTGCTGCTCACCCATGTCGACGCCGACCTCGGCCTCGCCAACGACATGCTGCTGTTCCTGGCGCTGACGGTGGCATCGGCGCTGCTCGGCGGACTCATGCCGGCGCTTGCGTCGGCCGCGTTCGGCTCGGTCCTGCTGAACTGGTTCTTCACCACGCCCCTGCATCAGCTGACCATCGCCGACCCCAAGAACATCGTCGCGATCGCCGTCTTCTTCGGCGTCGCCATGTCCGTGGCCTCGGTCGTCGACCTGGCGGCCCGCCGCACCCACCAGGCCGCCCGCCTGCGCGCCGAGGCCGAGACGCTCTCCTTCCTCGCCGGAAGCGTGCTGCGCGGCGAGACGAGCCTGGAGTCCCTCCTCGAACGGGTCCGCGAGACCTTCGCCATGGAGTCCGTCGCGCTCCTGGAACGGACGAGCGACGTCGAGCCGTGGACCTGTGCGGCGAGCGTGGGGGCGCACCCCGTCACCCGTCCCGAGGACGCGGACGTGGACATGCCCGTCGGCGAGCACCTGGCCATGACCCTGACCGGTCGGGTGCTGCCCGCCGAGGACCGGCGTGTGCTCGGTGCGTTCGCCGCCCAGGCCGCGGTGGTACTGGATCGGCGAAGGCTCGTCGGCGAGGCCGAGGAGGCCCGCAAGCTGGCCGAGGGCAACAAGATCCGTACGTCTCTTCTCGCGGCGGTCAGCCATGACCTGCGTACCCCGCTCGCCGGAATCAAGGCGGCCGTCTCCTCCCTGCGCTCCGACGACATCGAATGGTCCGAGGAGGACCGTGCCGAACTCCTCGAGGGCATCGAGGACGGCGCCGACCGGCTCGACCACCTGGTGGGCAACCTCCTCGACATGTCCCGGCTCCAGACCGGCACCGTCACCCCGCTGATCCGCGCCATCGACCTCGACGAGGTCGTCCCCATGGCGCTCGGTGGGGTTCCCGACGGCAGCGCCGAGCTGGACATCCCCGAGACGCTCCCGATGGTCGAGGTCGACAAGGGGCTCCTGGAGCGGGCCGTCGCCAACATCGTCGAGAACGCCGTGAAGTACAGCTCGCAGGACGTGCCGGTGACCGTCTCCGCCAGCGCCCTGGGCGACCGGGTCGAACTGCGGGTCGTGGACCGGGGGCCGGGGGTGCCCGACGAGAGCAAGGACGGCATCTTCGAACCGTTCCAGCGCTTCGGGGACGCCCCGCGCGGCTCCGGCGTGGGCCTCGGGCTGGCGGTCGCCCGCGGCTTCGTCGAGGCCATGGGCGGCACCATCACCGCCGAGGACACACCCGGCGGTGGACTGACCATGACCCTCACCCTCAAGGCCGTGAGCGGGCACCGGCCGCCGCCGGCCGCCGACGTACCCGCCCGGGTGATTTCTTGAAACGGCGGATCCGACCGAGGGATCCGACCGTACGATCCGTCCGCGCCGGCCGAGCATGCGCCGTGACCGTGTGCGAGCCGACCGTTTGGTCCGTCGACGCGATCCGAACGCGAGCAGTTCGACCCTCAGAAGCCCGACAGAGAGAAGGAAGCCTTCGATGACCCGGGTTCTCGTCGTCGACGACGAGCCGCAGATCGTCCGAGCGCTGGTGATCAACCTCAAGGCGCGGAAGTACGAGGTGGACGCGGCGCCCGACGGCGCCACCGCCCTCCGGATGGCCGCCGAGCGCCACCCCGACGTGGTCGTCCTCGACCTCGGACTGCCCGACCTCGACGGCGTCGAGGTCATCAAGGGCCTGCGCGGCTGGACGCGGGTGCCGATCCTGGTGCTCTCGGCGCGGCACACCTCGGACGAGAAGGTCGAGGCGCTGGACGCGGGCGCCGACGACTACGTCACCAAGCCGTTCGGGATGGACGAGCTCCTGGCCCGGCTGCGCGCCGCGGTCCGCCGGGCCGAGCCGGTCGGCGGCGGCGAGGACGGCGTCGTGGTCGTCGAGACCGAGGGCTTCACGGTCGACCTGGCCGCGAAGAAGGTCCACCGGAACGGGCGCGACGTCCGCCTCACTCCCACCGAGTGGCACCTGCTCGAAGTCCTCGTCCGCAACAGCGGCCGCCTGGTGAGCCAGAAGCAGCTCCTCCAGGAGGTCTGGGGCCCCTCGTACGGCACCGAGACCAACTATCTGCGGGTGTACATGGCGCAGCTGCGGCGCAAGCTGGAGGCCGACCCCTCGCACCCGCGGCACTTCGTCACCGAACCGGGCATGGGCTACCGCTTCGAGCGCTGAGAGGTGCGCCGAGAGGTGGGCTGCGAAGGGCGCCGAGGCCGGCACGGAGACGGGCTCCAGGGGTGTCGGAAGAGTCGGTGAGGACGGCTGGTTCCCCAGTCGGCCGGGGCCGGTACGCTTTCTGTATGAGTGCTGCACCGCGTACAGAGAAGCCGGCCGGGCGCTTCCGCCGGATGCTCGACCGGCTGTCCACCTCGCAGGAGGAGCTGGAGTCCGAAGAGCTCCAGGAGGACGCCGAGGCGTCGGGCTGCACCCGAATCTGCGACTGCTCCGACCGCCAGATAGTCAAGGTGACTGGTACCTTGCGCACGGTCACCCTGCGTCCTCGGGCCGGTGTGCCGGCCCTCGAGGCCGAGCTGTTCGACGGCACGGCCCCGCTGGACGTGGTGTGGCTCGGCCGGCGGTCCATCGTGGGCATCGAACCGGGCCGCAAGCTGATCGCCTCCGGTCGCATCTCGATGAGCCACGGCCGGCGGGTCCTCTTCAACCCCAAATACGAGCTCCGACCGCTCGGACAGGAGTAGCCGGTGACGTCGTTCGACAAGCCGACGACGGATCAGGACGCCCAGGACACTGATTCCCAGGCCGCGAAGGAGGTCACCGAGGCCGCTCTGTTCGAGGCCTTCGGCGGCCTGCGGGGCATGGTCGAGACGGTCCTGCCCGGCCTTCTCTTCGTCACGATCTTCACGATCAACAAGGACCTGCACATCTCGGCGATCGCGGCACTCGCGGTCTCCCTGGTCCTCGTCGCCGTCCGGCTGATCCGCCGGGACACCGTCAAGCACGCGTTCAGCGGTGTCTTCGGCGTGGCGTTCGGCGTGGTCTTCGCGATGATGACCGGCAACGCCAAGGACTTCTATCTGCCGGGCATGCTGTACACGCTGGGCCTCGCCCTCGCGTACATCGTCACCGCGCTCGCAGGCGTCCCGCTGATCGGCCTGATCCTCGGCCCGGTCTTCAAGGAGAACCTCTCCTGGCGGACCCGTAACCCCGGCCGCAAGAAGGCTTACACCAAGGCGAGCTGGGCCTGGGGCCTGATCCTGCTCGGCAAGTGCGCGATCCTCTTCCCGATGTACTGGTGGGCCGACACGACCAAGTTCGGCTGGGTCCTGATCGCGCTGAAGATCCCGCCCTTCCTGCTCGCGGTGTACCTGACGTGGGTCTTCCTCGCGAAGGCGCCGCCGCCGATCGACGTCTTCGCCGAGATGGAGGCCGAGGAAGAGGCCGAGAAGGCCCGCAAGGCTGCCGCGGCGCGGCAGCCGGAGGCGTAAGGCACAGAGCGCGTAGCGCAGACGGAAGGGCCCGGGACCTCTCAAGGTCCCGGGCCCTTCCACGTCACAGCCCGTCGGCTTGGATCAGCTCGCCGACGACGTGTCGCGGCGGACCGACAGCAGGTCCTCCAGCTGCTCCTCGCGCGCCTGGGCGGCCACGAAGAGGAGCTCGTCGCCCGCCTCCAGGGTCTCCTCCGGGCTCGGGGTCAGCACCCGGGAGCCGCGGATGATCGTCACCAGGGAGGTGTCCTGCGGCCAGGCCACATCGCCCACCGCCGTACCCGCGATCGCGGACTCCGGCGGGAGGGTCAGCTCCACGAGGTTCGCGTCACCGTGGCTGAAGCGCAGCAGCCGGACCAGGTCGCCGACGCTCACCGCCTCCTCCACCAGGGCCGACATCAGACGCGGCGTCGACACGGCGACGTCCACACCCCAGGACTCGTTGAAGAGCCACTCGTTCTTCGGGTTGTTCACCCGGGCAACCACGCGCGGCACGCCGTACTCGGTCTTCGCGAGCAGCGAGACGACCAGGTTCACCTTGTCGTCACCCGTGGCCGCGATCACGACGTTGCAGCGCTGCAGCGCAGCCTCGTCGAGCGAGGTGATCTCACAGGCGTCGGCGAGCAGCCACTCCGCCTGCGGAACTCGCTCCACGGAGATGGCGGTCGGCGCCTTGTCGATCAGCAGCACCTCGTGCCCGTTCTCCAGGAGCTCGCCCGCGATGGAACGGCCCACCGCACCCGCGCCCGCAATAGCGACACGCATCAGTGACCGCCCTCCTCAGGACCCTCGGCGAAGGCCGCCTCGACCTTCGCGATCTCGTCCGTACGCATCATCACGTGCACGAGGTCGCCCTCCTGCAGCACGGTCTGCGACGTGGGGATGATCGACTCGCCGAGCCGGGTGAGGAACGCCACGCGCACGCCCGTCTCGTCCTGCAGCTTGCTGATCTTGTGGCCGATCCACGCCGCGGAGGTGTGCACCTCGGCGAGTTGCACGCCACCGCTGGGGTCGGTCCACAGCGGCTCCGCGCCGGACGGCAGCAGCCGCCGCAGCATCTGGTCCGCGGTCCAGCGGACCGTGGCGACCGTGGGGATGCCGAGCCGCTGGTAGACCTCGGCGCGCCTCGGGTCGTAGATCCGGGCGGCCACGTTCTCGATGCCGAACATCTCGCGCGCGACCCGCGCCGCGATGATGTTCGAGTTGTCGCCGCTGCTCACCGCGGCGAAGGCGCCGGCCTCCTCGATCCCCGCCTCGCGCAGCGTGTCCTGATCGAAGCCGACGCCGGTGACACGGCGTCCGCCGAAGCCCGAGCCCAGACGGCGGAAAGCCGTCGGGTCCTGGTCCACGACCGCGACGGTGTGCCCCTGCTGCTCCAGGGTCTGCGCGAGAGCGGCTCCCACTCGCCCGCAGCCCATGATGACGATGTGCACGTCCCCTTACCCCGCACTCCTGATCGTCTTACTGACCTGCGAATACACCCTGCTCACAACTTTCCTCACCCGACTGGCCCGGGCCGTGGCGGGCAACGCCCTGCCGTGCTGCCCGATCCGAGCTTATGCGGCAACCCCGAGCGCGACCGCATCCGAGGTGGTGGGCACGGAGATTCCGTGCGGATTGGGGGTCGCGGTGAGCATGGCTCTTTTCGAACGCTTACGATCCTCTCCGTGTCCAAACTGACCGACCTGCCCAAACGGATCTTGATCGGACGGGCTCTGCGCAGCGACAAGCTCGGGGAGACCCTTCTCCCGAAGCGCATCGCTCTCCCCGTCTTCGCCTCCGACCCGCTGTCCTCGGTGGCGTACGCACCCGGCGAGGTGCTGCTCGTCCTGTCGATCGCGGGTCTGTCGGCCTACCACTTCAGCCCGTGGATCGCGCTGGCCGTCGTCGTCCTGATGTTCACGGTCGTCGCCTCCTACCGGCAGAACGTCCATGCCTACCCGAGCGGCGGCGGCGACTACGAGGTCGCCAACACCAACCTCGGCCCGAAGGCCGGACTGACCGTCGCCAGCGCCCTGCTCGTCGACTACGTCCTGACGGTCGCGGTCTCGATCTCCTCCGGAATCGAGAACCTCGGCTCGGCCGTCCCGTTCGTCGTCGAGAACAAGGTCCTCTGCGCGGTCGCCGTCATCATTCTGCTGACGCTGATGAACCTGCGCGGGGTGAAGGAGTCGGGCAGCCTCTTCGCCATCCCGACGTACGTCTTCGTCGCCGGCGTCTTCATCATGATCGCCTGGGGCGCCTACAAGGGGATCGTCCTCGACGAGACCATGAAGGCCCCCACCGCCGACTTCGAGATCAAGCCGGAGCACCAGGGCCTGGCCGGCTTCGCGCTGTTCTTCCTGCTGCTGCGTGCCTTCTCCTCCGGTTGTGCCGCCCTCACCGGCGTCGAGGCGATCTCCAACGGCGTTCCCGCCTTCCGGAAGCCGAAGTCGAAGAACGCGGCCACCACGCTGCTCCTCATGGGCGGCCTGGCCGTCACGATGTTCTGCGGCATCATCTTCCTGGCGCTGGCCACCGACGTACGGATGGCCGAGAAGCCCGCCGACGACCTGCTGCTCAACGGTGTGCCGGTCGGCGCGAGCTACGTCCAGGACCCGGTCATCTCGCAGGTCGCGGCCGCCGTGTTCGGCGACGGAACGTTCTTCTTCGTGCTCCTCGCCGCGGCCACCGCGCTCGTCCTCTTCCTGGCCGCCAACACGGCGTACAACGGCTTCCCGCTCCTCGGCTCGATCCTCGCCCAGGACCGGTACCTTCCGCGCCAGCTGCACACCCGCGGCGACCGGCTCACCTTCTCCAACGGCATCGTGCTCCTCGCGGGCGCCGCCGCCCTCCTCGTCTGGGTCTACGGGGCCGACTCGACGAAGCTGATCCAGCTGTACATCGTCGGCGTCTTCGTCTCCTTCACCCTCAGCCAGACCGGCATGGTCCGGCACTGGAACCGGCACCTGAAGACCGAGAGGGACCCGGCCAAGCGCCGCCACATGATCCGCTCCCGCGCGATCAACACCTTCGGCGCCTTCTTCACCGGCCTGGTCCTGGTCGTCGTCCTCGCCACCAAGTTCACCCACGGCGCCTGGGTCGCGCTGCTCGGCATGGTGATCTTCTACGGGACGATGACCGCGATCCGCCGCCACTACGACTCCGTGGCGGAGGAGATCGCCGCAGCGGAGGAGCGCCCCGACGAGTACGTACGCCCCTCGCGCGTCCGCTCCGTCGTCCTCGTCTCCAAGCTGCACAAGCCGACGCTGCGGGCGCTCGCCTACGCCAAGCTGCTGCACGCGAACGAGCTGGAGGCGCTGAGCGTCAACGTCGACCCGGCCGAGACCAAGGCGCTCAAGGAGGAGTGGGAGCGCCGCGGGATCAACGTACCGCTCAAGATCCTCGACTCGCCGTACCGCGAGATCACCCGGCCGGTGATCGAGTACGTGAAGAACATCCGCCGCGAGAGCCCGCGCGATGCCGTCTCCGTCTACATCCCGGAGTACGTCGTCGGCCACTGGTACGAGCACCTGCTGCACAACCAGAGCGCGCTGCGGCTCAAGGGCCGCCTGCTGTTCACGCCCGGCGTGATGGTGACGTCCGTCCCGTACCAGCTGCAGTCCTCCGAGGCCGCGAAGAAGCGGGCCAGGAAGCGTCAGGACTGGAACGCGCCGGGTTCGGTGCGCCGCGGTCCGGTCGAGAAGCGCTCGAAGGAGCCCGCGGCCAAGAGCTGAGGCGTCCCGCGTCGTCGCGGACACGTAGACTGGTGGGCTGCCGCGCTGCGGCGGCCCACCTCTCTCATTCTCTGGAGTTCCCCCGTCATGCAGAACGCACCTGTTCCTTCGTTGGTCGGGGAAGAGTACGAGGTCGAGGTCGGGCCCGTGGCACACGGAGGCCACTGCATCGCCCGCACCGAGGAGGGCCGCGTCCTCTTCGTCCGCCACGCACTGCCGGGCGAGCGGGTCGTCGCTCGTGTGACGGAGGGCGAGGAGACGTCCCGCTTCCTGCGCGCCGACGCGGTCACGGTCCTGGAGGCCTCGAAGGACCGCGTGGAGGCGCCCTGCCCCTTCGCGGGCCCGGGCAAGTGCGGCGGCTGCGACTGGCAGCACGCCAAGCCGGGCGCCCAGCGCCGTCTCAAGGGCGAGGTCATCGCCGAGCAGCTGCAGCGCCTGGCCGGGCTCACCCCCGAGGAGGCCGGCTGGGACGGCACCGTCATGCCGGCCGAGGGCGACAAGCTCCCGGCGGGCGAGGTCCCGCAGTGGCGTACGCGCGTCCAGTACGCCGTGGACACCGAGGGCCACGCGGGCCTGCGCCGGCACCGCTCGCACGAGGTCGAGGTGATCGACCACTGCATGATCGCGGCCGAGGGTGTCTCCGAGCTCGGTATCGAGAAGCGGACCTGGGAGGGCATGGCCTCGATCGAGGCGATCGCCGCCTCGGGCTCCGGCGACCGCCAGGTCGTCCTGACCCCGCGCCCCGGCGCGCGCCTTCCCCTGGTGGAACTGGACAAGCCGGTCTCGGTCCTCCGCGTCGACGAGAAGGACGGCGGCGTCCACCGCGTCCACGGCCGCCCGTTCGTCCGCGAGCGCGCCGACGACCGCACGTACCGCGTCGGCAACGGCGGCTTCTGGCAGGTCCACCCGAAGGCCGCGCAGACGCTGGTCCTCGCCGTGATGCAGGGCCTGATGCCCCGCAAGGGCGACACCGCCCTCGACCTCTACTGCGGCGTCGGCCTCTTCGCGGGCGCGATCGCCGACCGCGTGGGCGACCAGGGCGCGGTGCTCGGCATCGAGTCGGGCAAGCGCGCGGTCGAGGACGCCCGCCACAACCTCGAGGCCTACGACCGCGTCCGCATCGAACAGGGCAAGGTCGACCAGGTCCTCCCGCGCACCCGCATCACCGAGGTCGACCTCATCGTCCTGGACCCGCCTCGCGCAGGCGCCGGCAAGCAGACGGTCAAGCACCTCGCGAGCCTGGGGGCGCGGAGGATCGCGTACGTCGCCTGCGACCCGGCGGCCCTGGCCCGGGACATCGCGTACTTCAAGGAGGGCGGCTACCGGGTACGCACGCTGCGGGCGTTCGACCTGTTCCCGATGACCCATCATGTCGAGTGCGTCGCGATCCTTGAGTCTGCCGAAAAGGGCCGCTGACCTGGCGTTTCTCCGAGTGTGCGTTATGGGCGTTACGTGCGTTAGGTGCGATATCTTGACGCATATTCGACGCACGTGACGCACGTTTGACGCACGAACGGCGCGGTTCCTGATGGGTCGTCATGCGTGGTGGGTGACCGCCGGCGGGAGCCCTCGGCTGTGTGGCGGTGGGGCACCTCGAAGTGGCTGGGGCGCTGGCTGCCGAGCTGTTGGCTGCCCCTGCCCCATCCGCTTCTCGAGAGTGACGTTCCGTGACGCTAGGTGGGGCGTCCGATGCGTGTTGTGTCAGGGGTTCTTTGGAGCGTGGAGCCCCACCGCGCGTGGCCTTCCGAGATCATCGGCTTGAATGGGCCGTCAGCAAGTTGGCCGAGTGGGACCGGACACACCCCCCGGGCGCCGGGCCTTCCATGTCGGCACGGGCAGACCGTCCGCCCGAGGCGCAGGCTTTGGCCGTATGCCTTCGTCGAGGCTAGGGTGTGCCGCCGTACTCGGCGGATCGCTCCCCTGAAGAAGGTGGGAATGGGGCTCAAGGACGCAGACCACGCGGGGCTGGTTGTCGCGGCGCAGGCCGGTGACGATCGGGCGCGCGAGGAGCTGATCGCCGCGTACCTGCCGTTGCTGTACAACATCGTCGGGCGAGCGCTGAGCGGACATGCCGACGTCGACGACGTCGTCCAGGAGACCCTGCTGCGCGTGGTGCGTGACCTGCCCGCCCTGCGTGCCCCGGAGAGCTTTCGGTCCTGGCTGGTGTCGATCACGCTCCGCCAGATCAACACCCACTGGCACCGGCAGCACGCCCTCGCCGACCGGACCACGGTCATCGACGAGGCACGCCGGATACCGGACGCCGGCGCCGAGCCCGTGGACGTGACGATCCTGCGGCTGCACGTGTCGGACGAGCGGCGCCGGGTCGTCGAAGCCGGCCGGTGGCTCGACCCGGACCACCGGGTGCTGCTGTCGCTGTGGTGGCAGGAATGCGCCGGCCTGCTCAGCCGGGAGGACATGGCCGCCGCGACGGGGCTCACGGTTGCGCACGTCGGAGTGCGCCTCCAACGCATGCGGGAGCAGCTGGAACTGTGCCGGACGATCGTCGCCGCGCTGGAGGCCGACCCGCGCTGTCCGCAGCTGGGGGAGACCGTCGTCGCATGGGACGGTCACCGTGCATCGGTGTGGCGCAAGCGGATCGCGCGGCACACACGTGACTGCCCGGTCTGCATGGCGACGTCGGCGGAACGGGTTCCGGCCGAACTGCTGCCCCTCAGCCTCACGACGCTGGCCGTCCCGGCCGCACTGATCGCCGCGCTGGCCGCCAAGGGCTTGCTGTCGGGTACGGCAGCGAGCGCCGCCGGGCTGGCCGCGGCCCCCGTCGCCGTCGGCACGGCGACGGGGGGAGGCGGTCTGCACGGCGCTCTGATCGGCAAACTCCAGGCGGTGACCGCTCATCCGCTGGTGAGCCTCGCGACCGGCGCGGTACTCATCGCCGGGACCGCCACCTATGCGACCTGGCCCGAACCGGCGCCTCGTTTGCCCGGCGCCACTGCCGCTCCCACGGTCGGCACTCCCACGCCCCTTCCCTCGCGCACCACCACCTCGGCGGGACCGTCCCCGGTGAGCCCTCCCTCGGTCGGCCCGTCCGCCGTCGCGGGCACCGTTCCGCTGGGCGCACAGTCGCTGGAGTCCGCGGACAGTCCCGGCCTGTTCGTCACGTACACGGGCGACTTCGCGGCGCTCGGCAGCGTCGCCGCGTCCAGCAGCGCGCAGGCACGTCAGCGGGTCACCTTCACGGTCGTCGGGGGACTGGCCGACATGCGGTGCGTCACCTTCCGCGCCGCAGACGGCCGGTATCTTCGCCACCACTACCTGCGGCTGCGGCTGAGCACTGACGACGGCAGCGCACTGTTCCGTGAAGACGCCACCTTCTGTCCCCGTCCCGGGGCGGTCGCCGGGTCCGTGACCCTGCACGCGCACAACTATCCGGGATCGGTCCTCCGCCACCGCGACGGCGGCATCTGGCTCGACGGCTCCGACGGCACGCGGGCCTTCGCCGGCCAGGCTTCCTTCATCGTGCGCAGCCCCGGGGCCTGAGCACCGCTCCTCGGGTGATCCCGACCGAGTCGCACAGTCACAGCTGGTGCTCCTCCAGCCGGATCCCCCACGGTTCCTGCCCCACGCCGTGACCGGCGTTCACTGCAAATCGGTGCGGCGCCCCTCTTCCACGGGCGCGACCAGGCCACGGCGTCCGGCATAACGCTTTCTGCCTGCGAGATGCATCACTGGGCAATCCTGCGGGCGGCGCGACTTTTCTGTTACGAGACCGCGAGCTCGGAAGCCTCCACTTCAGGGGTGTCCTTCCCGCCGCCTGTCATGACGTGCCGGCGCGGCTGGGTCCCGACGTCCCCCACTGACGTATCCCCTGAAGAAAGTTCCTCCCATGACGCAACACACCCACGAACTCCGGGCGACCGGTACGCAGGGCCCCCGAGGAGAATCATGAAGGGCCTGCACCGGCTCCGCCGGCGACGCCGGACATGGGCGATAGGGCTGTCGGCCACGGCGCTGGTGGCCGGCGTCGTGACGCTCCTCCCCAGCTCCGCCGGAGCCGCGAGCCTGGGCACCCAGGCTGCCCCCTCGGGCAGGTACTTCGGCACGGCTGTGGCCGCCGGCAGGCTCGGTGACTCCGCGTACACCGCGATCGCGGACCGGGAGTTCAACATGATCACCCCGGAGAACGAGATGAAGTGGGACGCCATCGAACCGTCCCGCGGCCGTTTCAACTTCGGCCCCGCAGACCGGATCGTCGATCGTGCCCTGGCACGCGGCCAGCGCCTGCGCGGCCACACCACGGTCTGGCACTCGCAGCTCCCCTCCTGGGTCGGCTCCATCCGCGACGCGAGCACACTGCGCGGTGTGATGAACCACCACATCACCACCCAGATGACCCACTACAAGGGCAAGATCTACGCCTGGGACGTGGTCAACGAGGCGTTCGCCGACGGCGGCAGCGGCCGGCTCCGCGACTCGGTCTTCCAGCAGGTGCTGGGCAATGGCTTCATCGAGGAAGCGTTCCGCACCGCCCGTGCGGCCGACTCCTCGGCCAAGCTCTGCTACAACGACTACAACATCGAGAACTGGTCAGACGCCAAGACCCAGGGCGTCTACCGCATGGTCAAGGACTTCAAGTCCCGCGGCGTGCCCATCGATTGCGTCGGGTTTCAGAGCCACTTCGGGGCGGGCGGCCCGCCGGCGAGCTTCAAGACCACCTTGGCCGGCTTCGCCGCCCTGGGCGTCGACGTCCAGATCACCGAGCTGGACATCGCCCAGGCATCACCCACCCATTATGCGAACACGGTCAGCACCTGCCTGTCCGTACCCCGGTGCACCGGCATCACGGTGTGGGGTGTCCGTGACAGCGACTCCTGGCGCAGCGGCGAAAGCCCGCTGCTGTTCGACAGCGGCGGCAAGCCCAAGCCCGCGTACACCGCCGTCATGAACGCTCTCCAGTCCGGCTCCGGTACCACCCCGGTCAAGCCGACCGACGGTACCGGGGAAATCAAGGGCGTGGCCTCCGGCCGCTGTATCGACATCCCCGACTCCGCCACCGCCAACGGCACCCGGGCGCAACTGTGGGACTGCAGCGGACAGGCCAACCAGCGCTGGACCTACACCGCAGCCAAGCAGCTGAAGGTCTACGACGACAAGTGCCTGGACGCCAAGAGCAAGGGCACAACCAACGGCACCCCGGTGGTCATCTGGGACTGCAACGGCGGCGCCAACCAGCAGTGGAACATCAGCACCAACGGCACGATCACCGGCGTCCAGTCCGGGCTGTGCCTCGACGCCGTCGGCGCGGCCACCGCGAACGGCACCAAGATCCAGCTGTACGCCTGCGCGTCCGTCAACAACCAGAAGTGGACCGCCTCGTCCGGGACGGGTGGCGGCACGTGTGCTCTTCCGTCGACGTACAAGTGGAGTTCGACGGGTGCCCTCGCACAGCCGTCGAACGGGTGGGCCGCGGTGAAGGATTTCACCAACGTGGTGCACAACGGCAAGCACCTGGTCTACGCGTCGAGCGCGTCGGGAACCTCGTACGGCTCGATGGCGTTCAGCCCCTTCACGAACTGGTCGGACATGGCGTCGGCCGGCCAGATCCGGATGAGCCAGAACGCGGTGGCGCCCACCCTGTTCTACTTCGCACCCAAGAAGATCTGGGTGCTGGTGTACCAGTGGGGTGCCTCGCCCTTCAGCTACCGCACGTCGAGCGACCCCACCAACCCCAACGGCTGGTCCGCGCCGCAGCCGCTGTTCACCGGCAGCATCCCCCGCACCGAATCCGGCACCGGCCCGATCGACCAGACCCTGATCGCCGACGAGAGGAACATGTACCTGTTCTTCGCCGGTGACAACGGCAAGATCTACCGGGCGAGCATGCCGATCGGGAACTTCCCGGGCAACTTCGGCTCGTCGTACACGACGGTCATGAGCGATACGGCGAAGAACCTCTTCGAGGCGCCGCAGGTCTACAAGGTCCAGGGCCAGAACCAGTACCTCATGATCGTCGAGGCTCGGGGTGCGAACGAGCGGCGCTACTTCCGCTCGTTCACGGCCTCCAGCCTGAGCGGTGCGTGGACCCCGCAGGCCGGCAGCGAAAGCAACCCCTTCGCGGGCAAGGCCAACAGCGGCGCGACCTGGACCGACGACATCAGCCACGGTGACCTGGTCCGCACCAACCCCGACCAGACCATGACCATCGACCCCTGCAATCTGCAGTTCCTGTACCAGGGCAAGTCCCCCACCGCAGCCGGACCCTACGACCGACTGCCGTACCGGCCGGGTGTCCTCACCCTGCAGCGCTGACCTGCCCTATCCACGGTTGCACAAGGAGAAGCACCCCCCATGAACAACCCCACCAACGCCGGGCGCCGCGGACGTCACCGCCGTCGCAGGACCGCCACCGCTCTGCTGCTCGGTGTGCCCGCCACCGTCGTGCCGTACCTCCTGTTCGTGCAGGACGACTCGCAGGCCGCGACGGTCGACGACAGTGCCTACTACAAGCTGGTCTCGGTGCGCAGCGGCAAGGTGCTGGACGTCAACGCCTTCTCCACCGCCGACGGCACCCGCATCCAGCAGTGGACTGATCAGACCACCGCCAACCAGCAGTGGAGGCTGAGGTCCACCGGGGACGGCTACTACGAGCTGGTGAACCGCAACAGCGGCAAAGCGCTCGGCATAGCGGGCGATTCGACCGCGCAGGCGGCTGCCGCCGAGCAGCAGACCGACAGCTCCTCCGCCTCCCAGGAGTGGCGGATCGACGACGTGAGCGGTTCCGACGCCGTCACCTTCACCTCCCGCGCGAGCGGCCTGGTCCTGGATGTCTCAGGTGGTTCCACGGCCCAGGGCGCGGCGATCATCCAGTATCCCGACAGGGGCAGCACCAACCAGCAGTGGAAGCTGGTGAAGGTGACCGACGCCCAGACGGCTGAGGCCGGCCCGTATACGTGGCGGAACGCCCAGGTGGTGGGCGGCGGTTACGTCACCGGGCTGGTGTTCCACCCGCGGGAGAAGGGCCTGCTGTACGCGCGTACCGACATGGGTGGCGCCTATCGCTGGGACACCGGTGCCGAGCAGTGGATCCCGCTGACGGACTGGGTCGGTGAGAAGGACTGGAACCTGCTGGGCATCGACGGGGTGGCCACCGACCCCGTTGACCCGGGTCGGCTCTACCTGGCGGCGGGCACCTACACCAACGAGTGGGCCGGCAACGGCGCACTCCTGCGCTCCACCGACCGGGGCCGCACCTTCCAGCGCACCGACCTGCCGTTCAAGCTGGGCGGCAACGAGGACGGCCGCGGGGCGGGCGAACGGCTCGTGATAGACCCCTCGGACAACCGCATCCTGCTGCTGGGCACCCGCAAGAACGGCCTGTGGCGCAGCACCGACCACGGCGCGACATGGAGGCAGGTCTCTTCGTTCCCCGTCAGGGACGGAGCGAGCAGCGGCGCGGGCATCTCCTTCGTGACGTACGGTCCGGCCGGCAGCAAGACGATCTACGTCGGAGTCGCCGACAGGTCCACCTCTCTCTACCGCTCCACCGATGGCGGCAGCACCTGGCAGGCCGTCCCCGGCCAGCCCACGGGCCAGTTGCCGCAGCACGGCGTGCTCTCCGGTGACGGCTCGCTGTACCTGACGTACACCAACGCCCTCGGACCCAACGGCGTGACGGCGGGCTCGGTCTGGAAGCACACGCCGTCCGGTGGGACTTGGAAGGACATCACCCCGTCCCGCGGCTCGTACGGGTTCTCCGGGCTGGCCGTCGACCCGCGCAAGCCGTCCACGGTGATGGTCACCACCCTCGACCGCTGGTGGCCCGAGGACGAGATCTACCGCACCACCGACGGCGGCACGACCTGGAAGGCACTGGCGGACAAGTCGGTGCGGAACGCCTCCTCCGCTCCGTACGTCGGCACCCACACCGGGCACTGGATGACCGCCCTGGCCATCGACCCATTCGACTCCGGGCACGTGCTGTACGGCACCGGCAACGGCATCTGGCGCAGCAAGGACGCCACCGCCACCGACAGCGGCGGCACCAGCCACTGGACCGTCGGAGCGCGGGGCCTTGAGGAGACCGCGCTGATGGACGCGATCGCCCCGCCCGGCGGTGCCACCGTCATCACGGCCATGGGCGACCAAGGCGGCTTCCGCCACGACGACCTGACCAAGGTGCACGCCGGGCGGCTGAACAACCCGATGATGACCAACAGCACCGACATCGACTTCGCTCAGGCCAACCCCTCGATGATGGTCCGTGTCGGCCGTGGCGGCGCGCAGGACGGCGCCTACTCCACCGACGGCGGCGTCAGCTGGAGCGGCTTCACGTCAGAGCCGGTGGCCGGCGCCCAGGATGGCCGTGTCGCGCTCGCGGCGGACGGCTCCGCCATCGTCTGGACCGAGTCCGGCCAGGTCCCGTACCGCTCGACCGACAAGGGGGCGAGCTGGTCGAAGGTCAGCGGCCTGCGCACCGACGCCGTGGTCGTCGCCGACCGCTCCTCGGCCAAGACCTTCTACTCACTGGTTGGCGGCACGCTCTACGCCAGCACCGACGGCGGCGCGACCTTCACCGCCCGCGCCACCAACCTGCCCACCGGCCGGCTCACTGCCGTCCCCGGCGTCGCCGGAGACCTGTGGATCGCCGGCAGCGCCAAGGGGTTGCTGCACTCCACCGACGGCGGCCGCACGTTCACCACGCTCACCACGGTTCAGTCCGTCTCCGCCCTCGGCTTCGGCAAGGCCGCACCCGGCACCTCCTACCAGGCCCTGTACCTGATCGGCACGGTCAAGGACGTCACCGGAGTGTTCCGCTCGACGGACAAGGGCGCCACCTGGCTCCGCGTCAACGATGACGCCCGCCAGTGGGGCAGCATCGGTGGCGTCGGCGTCATCACCGGCGACCCCGACACCTTCGGCCGCGTGTACGTCGGCACCAACGGACGCGGCCTCCAGTACGGCGACCCGTCCTGACTCCGACGCCGGAGCGGACGCGCGTTCGACGTATGAGCTGACGCGCTATCAGCAACAGAAAGCCGCCCTCCTCACCGGTGCGACATCTCGGTTGGAGGGCGGCTTTCTGCTGTAGAGCGGTACCGCTTGCGGTGGACGGGCTGGTGGTCATGGTGCGCCTTCTCGGGCGGGCGGCACGGCCGCGGGGCTGGGCAAGGTGGGCATGGTCCGCTGAGTGCGTACGGGGAGAGGGCTGCAGCAGGAGCGCGGGCACGACCTGGAGGAGCGTGCCGGGCCGGGTGTCCCTTTCACCGTGTACATCGCCGATGACCCCTCCTGCTCGGCACGTCATGGAACCCGTCCGGAACCTCCGACGCAGAGGAGGTGGTGTTGCCAGTACTGATGCGCCTTCGCTGAGCCCCGTCGTGTGCCTGGTCCTCACGGGCTCAGGTGGACCTGCATGACTGCCACGGCAAGCGGCGGAAAGCCCCTCGTCGTCAAGATCCACCGGCTCGCGCGTCCGGGTGCTTGAGTCTCCAGCGGCTGGAGGGTCCAGGATCTCGCCCATGGAAGACGAACGCCCCGACGTGCTCACCATCGGCCGGCTCGCGCTCCGCACCGGCATTCCGGTGCGCACCCTGCGCTTCTGGTCGGACGAGGGAGCGGTGCCGCCCGTGGCCCGCTCCGCGAGCGGCTACCGGCTGTACGACGCCGAGTCCGTGGCCCGTGTCGAGCTGGTCCGCACCCTGCGGGAGCTGGGCCTCGGGCTCGACGACGTGTGCCGCGTCCTGAGCGGCCGCACCACGGTCGTCGAGGTCGCCGACGCGCACGTGGCCGCGCTCGACGCGCAGATCCGCTCCCTCAAGGTGAGCCGGGCCGTCCTGTCCACCGTATCGAAACGTGGTTCGACCGCTGAGGAGACAGCGCTGATGAACCGGTTGGCACGGCTTTCCGCTGCCGAACGCAAGCAGATCATCGACGAGTTCAAGGAGGAGGTGTTCGGGGGTCTCGACGTCGACCCACGCGTGCGTGACCACATGCGCACGTTCAGCATCGAACTGCCCGACGACCCCAGCCCCGAGCAGGTCGACGCCTGGATCGAACTGGCCGAGCTGGTGCGGGACCCCGGTTTCCGCGCCCGGATGCGCACCATGCTGGAGCTGAGCACCCCGGTCCCCGGGCAGAGTCGTGCCCCCGGGGCGTCCATCTGGTGGGCCAGGCAGGTCGTGCAGACCGTCGCGGAGGTCAGGAAACGTGGGATCGCCCCTGAGGGACCGGCAGCGGCCGTGGTGCTGTCCGAGCTGTTCGGCGACGCCGATCGGGCCGCCGTGCTGTCGTGCCTGGAGGCCGGGATCGAGGCAGGGGCGGAACGCTACCGCAGGCTCGTCGCCCGCGTGCGCGGACAGTATTCGTCTCCCGACGCGTCCGAGGAGCTGGAGTGGCTGGCGCGAGCCCTGCGTGCGGCGGATCAAGCCTGACCGGCCGTACCGCCCCTGCCCCGCATGGGTTGGGGCGAGCCGGGGCGAGTCGACGCGAGCCGTGGTGTTGACCGCCGTCACGAGGGGGCGGTCGGTCGGCCGTGCTGCTCCATCAGTACCTCCCGCAGCGACTGGGGAAGGCCGCCGTCCACCCGGGCTGGGGCGCCTTCACCCCCGGCTGGATCACCCGGTGTAAGAGCACACCGGCCCCGCTTGACCCGGCCCACGCGGCAAGAAGCCTCTCCCTCACGTGGCATGTGGCGGGGATCACGTCGGGGGGAAAACCTGCGGCCCGGCTCGGGCGTCTAGGGGGTGTGAGATCAGTGAGAGCAGCGCTGCACGAGTTGGACGAGGAACGTCTCGTCCGGCTGGTGGCCAAGGGCGACCGTGCCGCGTTCGAGGAGTTGTACCGGCGTACGTCGCCGTGGATGGCCCTGCGGCTGCGCCGCCGCTGCGCGGACGAGCAGATCGTCGCCGAGGTCATGCAGGAGACGTATCTGGCGGTGTGGCGTGCGGCGGGTGCGTTCGCCGGGGCCGCGGCCGGAGGAACGGCCGTCGGATGGCTGTGGACGATCGCGGCGCGCCGCCTCGTCGACGCGTTCCGGCGCAGGGCCCACCACGCGGAGCCGCCGCCCGCGGCCGCCCCGCAGTCCCTGGCGCCCGCCGCCGAGGAGGAGGCGCTCGCGGCAACCGTCGGCGGGGACGTCGGCGACGCGCTGCGGCGCCTCGCGCCGGAGCTCAGACAAGTACTGCAGGCCATGGTGCTCGACGGACTGTCTGTCAGGGAGACCGCGGTCCTGCTCGGGCTGCCCGAGGGCACGGTCAAGACCCGTGCCCGCCGGGCCAGGATCGCGATGCGGAGGACGCTGGCATGAGCGTGGAACACGCGTCGATGCAGATCATCGACGGTTACGCGCGCGGCGACACCGACATCGCCGCCGACGAAGTGTGGGCCCTGGAGGCCCACCTGGAAGCGTGTCGGGTGTGCCGTGACCGGCTGTCGGCCGCCGTCACGGCGCAGGCGCCCGCCGTGGCGGCACTGGTCGACACGGTGTGGTCCGGCCTCGGCCCCCAGTTGACCGTCACCGCCACGATGCCGCGCCGGCCGCGCTGGTCGGCGTGGCTGTCCGCGTGGATGACGCCGGTGATGGTGCCGTGGCTGGCCATGGTCGTGAGCGTGACACTGCTCGCGCTCCTGCTCGACCTGGTCGGCACCGGATCCAGCGAGGTGTCACTGGTACTTCTGCTCGCCCCGGTCCTGCCCGTGCTCGGCGTCGCGGCGTCGTGGGCGCGCGGGCTCGACCCGGCGTACGAACTGACGGCCTCGGCGCCCAGAGCCGGGCTGTACCTGGTACTGCGGCGCACCGCCTCCGTGCTCGCTGTGGTCGTCCCCGTGCTGCTGGTGGCCGGATGGGTGACGGGGATGACGGCCGCGCAGTGGCTGCTGCCCTGTCTGGCCTTCACCTCGGCGACCCTGGCGCTCGGCGGTGTCGTCGGCGTGACCCGTGCGGCCGTTGCGCTGGTGGCGGTGTGGGCCGCCGTAGTCGTGGCGCCGACCCTGGCCGCCGGCCGCACGGCCTTCGCCCTGCAGACGGACGGTCTGCCCGTGTGGGGGCTGATCCTCGCGCTCGGCATCGGTGTCGTGATCGCCCGCAGGGGCGCGTACTCCGTGCTGGGAGCCCATCGATGACCATCGGCCTCGCCGGTGTGTCCTTACCTGGCGATCTTGTCGCGCGCATCCCGATGGGTGGCTGAAACACCACAGCCACACCGGCATCCCTGGGTCTCCCGGTCCTACGAGTGACCGGAATCAACCCACCAACAACGTAAGGAACCCACATGATGACCGCGGTGAGCGCGGCCGACGTCGCGCCGACGGCCTACGCCTGGGAGATCCAGGCCACCGGGCTGAAGGTCAGAGTCGGCAGGAACCGGATGGCCGTCGACGGGCTCGACCTGTCGCTGGGCACCGGCGTACACGGACTCCTCGGCCCCAACGGGGCGGGCAAGACCACCCTCATCCGGACACTGGCCACCGTACTGCGCCCCACCGAGGGCACCCTGGAGCTGCTCGGCCAGTCCACGGGCGGCATGGGCGAGCACCGTGCGCTGCGCCGCCGGATCGGTTACCTGCCGCAGGAGTTCGGCTACTACAAGCGCTTCACGGTGCGCGAGTTCGTCGAGTACATGGCCTGGTTGAAGGAGGTGCCCAAGGCGGACATCCCCGGGGCGGTGCAGCGCGCCGTGGAGCGGGTGGGTCTGGCGGACCGCGCCGACGAGAAGATGAAGGCCCTGTCGGGCGGCATGGTGCGCAGGGTCGGTATCGCCCAGGCCATCGTCAACGACCCGACGATCCTGCTGCTGGACGAGCCGACGGTCGGCCTGGACCCGGCGCAGCGGCTGCGCTTCCGCGAGCTGCTGCAGGAGCTGGGCAAGGACACCTGCGTGCTCGTCTCGACCCACCTGGTGGAGGACGTCGCCGCCGCCTGCACCGACGTGGTGCTCTTCGCCGAGGGCAAGCTGGTCTTCCAGGGCCCTCCAGACGAGTTGGCCTCGATAGGCGGCCCCGAACACGTGGGCGACAGCCCGCTGGAGCGCGGCTACTCGGCGCTGCTGCAGGGCCCCGAGCAGGCAAGGGGCGCCTGGTGAACATCCGCGTCCTGCGCATCGAGCTGAAGCGCTCCATCGCCCCGTGGGCCGGCGCCGTGGTCCTGACGACGGCGCTGGCGTTCCTGTACCTGATTCCCGGACAGCACTGGAGGGGCACCACCGCGTGGACGGCCCAGTGGACGTCCATGGCCCTGTGGACCCGCTCCCTGCTGTTCTACCTGTGGCCGCTCGCCGTGGGGTTCGGGGCGCTCCAGGGCCTGCGTGACCACCGCTCGAAGATGTCCGAGCTGCTGACGACCACACCGCGTCCCGCCTGGCACCGCGCGGCCAAGGGGGCGGGCACGACGGCGATCACGCTGGCCTCGGCCTTCGCGCTCCTCGTCCTCGTGGGCGCGGTCCCGGTGCTCGCCAACACCGACTACACGCACCTCGGGTGGCTGCCGATCTCGCTGGTGGGGGCACTCGCTCTCGTCGCGGGGGCCGTGCTGGGCATGGGGGTCGGGCGGGCCCTGCCGTCCGCGCTCACCCCGCCCGCGCTGGCCATGGGCGCCCTCGTGTTCACGACGCTCATGCACATGTCGTTGGGCCGGACGGAGACGATCACGGCGACGGGGTTCCCGAGCACGGAGCCGAACCGGGTCTCCTTGCTGTCACCGGCGGTGGAAGAGGTGCGCGAGGCGCTCGTCACGCTCTCCGCCTCCGTGCACGTCGGGCAGACGATCTGGCTGCTCGGCATGGCCGCGACCGGCTTCGCGCTGCTGGTCGCCGCGACCCCCCGCGCCCGGCTGATCGCCCTGACGCCCGTCCTGGCGGGCGCGGTGCTCGCCCTGCTCGTCCTCCCCTCCGACCCGCGCCGGATGTATGTCGTCGATGAGGCCGCCGCGGAGCTGGTGTGCGACGGCCCGGTGTGCGTGACGAAGACGCACCAGGCACGACTCGCCGACCTCGCGGGTCCCGGTAAGGAGGCTCTCCACCTGCTGCACGGCGCCCTGGGCAGCCAGGCGCCGGTCTCGGTCCGGGAGAACACCGCCGTACTGCCGAACGGCTCCACGCCGCAGTGGTCCCGCAAGACCGTTCTCTTCGACTTCGACGACGACATCATCGCCGCCGCGAAGGGCGAGGAGCTGACCTGGGCCCTGATCGCCAAAGGCATGGTGCCAGGGTGCGCCCCCGTCGGCTGGAGCAGCTTCGGGGGAGATGAGTTCGCGCAGCCGGTCGCGGTGGGCTGGGTTCTCGGGGACCTTCGGTCGCTGCCCGGCACAGGAGCAGAAAGTTTGCGCCGCAAGATCGACGCCGAGGCCCGCCCGGTGTGGACGGAACTCAAGGTGCTGCCGCGGGCCGAGCAGCTGTCGCGGATCGACGCGATGCGCGCTGCCGCGCTCTCCTGCAAGGGCGACGCGTTCGACGCGCTGAAGGGCGGTGCGTCCCGGTGAGGTGGCTGACGCTGTACGCGCGCTCGCGGCAGGTGCCCGCGTCACTCGCCGTGGTGGTGATCGGCGCGGTGGTGGTGTGGGCACTTGCCCGGGACGGCAGCGGGGGGCCCGGCGATCCGCGGATGCCCGCGCTCGTGATCGTCGCGGGGGCGACGGCGGCTTCGACCGGGCTCGGCGGGCAGGACGTCGCACTGGACCGGACGGCCGCGATCCGCTGGGTGCTCCGCAGGGCGGCGCATGTGCTGCTCATCGGCGCGGTCGTCGGCGCGGTGCTGCTGGCGGTGCAGGTGATGGGCGAGGACCTGGCCACCACCGCGTTCGTCGTCCGGAACAGCGCGGGGCTGATGGGGCTCGTCGCCATCGGGGCGACGGTGGGCGGGGCGCAGTACGCGTGGACGCTGCCGATCGCCTGGCTGTCGTTCTCGCTCTTCGCCCCGGCCCCGACGAGTGCGCCGATGCAGGTGGCGACCTGGATGCTGCTGCCACCCGGCACGGCAGCGGGCACCTGGACGGCCCTGGTCCTCGCGGTCGCCGGCACCGCGGCCTACGCGGTCGCGGGCCCGAGACGGTAACTGGATCGGGCCACCGGACCGGGACACGGCTGTGGCAGCGAGGGGCTGATACCCGGGCCCGAGTACACATAGGGGGTGATGACCGCAGCGCGGTCGCGTGCGGCAAGCGCACGCATCGGATCGAACACCCACCACGCGGCCTCGCTCATCCGGACCCGGCCCGACCGCGTCGGCGCGGACAAGGGCTACTCCGCCCGGAAGATCCGCGCCGCCTGTGCCGGCTCGACCACGTCGCCTACCGGCGACGCAACGTCGTCGAACGCTGCTTCCACCGCCTCAAACAATGGCGCGACATCGCCACCCGCTACGACTGTGAGGATGTTCGGGTGCCGCTCCGGGCGGTGGTCTGACTGGCGCTACGACCGGCCCTGGTGCCTTGCCTTTGATCTGTCGGCCGCTGCTTGGGGCGGTACTTGCTGCCGCCGGGCAGGGGGATGTGTCCCGATAGGGGCCTTCGCGGCAGGCACCGTCACAGTCTTGACCGCCCCTGGCGACCACCGACGGCTATCGACAACTCCTCGACTGGGCACGATCATTCGGCGTGCTGCGGCGGGCCGGCGTTGAATGCACCGGTTCCTACGGAGCCGCCGGGCCCGACACCTTCGTGCCGAGGGCATCGAGGTGACCGAGGTCAACCAGCCGGACAAGGCAGCCCGACGCCGTCGAGGCAAGACCGATGTCATCGACGCCGAGGCACCCGTCGTCGGTCGCGCGGCGACCGTGGACACGGTTGCCGTGGTCAGCCTCCGTGCACGGTGAGCAGGTAGCCGCCGGGGCCGGTGAAGGTGAACGTGGGGCCGAACGGGCTGTCCTGCACGGGGGTGACGGCCGCAACGCCGGCAGCCACGAGCTGCTCGCGCAGCTGTGCGGCGTTCGCAGTCCGCAGCCACAGAGCCACTCCCAGGCCGAGGAGGGTATCGCCGTCCAGGTCGACGCCCGGGAGCGGCTCGCGGACGGCGAACGGGATCGGGTTTGTGGTGAACACGACCGCGCCGGGGGGCGAAGAGGGTGCGCGGCGCATACCGAGGTGCTCCTCGAAGAAGGCGGCCGCGGCGGGCACGTCCTTCACCTGCAGAGCGATGAAATCGGGACCTTCGACGGTGGCGGGCATGGTTCCTCCGGAACTGGGATGCCAGGACGTGATGTCAGGATTTTGACATGTGTGACTGTAGGTGTCGCCTGTCGCGTATGTCAAAATGCTGACATGGAAGACCGTGTGCCTGTGCCCTCGCCCCACCCCGCCGAAGACGTCACCGAGCACGTGGGGTACCGCCTCAAGCGCGCTTCAGTCGCCCTGCGGACCGCCATGGACAAGGTCCTGCGCGAGCATGACCTCACCGTTCCGCAGTACTCCTGTCTGGAACTCCTCGACGAACAGCCGGGCCTGTCCAACGCCGATCTGGCACGCGGCACCTTCGTCACCCGGCAGTCGGCCAACGTGGTCCTGCGCGGACTCAAAGACGCCGGTCTCATCACCCGGCCCACCAGTGCCGATCACGGCCGCGCCCTGCCCGTCCACCTCACCCCCGCCGGCCGACAGCGACTGCACGCGGCCCGCAGCGCCGTCTACGCCATCGAAGAACGCATGATCAAAGCCATCCCTCCCCGGCGCCTCGCCGCGCTTCTTGCCGACCTCGACACCATGACCGATGCCCTCGGTGAATGACTGCGGCGCCCCAAGCCATGGCCGGCCTCCCCGGTGTGGTTCGGCCACGGTCTGGGTCACCTGACGGACACGCCACGGGCCGGGCCGTCCCCGGGGGCCCGGCCCGTGACGTACGGCGTCGCTCAGGAGCCGTCGGCGACCCTTCCCGCGAAGATCGGGCCGACTGGTGGCTCTTCGAAGCCGAACAGCTGGATCCGCACCGCTTCCTCCTGTTCGGTCACCCCGTCCGCGATCGTGGGTATGGCCACCTCGGTGCTCAGCTGACCAGCGGGGACGCTGGACAGCAGGGACATGCCGGCCACCTTGGACAGGGGGCGCGCCGGGAGCGGCGATTCGCCGTAGTTCTCCATCAGCCACCGCGGGTCCACGTCAGTACTGGACAGCTCCGTGCCGTCGCCCGGCGGAAGGACGCTGAAAGGGACGAGCATCTCGGTGTCAGCGGCCTCGGACAGGGACACTCGCCAGGTAAGGCTCTGCCCCTCGGTGACCCGGTCGGCGACCGGTGTCACGGTGACCTCGGGCATCGGGTCGTCGTTCTGCACGGTCACGCCGCCGTGGTAGGAACCGACCACCGCGCCCCGCACCGCTTTCACGAGGACATCGTGCGAAACGTTGTAGGAGTAGCGCGTGTTGCCCTCTATCTCCACCGGCAGGTCGACGACGTCGCTGCCAGGGCGCACCATCACCAGTCGGGTCGTGGCCCGTCCGGTTATGGGGTCCAGAACGAACAGCCGGACCTGGCCGCTGCCCTGGCCGGAGACCCGCACCGGGACCTGGTAGGTCCGGGTTCCGGAGTTCCCCTCCTCGACCTTCAGTCGGCCGATGTCGACGCGGGGCAGTGCGGCCGGCCGGACGGCCGGCGTGCCGGGGCGCCAGCCCCAGGCGTCCATCAGCCAGGCCCGTCCGGAGCTGCTGCGCGGGGTCAGTTCCAGGCTTTCGACCCTCGTCAGATCCAGCCCGGCCCGGGTCGCGGTGGTCAGCGGCACGCGGATCTCCTGTCCCCAGTACGAGGCGGTACGGTCGCTCCCCGGCAACCCGTCGACAGAGACCCCGCCGAGGGTGACCCGGCGGCCGGAAGCGTCGGCGACCGACACGTCCAGCTGGGTTCCGGTGGTGCCCGGCGGCACGATCACTCGCAGGGTCAGCGCCTCGGCGCCGGAGAGGGAGACCGGCTTGGCGGAGCGCACCCGTACCGCGGAACCAGGTGTCGGCCAGCTCAGGGCCACCGCGTGGCGGCCCGGTTCGGGGCCCGGCTCCCATTCCGCGAAGTGCGGCGAGGTCCCGGTCCCGTCAGGGTCCAGGCAGGCGACCGCGGGGTCGGCGTCCACCGCCGAACACAGCCGTCCGCCGCTCACGGTGAGCGAAGTGTCCGGTACGAAGGCGGCGGTGCGGCGCGCGCCGACAGCGTGGGTGAGCACCCGCGCAGGATCCGCGGACGGTGCTCGCAGGTTCGAGCCGTCCAGCAGTGGTCGTACGCGGTCGTCGCCCGCGACGAACAGTCGGGCTGCCGCGGCGACGTACGTGGCGCCCGCGGCCTGTTGCTGAACTGCCGTCAGCCGGGTCTCGCTGCCCGGCGAGCACACCGGGTCCGGTCGGCCGTCGTCCGCGAAGTCGTCTTCGGCCGGAGCCTTCGCCTGCCCCGGCGTCCACTCGCTGTTGAAGAAGTTGTGGTTCGCGCCGACCATGTAGACCGCGCTGTGCAGGGCGGCACCTCGGCTGACTCCGCGCGTGCCGTCCACGTACGTCTCGCCCTGCAGGTCGGCGACGTCGCCGTCGCAGCCGGGCAGGATGGTCATGGACGGCACGTCGGGGGCCGGGCTCTGTCCGAAGGCAGTGGGGCCGATCAGGGCGGTGCCGCGGATGTGCCAGCGCACCGGCCCCCGGTATCCGTCCTGGTCGGCGGGCGGTGGGGTGATGCTGTCCGTGGCAGCCTGGTTGACGCCCTCCCCGCCGCGTGAGTGGCCGACCAGCAGTACCCGGGACAGGTCGGCCGCCGGTGCGGTGCGCACGATCGCCGGTGCCGGAGCCCGGTTCTCCGCCCAGTCCGCCCATCGGGCGAGGTGCAGCCGGACCAGGGAGGAGCGGGCCTGGGCCCCGCCGTCCTCCAGTGCGTCCTGTGCGTTGATGCCGTTGGCCGAGACGGACACCGTCACGTACCCCTGGGAGGCCAGGAGTTCCTGGTCGCGCAGGTAACCCCGGTAGCTCGGCACCGGCGTCGAGCCGGCCGGGCAGGGCCATACGCCCGAGCGGTCGCCGTCCGCCGTATAACAGGTGTCGTGGCGGCCGTGCAGGAAGAGCGCAAGCGGCCGGCGGCCTACGGCCCCGGTCGGGGCCACCACGACCGCCCGCATCTCCACGGGGGCCGAAAGGCCCGGCAGCCGCACCGAGGGCAAGGTGTATTCGCCGGTGGCCGTCCCGTAACCGCCCGCCTTGCCGGGGTCAACGGGGTTGGCCGGCAGCGCGGGCAGCTGCGTGGCTGCCGGGGCGGTGCGTCGCCGCTGCGTACCCGCGGCGATGCCGGATGCGTCCAGACGGCGTACCCCGGCCCGCGCCTGGAGGTCCGCCGCCTGTCCCAGCCCCACACCGGGGAGGTCGAGCCGGAACGTGCGCCGGTCCTTCGCCGCCACCGGCCGGCCGAGGAAATCGTCCCCGGCGTAGAACGCGACACCGGCGTCGGTCAACGGCACCGGTTCGGCCGAGTGCCAGACCAGCTGCTGCTTCCCGGCGTCCCCACCGGTGATCTGCCAGCCGGACGGAAGCCGGCCGTCCCGGCTGACCTGCGACGCGGACAGCCGGGGACCGGCAGCCTCCTGGGCGGAGGTCGGCCATGGCAGTGCCAACGCTGTCGCGAGTACCGCCGCGGCGGCAATCAGCATGCGTCTTGTACGTATCAAAGGTCCACTCCTGCTTGGTACTTGGTCGAGCGCCACGGCATTTCCGGGACGCTTCTCTCCGTCATCCCTCACCGCTCGCATCAGCGTGCGAGAGACGCGGCGTCCCCCATGACGACCACCGGGTGCTGAGCGGGGTCGAGGGTGCGCAGCAGCTCCCGCATGTGCTGCTTCGCCACGCTCACGCAGGCCTGAGTGGGCCCGCCGTGGTCGACGTGCAGCCAGATGCCCCCGCCCTTGCCGGCGCCGAGCGGGCGGGTCCAGTCGAGAGGCGAGGTGCCGGGCTTGCGGTTGTAGTTGATCGCCACGACATGGTCGAAGGAGCCCGCGAGCGGCTCGCCTTCGAAGCCCGTGCCGTTGATGACGAATCCGCGCCCTTGGTCGTAAGGCAGCTTGGTGCCGGGATCGGCGAGCAGCCCGCCGGCGTCGGTCAGGGCGAACACACCGATGGGCGAGCGGAGATCGCCGGCATGATGGTCGTCCGTCCAGCCATTGCGGCCGTTGTGGGCCGGCCAGGTGGCTCCCGGCTGCCAGCCCGCGCCGGTGCGCCGGTACAGCACCACCTGGGAGGTCCAGGAGTTCTTGCCTTGGCCGACAACCAGGACGGCCTGGCGGGCGTTGTCGGGAATCTCGGCCAGCGTCCGGGGGCCCAGGCCCGGCAGCCGCGCGGAGCTGTTGCTGTTCGAGGATGCCTGCCGGCCGGGCCTGGCCTGGGTTGTGCTGGGGGCCGGCGCGGTGGCCGATCTGTCATGCGCTTCGGCGGCCGAAGGGTCGTCGTCGATCGCCCTGACCCCCGTCCCCATCCCGCCGCATCCGGTGAGCATGACGAGCAGGGCCAGGCCGGCGGCCGGTATCCCGAGACGCCTCGCGCTGAGGGTCGCAGAGATGGTCGCTTGTCGATTCCCGGCCCAGACGCGAAGGCGCCGGCGTGCGGACCGGCGCATTGATGAAGTCATGGTCGTCAGGCTGGAGCAGACGTGTGAGGAACTCGTCAGCTCCGGACTCCCGGCCCGAAGCTGTGGCCGATCGGCGGACAGGCCGGGATCGGCGGTGCGGCGAGACGGCCGGGTTGCTTCGGTGGACGAGAGCTTCGTCGCGCGTGTCGGGACGCGCGTCACTGGTTCGTGCGGTCCCCGCACGGGATGCCTTGAACGACCGCGGCCATGCGAATATCAGGAAGTTGTCAGGGTGTGGGAAGCCCCGCACTCGGTCCTGGACACCGATCGCACGCGCTTAGAGTCAGCTGCGTGTGCGCACATATTCTGGTCGCGGAAGACGACACCATGCAGGCCGAGCTCATACGACGGCTGCTGCTTCGGGAGGGTCACACCGCCGTCGTCGTCTCTGACGGGCGGGCCGCGATCGACGAGGCCACGAACCGCAGACCCGACCTGGTCGTCCTGGACCTGATGCTGCCCAAGGTCGACGGACTCGGCGTCTGCCGCGTGCTGCGACAGAACGGGGACGTACCCGTTCTCATGCTCACCGCCCGCTCCACCGAGGACGACGTGCTGCTCGGCCTCGAGGTCGGTGCGGACGACTACATGACCAAGCCCTACAGTCCACGGGAACTGATGGCCCGCATTCGGACCGTGCTACGTCGCACTCTCCGCCCTGCCGACGAATCCCCTGTGCTCCGCGCGGGAGGCGTCACCGTCGATCCCGCACGGCACGAGGTCACGTGCGACGGCGTCCCCGTCCCGTGCACACCTGGCGAATTCGCCATCCTCCATGCCATGACCGAGGCGCCGGACCGGGTCTTCTCGCGCCGCCAGCTGCTGGAGCACACCCGGGGCCATGACCGCGCCTCCACCGAGCGTGCCATCGACGTACACATCATGAACCTGCGCAAGAAGATCGAGGGCGACCCACGCAGGCCCGTCCGGCTGCTGACCGTCTTCGGTATCGGCTACAAACTCACCGGACAGCCGTCATGACACCGCGTCCCCGCATGCCCTGGCGCAAGAGCCTGCTGGTGCGGCTGCTGCTCACTTCCATCGCCATCGCCGTACTCTCCGTGGGCGCCACCGCCTGGCTGGCCGTGCAGACCACGACGCGGGCCATCCAGGAGGAGCGCGGCCAGGTGCTCTCCGACGACACCGAGATCCTGCGGCAGCTCAGTGGCTTCGCCGCGACCCACGCCGACTGGAGCGGCGTGCAGACCTCGGTGCACTCCCTCTCCCGCACCATGGGACGGCGCATAGCCCTGGCGACAGAGGACGGCCGCACCATCGCCGACTCCGCCACCCCCGGCACCGCCCTGCCCGCGCGCGCCTCGGCAACCGTCGACCCACAGAACACCGACACCTACACCGAACCAGGCGCCCAGCTCGCCGGGATCGACCCGCGGGCGGTCGGACCGTATCTCCTCCCAGCGGCAGAACGAGCACGGGTGAAGGCGCTCGCCGGAAAGCGACTGACATGCATGCGCGCGAACATGAGCGACGGCAGCATCCGACAGCTTCCCAGCGGCCGCTCCCTCGTCATCGCCGACGGCGGAGAAGCATCCGTGCCCTCGGAGTGCGCCGACGGAGCGCTCAACACCCCCACCCACACCGAGCAGAAGGCACTGGACCACCTCAGCTCCCTGACCGCCCCCTGCCTCAACCTGGACGGCGGGAAAGAGCGGGCGGCAATCCCGCCGGCCGGAATCGGAACCGACTTCGTACCCGGCGCCACTGCCGCAGCCGACGACCCCGGCCGCGGGTTCGGCGGCAGCCGGCAGACACAGAACTGCGTCGACGACGCACGCCGCGCACAACTCGATCCGTACGTCGCTCCCAGGGCGAAGCTCTACCTGGGCGCCCTCGGCCAACAGCCCGCGGGCTTCGACCTCACCCCCGCCAACAAGGCAAGGATCATCGGTGTTGCCGGGCTGGTCCTCCTCGTCACCATCGCCATGACCGCAGGGGTCGCGATCCGCCTCGTCCGTCCCCTGCGAGCCCTGACGGCCGCGGCCCAACAGCCGCCGCAACAGCACACACGCGTCGCCATCACCACCAAGGACGAGACCGGCTACCTGGCCGCCGCCTTCAACGACCTCACCGCACGCCGCCAACAGCTGGAGGCACAGCGCAAGGCCATGATCAGCGACATCGCCCACGAGCTACGGACCCCCCTGACCAATATCCGCGGCTGGCTGGAGGTCACCCGTGACGGGCTGCTCGAGCCGGACCCGGACCTCATCGCCTCCCTGCACGACGAGGCACTGCTCCTGCAGCACATCATCGACGATCTGCAGGACCTCGCAGCCGCCGACGCCGGCACCCTGACACTGCACCGCGAACCCGTACGCGCGGACGACCTCGTCGCCCAGACGGTGTCGGCCCACCACGCCCGGGCGGAGTCCTCCGAGATCCGCCTGAGCACCCGATCTGATCCCGACCTCCACCTGGACGCCGACCCGGTGAGGATGCGGCAGGTCCTGGGCAACCTGACCTCCAACGCCCTCCGCCACACCCCTGCCGGCGGCACCGTCACACTCACTGCCCGACAAGCCGGCGACTTGGCCCTCCTCACCGTGGAGGACACCGGCAGCGGCATCGCCACCGACGACCTCCCCCACATCTTCGAACGCTTCTGGCGGGCCGAGAAGTCCCGCAGCAGACGCACCGGCGGCAGCGGCCTGGGCCTGTCCATAGCCCGCCAGCTCGTCGAGGCACACGAAGGAACCGTCACCGTCGAAAGCGAGCCCGGCAACGGCTGCGTATTTACCATCAAACTCCCCCGAGCCCATCACACGAACCGACAAACCCCATGACACACGCAGCGCGAACCACGGCCGACGTGTTCAGTGCGCCCGTGCTCGAAGCCCTGGCTCGTCACATGTTGGGCCGCGAGAGCTCAGGGAATGCCTGGCACTCCAAAGCCGCCCACAGGCGTGTCCGTCGCAGAGGAGAGCCACCGCGAGCACGGCGTAACGGCACGAATCAGATCTTCTCGGCGGCGACGCGGGGGTGGTCGGCGGTGAGCATGGTGATGTCCTCGACGTCGGAGGCCAGGATTGTGATGCGGCCGGGCTGGGTGAGGGCTGTGGCGCAGAGCATGGCGTCGATGGCGTACTTGTGGCCGTGCAGCCCGGCCGAGCGCAGCAGAGTGGCGGCGGACTGGGCGAGGGCCTGGGTAACCGGCTCGACCCGCAACCGGGACAGCGTCCACTTCAGCGCTGCCTCGTTGATCCTGGGGTGGATCACCTCGACGAGCACTGCGGCAGAGGTGATCACCGGAAGGTCGGCATCGCGGGCGGCGGTGAGCCATTCGTGGACCTCGCGGTCGCGGTGCACGGCCTTGGCCAGGCCCTCGCTGTCCAAGATGAGCGCGCCGCTCACGCGGCCGCCTCGGCCTCGGAGGAGCTGCCCGTGAGCTTGGCTCGTTTGGCAGCCACGGCTTCCGGGTCGGCGGGGCCGTTGGTCCTGTCGAAGTCGGCGATCAGTTCATCCAGGTTGTCGCGCTCGATCTGCCGTTGCGCGGCCTTCTCCAGGTACGCGGACACTCCCCGCTTGCCGACCCTCTCGCGGATCGCTTGCAGGGTGCCGGCGGTCAGGGAGACGGAGATGCCGCTGCTGGGGCCGTCGCCGGGCGGGAAGTCGGTGCCTTCTTCAGCCATGAGACGAGTATGGCATTTCGAATGCTATACGGCGAGACCCTTGCGGCAAGTCGGCTTCGCAGCCCTCAGGGCCATATGTGTGCGTCGAAAGGTGGCACGTAGCGTCCATAGCGCCCACAAGGCACATTGATCTTGAGCCCGATTTGCGTCGCACGCGCCGCTGACCTGCGGTTTTGTCGAGTGTGCATTATGGGCATTGTGTGCGTTACGGGCGATATCCTGACGCTGGAATGACGCTCGTTCTGATGGGGTGTCAGGTGCGTGTTCTTGCAGGTGGCGGTGCATGGGGTGCCGCCTGTCAGTGCTGCTCCTTCTTTGTCTTCTCTTGGTGAAGTCATGTCGGTTATGGCCTGGTTTGGGGCTCAGTAGGGGTGAGGTCCGTGGGGGCTTCGGTGGTCGAGGAATGGCTCTAGATCTGCGCTGCTGGGCTGTGGCGGTGTGGGTAGTTTCGGTGTCCAGGTGGACTCGGTGAGCTGTTGAAGGTGGGCGTCTGCGAACGCGAGCCACGTCTCGATCTCGGTTCTTTTCTGTCCGGGTGGCAGTGAGGTTGCGTGCTCGCGCACGGCTGGTCAGACGCTTGGCCTGGTGCCAGGCGTCTGACGGTTCTTCGAGGTGCTTTACGCGATAGGCGTGGGTGTATGCGGCGTGGGCTTTGTGCACGGCGCTTTCCCATTACTGCTGTGCTGCCTCCTGGGCTTGCTCGTCTGCGCGGCGGTTGCGTTCCGCGGCCTCGCCACGGACAAGGTCCAGTGGCACAAGCCCACCATGAGCTGGCTGATGACGGTGTCGCTGTCCACCGAGCACAAGGTGCGGGTTGCAGAAAGGGAAGCCGAGCTCGAAGCGGCGCGCGCGGCGAACCGGCAGCTGACGCGCGCCCTCAACTGCAGGGAATGAAGGACCCAGGCTCGGCCTTGGCGAATCCGGCCGACGACCCGCCTGCTGGTGGTGCGCGACCCGCGAGGCCGGCGCCGATTCCTCAGCTGACGATCACACTTACCTGGATCGACGAGGCGAACACAAGGGAGCTGCTCAGCGGCCGACCACAGTCGCTACGCGTCACAAGCTCCGAGTACGGGATCACGATCGCAGGGCACCTTCTCAACCTCGGCTCCGTCTGCATCTTCCATACGGAAGTCACAGCCGACGACGGGCCCACCGTCCTCGAGTCACTCCGCAGCGGCCTCGTGCCGGAGGCGACCGTCGTGCTGCGCCCCGCCAGGGGTGAGCACTGCAGAATGTTCCTGACCGACTCACCCGACGACGGTATGCCGCTCATCCCCTGCCCACTGGGCCTCGATGGCTTTCCTGACCCTCGCTAGTTGTGATGTCTCATTGAGGTTGCTTCCCTGAGGTCGTCCAGCGTGAGTTGCTGTGGGCACGTGACGCACGTTTGACGCACGGACGGCGCGGTTTCTGATGGGTCGGCATGCGTGATTGGCGAATACTCGGCGGAGCCCTCAGCTGGATCGCGGTGGGCACCTTGAAGTGGCTGTGGCACTGGCTGCCGAGCAGTGCGGCAGGCGTCGAGACGCTGGTACGCGGGCTCGGAGATGCGGATGCCCTCGTTGCAGTGGCCGACCTGGTCTGGTCGTGCCACAGCATGGCAAGGCCGCGGTAGCGGCCGATGCAGGGGAGAACGGCGCCGGGTGTCTCCCAGCAATGGAAGATCCCGCTACTCAACTTCTGTCGGCACTCCCGGCGAGATCGAAGGACGCAGGACGGCCAGCGGCACCGTGACGTCACGTTCGACGTCACCCATGGCCAGAAGGACCCCCAAGGCCGGGAACATCATCCGCGGTTGACGTCCCCCGTGGCGACTCGTAGGAGGGGGCTCGGCAGATGCCGGGCCCCCTCTCACGTTTCTCTGCCGTCAAGAGCTGTCCGCCCGCCTTGCAGAGGGCGGGGGTCCCCGCAGCTCACGCGCCGGTCCCGCTCCTGCTCCGCGCCTTCTCGAACTCGGACACCGGGTCGCCTCCGACGCTCCAGGGCCAGGCCGCGACCGTACCGTTGATCGCCTCGAAGACCGGACGGGCCTCGCCCCGCCGCTCGGCGGCCATCAGCGCGTAGGCCAGCACGTTCAGGTCGGCGAGGGCCGCCGCGTGGTGGAAGAACCCGGGCTGGGCCCAGGCGTGTGCCGCACGGTCGAGGGCCTGGGCGGCCGATGCGTGGGACCAGTGGTTGCGTGCCATAAGCGCCTCGACTCCGCCCCGGGTGAGGACGGAGTGGTACTGCAGAACCTGGGCGGTGAGCTCGGTGGCCGCGCAGGGCGCGTTCGCGGGTATGTGGGCGCGGACCGCGTCGACGAAGTCCAGAACCTGGGCGCGCGATCCCATCTCCTCCGGCCCCAGATAGCGCAGCATGTTCAGATACGCCTCGCGGTTCCAGCGGTCGCGGGTCAGTACCTCGTTCCACAGGCCGAACACCTCCGGCTGATTGCGGCGCTCCAACCGTGACAGACCCAACAGGACCACCCAGGGAGTGGGGTCCTCCGGCGCCAGTTCGGCGGCGCGCCGACAGCTGTCGGCGATGCCGGCGGCGTCCTCCAGACGCCCCCGGGAGCGTCCGCGTTCGAGCTGCGCCCATGCGGAGAGGACGAGCGCGCTCGCGTTGCGCGGCTCACGAGTGGCCCAGGCGCGGGGCCCGTGCGACTCGGACAGGTGGTACGCCAGCACGGAGAGCTGATGGGTGCGGCGATCCCAGTCGGCCCGGCTCTGGTCCAGGAAACGGGATATCTGGGCCATGTACAGGTCCGTTGTCGCGATCGCGCCCGTACTTGTCGTCGCCTGGAGGGACTTCAGCAGTCGGCTGAGGGTAGCGTCGTCGAGCTCCAGGGCGAGACGTGCCCGTCTGCGGCGACTTGAGAGAAATGCCATGCACGGAGGCTAGAGGTTACGAGCCGTGACGCAAGGTGTGCACCGAGATCGTTACCGATTACACCCCGCAATCTAGCCGTTACCTGCCGGTACGATGAGACACGTGCACCCGGCCCCGGATGGCCAGGAACGGCGCGATCACGTCGGTGATGGTGGCGGGCGGCGCCGCCACGGTGATCCGCATGGGACGACCGGCAGCCAGCGCACCGACTGCGCCCTCGGCGGCATTCGCGCGGGCGACCGGGTCGTGGCCAGGGGAAGGCAGCGCTGGCCTGCCGCAGTCAAGGAGCATCTGCTTGCCGCCGCGGTCGAAGAGCGTCATCCCCCAGGCCCTTTCCAGGCTGCGGGCAGTCGACGCGACAGCGAGGGCTGGGCGACGCGGACCACCTCAGCCGCCCTGGTGACGGAACCGGTCTCCGCGATGGTCAGGAAGTAGCGCAGCACTCGGATTTCCATGGCGGTGGTCCCTCGGGAGGCAGAGGAGGTATGACGCCTTCATGCCTCAAAGGCATGGTAATCAGCCCTTCCAAGTATTTGAGGCTATGGCTGACTGGTTGCATTCTTATTTCACAGGAATTTTTGGTTACCGACGCCCGAATCTCCGTCGACTTCTCCTCGTAAAATCGTGCCTTCGATTGGCTGGTGTTCCCCCATGGCCCGCCCCCTGCCCCTGATCCTCGCCCAGGCGCCCGGCCGCCCGGCCGACGACCTCGCAGGCTTTGCCGCCGACGTGGAGCGGCGCGTGAAACTGCGCGCACCCGGCGCCCTCGTCGTCTACCCCGAACTTCACCTCGGCGAGACCGCCCCCGGCGTCCCGGCCTCCCCGGAGGAGGGGGCCGAGCCGCTCGACGGCAAACGTGATGCGGCTTTCGCCGAGCTCGCGGGGGATCTAGGCATCTGGCTGGTACCTGGCAGCGTCTACGAGCGAGGCACCGGCGACCGCGTCCACAACACGACACCGGTCTATTCACCACGGGGTGAGCGCCTCGCCGCGTACCGCAAGATCTGTCCGTGGCGCCCGTACGAGACGACCACACCCGGCAACCGGTTCGAGGTCGTCGACCTCGCTGGGGTCGGCCGCATCGGACTGTCCATCTGCTACGACACCTGGTTCCCGGAGATCTCCCGCCATCTCGCCTGGATGGGCGCAGAGCTGATCGTCAACGTGGTCCGCACGTCGACGAGCGACCGCGCGCAGGAAGTCGTCCTCAGCCGCGCCAACGCCATCACCAATCAGGTCTTTGTCGCGAGCGTCAATTCCGCTGCCCCATCCGGGATCGGCCGCAGCCTCGTCATCGATCCACAGGGCACGGTACGCGCCGAAACCGTCGATGCCGGCGACTGCACCCTCACCGACGTGATCGACCTCGACGAGGTCAGCAACGTCCGCCGCTACGGCACCGCCGGTCTCAACCGGATCTGGGACCAATTCCTCCCCGGCGACCCCGCCCTCGAGCTCCCGCTGTACGGGGGCCGCATCGACCCCGCCACCTGGAACGCCGCCCGCACCACCGAGGAGCCACGACGATGAACAGCGCGACAACTGGGAAGACCGTGAGACTGAAGGGCGACCTGAGCCTCTTCTCCGTCGTCCTGTTCGGCCTGGCCTACATCTCCCCTGGCATCGTCGTCACAATCTTCGGCGTGGTCGCCGCCACCAGCGGCGGCGTGGCCCCGACCGCGTTCGCCCTCGCCACCCTCGCGATGCTGCTCACCGGGCTGAGTTACGCGAAGATGGCGCGCGCTGTCCCCGGCGCGGGGTCGGTCTACACCTACGCCCGCAAGATGCTCGACAGCCGCATCGGTTTCCTGTCCGGCTGGGTGATGCTGCTCGACTACTTCTTCATCCCGATGGTCGGCTGGCTGATCACGGCGATCTACTTCAACGCCCAGTTTCCTGAGATACCCAAGTGGGTCTGGCTGATCGTCTCGGTGGGCATCACCACCGCCATCAACGTCTTCGGCATGAAGCTCGCGGACCGCGTCAACAAGGTCCTGATGTTCATCGCTCTGGGGTCGCTGGTCCTCTTCGCCACCCTGTGTGTCGTCTTCCTCGGCAAGCACGGCTCCTCCGCCCCCGCCACGGACGCCCTGTGGAACTCCGGAACTTCGATCGGCGCGGTCACTGCGGCCGCCGCCATCGCCGCGTACTCCTTCCTCGGCTTCGACGCCGTCTCCACGCTGGGCGAGGAGGCCAGGGGCGGGGCGAGGACGATCGGCCGCGGCATCATCGGCTGCGTCATCGCCGCCGGAGCGATCTTCATCGTGCTGTCCTTCGTGATGCAGCTGGTCCACCCCGGCGCGAAGTTCGTCGACGTCGACGCGGCCGCATATCACCTGAAGGTCCAGGTCGGCGGCGAGACGTACGCCGAGATCATCAACTTCGTCACCATCGCCGGATCCATCGCCTCCTGTATCGCCCTGCAAGCGTCCGCCGCCCGCCTCATGTACGTCATGGGACGCGACGGCGCACTGCCCAAGGCCGTCTTCGGCAAGCTGTCGGGGAAGACCGGCATGCCCGTCCTGAACCTGCTGCTGACCGCGGCCGCCGGTGTCATCGCCATGAAACTCGACCTGACCACAGCCACCTCGTTCATCAACTTCGGTGCCTTCCTCGGCTTCGCCCTGGTGAACGTCTGCGTGATCGCCCATCTGGTCCGAGAGCGCAGACACGGCCGCACCCCCAACCTCTTCTCGTACCTGGTGATGCCGGCCATCGGCGTCGGCGTTTCCCTCTACCTGCTCACGAGGCTCGGTGACGTCGCACTCCAGATCGGCGGCGTCTGGCTGGCGATCGGCGTCGTCTACCTGGCCGTCCTGACCAGGGGCTTCCGCCGGCCCGCACCGGAGACGACCTTCGACGACGACGCCGCGGCCACGGACTGAGTCACCGCGTAGCTCCCCTCCCGATGTGAGGAGACGAGGATGTCCACGACAACTGCTGAAATGGTGCATGACCGGAGCCTCGGAGACCTGTTGCTCCACCGTGATGTGGTGCTCGACGGACTCGATGCTCCGCAGAGCGCCGCCCGTACCGTCCTGGCGGACGTCCTGGACGGCAAGGCGGAGGATCAGCTCTTCGACGCCATGCTCGTGGCCAGCGAGCTCATCGCCAACGCCATCAAGCACAGCAGCGGTGCGGTCCTCATAAGGGTTGAGGTCTACGAGTTCGGTGCGGCGTTGGGCGTCGTTGACCGGGGGGACGACATCACTGCCGTCCCTGTGCGACCTTCGAACTCATCTGTTGACGAAGGGGCGGTGGCTGCAAGCGGGCGCGGCCTGTTCATCGTGGACAGCCTCGCCAGTGCCTGGTCGGTCGAGGAAACCGAGAACGGGAAGATCGTCATCGCCATCCTCACCCTTCCGGCAGGCCGTCGTCGATGACCGCTCTCGAGGAGACCCCCTACGTGGAGGAACTGGACCTCTACGTTTTGGATTCCGGGGACTTCGGTCCGCATGACCGCTACCTGGGCACCGCGATCGACCAGATGTCGACGGCATCGGCAGCCCGCCACGGGTCGAGGCCGCCATCTGCGGTGAGTCGGCGACCAGGCTGGTGCGCATGTGGTCGACGATGGACCAGCCGACGACCCTGCGGCTGAGGCACTCCAGTACGGTCGCGAGATGGAGGAACTCCAGCCCGCGAGCGGGAGATACGTGATGTCGCCCATGTATTTCCGCCCCGGATCGGTGACGGTGAAGTCCCGCTGGAACAGGTCCGGAACCTGTGAGGCTGCCGGGTCCGCGACGGTGGTGCGGACGCGTCTACGCAGGCGGATGCCAGTGATAGAGAACGTCCGCATAACGCGGGCGACCCGCTTCTCGTTGACCCGCAGGCCCCCCTCGCGGAGCTCGGCGGTCACCCGTGGGGAGCCGTAGGCGCCGCCGGGACTCGCCGTGGACTTCGCGGATCCGCTCGGCCCGGAGCCGGTCCTCGCTCTGCCGGGACGCCCTCGCGTTCCTGCCGGAGAGCGAGCCCGGCCGGCCGCCGTCCCGGCCGCGGACGGGGCAACGGCGGCGACCCCGCGGCCGTTCCCGGTCACGCGGCACTCACTCACGCAGGGTGGCCCGGTTGACGCCCAGGTCGGCGGCGATGATCTTGTAAGTCGCCCCGGGCGTGGACTCGTACAGGGCCCCGGCACCGGACCTGAACTCGTCCGAGTCGTCCTTCAATCGCTATCGGTGGTCTTCTCGCTTCCTCCGGATCAAGCAGATCCAGTATCAGCGTGTCCACCACTCAGGGGGAGATTCCCGTCCGCCTCGCGGGCGGTCACCCGATCGGTGCCCAAGCCTTGAGCACCTGACCCGCTCCGTCCTCGGTCACGAGGTCTTGCGCCGCTCTTGCGGCGGCTCGACTGTGTGCCTGCTGCTTCACTGCTTGGTGAAGTGAGTCGGCAAGCCGTTCGGCGGTGAGGGATCGGGTCGGTGGCGGCGCCGATGGCGGCAAGTCGCCCCGCCCAGAACGGCTGGTCCGTGGTCACCGGTACGGTGACCACGGGCGCTCCAGGGCGCAACGCCGCGGCCGAGGTGCCGGCCCCGCCATGGTGGACCACCGCGGCCAGCCGTGGAAACAGCAAGGCGTGCGGTAAGTCCCCGATCGTGAGCACGTCGTCCCCATCGGCGGCCAGCCCGGCACTGCCGGCTTGCAGGATGCCGCGCAGCCCGGCGCGGAGCAGGGCTCGCACAGCGATCTCGCTCAGCCGCTCCCCGTCACGGGACGCCATGCTCCCGAAGCCGATGAGGGCGGGCCGGGGGTCCGGCGCGCAGGAAGTCCTCAGATCGGTAGGCAGCCGTGCGGCCGCCTCGTGATGGGGCCACCAGTTGCCCACGACCTCCAGACCAGAGCGCCAGCCGGAGGACGAGGCATCAGGGCCGTGCTGAAGCCGTGCAGGAGGGGCCAATTCGCCAGCCTGTTCGTTGACGTGGTCGACCATCCGCAGTGCGAAGCGTCCGGTTGCCCGGTTGGCGAGACGGCCCAGTGAGCGGGAGCCTGTGACGACGGGCGGGAAGTCGCCGGTCGGTGCGGTGGGTTGGAGGTACACATCGAGGCTCGGTGTGCCCGTGGCCTCGGTGAGGTGCCAGCCGAGCGGAGCCGTGGTAGTCGACAACAGGAGCAGGTCCGTGCCATCGCCAATCACGTCGGCTAAGCCCTGACCGCGTTCGGTGAAGAACGCGTCAGCGGTGGGCAGAAGTTCACGTTTGCCCGTGACGTCGCCACGCGATCCGGCCGGGCGGTCAGGATCCTCATTGGTCCTCCTCGGAATCGGTACGGCCACCTGCGTGGCGGGCCGCGTTGGCGTGAACCGCCTTGCACGCATGGGCGGCCAGGCCCGGGCGATGCTGCGACGCGGTATGACCAGAGCGAATGCGCGCGTGTCGGCGACGAGTCGTCCGCGATGCGCCGGTGCATGTCGGACGGGCAGGAGGTGAACCATCGTGCAATGTGCAAGTGGTGGCGTGCACGAAGAGGCGCCCCCGCCTCGGGGAGAGGCGGGGGCGCTGCTCAGACTGCCAGGTCGTACTCGCCGAGCCTGAGTTCCTCGGTCCACGATTGGTTCACCGGACTGCTGAGACTGGCTGGCGAGGGATCCTGCCATGGGTACGATGCTCGGAAGAAGACGAGAACTCCGGCCTCGGCGGGCGTGAGCCGCAGCCCGCCCCGCTTGCGGACCCGTATGCGGGTTTTGCTGGCCTGGCATCACGACGCCCGGCGCGCAGGCGTGCCCGTCCTCGTGTCGGCCCTGACGGTGGTGGAGGCCGTCTTCGGGAAGACAGATACCGCCCGGCTGCGCTGAGTGGTCTCCCGGCTGCAGGTCCACGACGCACCCAGGCGGACAGCCTCACCGCGGTGCAGCTGCTGAGTGATGCCGGCGGCCTGCACGGCCACAAGTACGCCACCGACGCTCTCGTGGCCGCGATGGCGCTCCGCTCCCGTACTGGAACTGACCTCCGACCGCGACGACTGGTCGAAACTGTGCGGCGACCGCGTATCGATCAAGGATGTCTGAGCTCGGCGTCCGCCCCTCGACCGGAGGTGTTCAGTCAGTTCACGCGGACAGTGGCGTCGTCGATCAGGAAGGAACTCTGCAGATCGGAGGCCATGGGGGCGAGCTTGTTGGACTCGGATACTGCCGCGATCCAGGAGAATTCGTTGTTGTCGCTGAAGTAGTAGTACGTGGAGCCGTTGGGCATCATCGCGACGGTGATGCCTCCGTATCCGGACATGAACGGTACGTGGAACGGCTGGGTGTAGGCGGGGTTGTCTGCGGCCGTGAACTCCCGGCCCCAGAAACCGTTCTGGTAGCGCATCGGTGTGCTGCCTGTGGTGGTGGCGCCGCGTTCTGACGGGTTCTGCTGCATGGAGTCAGCCAGCAGGCCCGGGTGCAGCACCTGGGTGCCGGCCACCGCGCCGGCATCGTTGTTCAGGAACTTGGCGAACTTGGCGACATCGTCCTTGGTCCAGAACATCCCGTACCCGCCGAAGGGGGCACCGGCCGCGCTGTTGTCCGTACGGGAGGAAGCGCGGGCGTCCGGGCTGATGCCGATCGGGGTGAGGACCTCGTCGCGGAGCATGTGGAACAGGTCCGCGCCAGAACCTCCCTTGTTCCGGTAGTAGTTGTTCATGGCGCGGGCCGCCAGGAAGGTGTCGGAGGAGTGGTAGACCCACTTGCTGCCCGGGGTGGACTTGCGTGGGAAGGACAGCGCCTTGTTCATCTTGGTGGCGTAGGGCTCGGCGAGGAAGAAGTCGGTCATGGTGCTGCCCGCCTCGTCGGTCTCGTAGCGCGCCGAGGTGTAGTTGCCGGTGGTCATGTCCAGGGCGTGGCCGACGGTGACATCCGACCAGGCGCTCTTCCCGGCGGTTTCCGGTATCAGGTCGGTCAGGCGCTGGTCCGCGACACCGGTGCCGTAGCGCTGGGCGAGCCGGAGCAGGGCGGTGCCGGCGAAGGCGGACTTGGCGGTGGAGTAGGAGGGCAGCAGCATCTGCCCGCAGAACGGGTACTGGCCCCGCCTGGTCTGGCAGCCGCCGACGTAGTTCACACCGTCGTAGTAGAAGCCGTAGGTGCTGAGCGCGGTGGGGGTGATCCCCGCGCCGAACTTCGAGGTGTCCACGCCGGCGCCGGGGTGGTCGGTGGCGAGCTGCGCGATGGGCTTGGTGGGCAGCCGGCCTGCGACCTCGGCCGCGTAGGCGTCGCGCGTGGCTTCGCCACCGGGGACGGCTTGGGGCTGGTAGGTGGCGGCCACCTGGCCCCACATGTCGAACTGGTGGTAGGCGCAGGTTTCCGCGGTGATCTGGTAGCGGAGCTGGGAGATGGAGGATGCGTCGAAGAGGAAGGAGAGCACCCCGTTGTGCACGCAGTTGGCGTTCCGTTCGACCAGTGCGAAGGGCAGCGCGGCGCGCGTGCGGCCGCCGTCGCCGTCTTCCTGCCAGGCCCGGCCGGCTCCCACGGCGAGGTTCCAGGAGATGTTCCCGGTGTAGCGCAGCCCACGCACGGTGGGGATGAGGTGGCTGCCGTTCTGTACGAGGGTGGCGCTGAACGGGGGGAGGTGTTTGGTGGCCTCGGTGCGGGAGTATCCGTTGGGGTCCTTCAGCTTGCGGTAGCCGCCGGCCGTGGCGGTGCCGTTGAGGGTCAGAGTGCCCTCGAAGGTGTGTGCGGGCGGGGCCGCCTCGGCGGGCAGAGCGAAGGCGCTGTCTACCACGGTGTCTGTGGGGGTGGCGCTGGAGAGCTGAGCCGCGGTGAGGACCGTACGGGGCACTGCGCCATTGCCGGTGAGCGGGTCGCCCGGCACGGGGGCCGCGCTTTCGGCGAGCGCGGAGGATGGAGCGGTGAACACGCCGGCGAGCAGCACGGTGAGCAGTGCCGTGGCCGTCGCAAGACATCGCATACCGCGTGGGCGGCGGGTGGGCGGACTGGAGGTCATGGATGTCCCTCTTCCGGGCGGGGTCTGTTGTTGCGGCATGGTGGGTGCGCGCAGCGAGAGCTGTCCAATGCCTTTCAGGACTGGCCACGGTGTCTTAAAAGCATCGGGGCAGGTTCTCCGGCTGAGTGCGCCGCATCGCGGGTCGGTAGACGAGAAGCCAGGTCTGCGTGAACTTGCCGAGAACGCCACAGCTAACCTGCCACTCAGGTCGGATGCTGCTCGAATCGCCGGGTCCAGCTGTCCGGGCGAGACCACGCCGGCCTACGGGGTCGGCAAGCGGCTGGGCGGCTCGCCGTGCATGTCTTCGACGAGCTCGATGTACCGGAAGGTGCCGATCGCCGGTGGCGCAACCGCATGACCGAGAGGCGGGTGCGTCGTGCGCTGGAGTACCAGGCCCGGGAAGTCGACCTCCTGAGCAGGCTCACCGTGCGAGGGTTGCGGGGACGTTCCGGTGGTTGGTGCCGTCCTCGGCTGGGCCGCCTGGCACAGCAAGCAGGCGGAGGATTCCCGATGCCGAACCGACGCCGTCATCGACGGCAGCCGGCTCCGTATGGGCCCGGCACCGCTGGACGGAGTGGAGCGCCGACGACCGGCGATGTCGCGCCCACCTGCTCGACACCACGGACCAGCGCGTGCCGGAATCCGTTGATCAGGTCGAGCGATGGGTCTGCGAACAGCGCGCCGTGTTCCGGATCGGCCGTCTCCCTCTGTCGCGGGGCCAGCTGGACCAGACGCCGTCCCGAGCCGACCACGACTCCTGAACAACTTTCGCACCAGAACGGCCCAATGCCGGCAGGTTCAGCTCCCCGCTGCCTGCGGCCCGTACTGCTCGACGCAGAAACGGGCCAGGCCGGCGGCGAAGGACTCGATGGTGCGCAGCGCGTAGTGGCCGGCGTCCCAGGCCGCGTGCAGCCGGATCTGCAGGGGCTCCCCGTGCTGGTCGAGGATCAGCAGTGGGTGCAGCCCGAAGCGGGGGTCGTCGGAGACGACGGCGATGCCGTGACCGGAGGCGGTCATCGCCTGGGCGACCTGCGGGGTGTCGCACTCCAGGACGATGTCAAGAGCACTGCCCGCGTCCTGTACCGCCTGGTCCAGGATGCGGCGGGTGCCGTGCGCGAGGGTGAGGACGATCAGCGGCTCACCGGTCAACTCCTGGATGGTGACCCGGTCCCGGCCTGCCCAGGGGTGTGAGGGCGGCACGTAGGCCCACAGCGGCAGCCGGGCTACGGGCAGCCCGGCGTAGCGGTGGCGCGGCGGGGCTGAGGAGATCGCCACGTCGGCGCCCCGGGTGAGGGCCTGGTAGGCGCGTACGGGGTTCTCCGCCTGCACCGTGACCAGGGGATCCTCTGGACCCCAGGTGGCCAGGAACGGGGCGATCACATCGGTGATGGTGGTGGCGGGGGCCGCCACGGTGAGCCGCATCGCCCGCCCGGACGCCAGCGAGCTGGCGGCGGCGAGGGCGGTGTCGGCGCGGGTCACCAAGTCCCGCGCGAGGGGCAGGAATCGGCGGCCGGCCGCCGTGAGTTCCATCCGATTTCCCGTGCGGTCGAACAGTGGCACTCCCAGGGACGCCTCAAGTCCCCGCAGTTGGCGGGAGAGCGAGGGCTGGGCGATATGGACTTCGGCTGCTGCCCTGGTCACCGAGCCGCTCTCGACGACCGCCAGGAAGTAGCGCAGCACCCTCAGCTCCACAGCGAACCTCCAACCCATGCCTCGCAGGCATGAAAGTCAATCCCATCAAGTATTTGAGGTTATAGCTCACCCGGCCCATTGTTGCCTCACTGTGAACAGCCGGCGAATGCGCCTTCCCGAGGAGCGAACTCATGGCCACGTCCCGAAGAACACCCGCCGCCGCCGCTCTGGTGGCCTGCGGTCTGCTCGCGTCCGCCTGCAGCGGTACCGCCGGCAGCGGCACCGACAGCGGCACCGGGCAGATCCTCAATGTGGCGACCACCGCCGAGGTGACGACCTGGAATCCGGTGAAGTCCTTCTCCACCGAGGTCTACTACCTCAGCAACGTCTACGAGCCGCTGCTGTGGATGAACCCGCCCGGCTCGAAGGAGCGCTTCCGCCCCGCCCTCGCCGAGCGCTGGGCGTCCTCCGCCGACGCCAAGACGTGGACCTTCCATTTGCGCAAGGGGGTCACCTTTCACGACGGCGAGCCGATGAACGCCGCGGCGGTCAAGGCGTCCCTGGAAGCCTCTGCCAAGGACGGCGGTGCAGCCTTCATCTGGTCGGCGCTGGACACCATCGAGACACCGGACGAGCACACGGTCGTGCTCAAGCTGAAGAGCGCTGCCCCGGTCGACATGATCGCCTCGTCCATGTACGGGGCGTGGATCGTCAGCCCCAAGGCCCTGGCCAGGGGCGAGGACTACTTCGCCAAGGGCGTTGACGCAGGCACCGGCCCGTACCGGGTCTCGGAGTACCAGGCCAAGAAGAGGGTCGTACTCAAGGCGTACGACAAGTACTGGGGCGGCTGGAAGGGCGAGCGCTACCGCACGGTCGTCGCCAGGATCACCGCCGAGCCGACCGCGCAGGAGCAGATGCTCCAGTCCGGCCAGGTCGACTACGCCGCCGCGCTGCCACTGGAGAACGTCGCCCGGTTCAAGAAGGACAAGCGCTACACCGTCACCGAGTGTCCCACCTTCCAGAGCCACACGGCCTTCTTCAACACCACCAAGGGCCCGCTGAAGAACGTGAAGGTACGCCAGGCGCTGGCGCAGGCAATCCCGTACGACGACATTGTCAAGGTGGGCGCCGAAGGCTTCGGCGCCCGCGCTCGCGGTGCCGTACCGACCGGCGCCTTCCCCTACGACGAGCAGCTGCCGCAGACGCCGTACGACCTGGAGGCCGCCCGTCGGCTGCTCACAGAGGCCGGATACGAGGGCGGCAAGGGCCTGAAGCTGACCCTCAGCTACGCGGCGGAGAACGCACAGCAGGCCAAGTACGCCCCGCTGATCAAGGACACCTTCGCCAAGGTCGGCGTGTCGGTCGAACTGCAGCCGATCCTGTTCAACCAGCAGTGGGAGAAGGCCAAGGCGGACCCGGCCAAGGCGCAGGACATCTTCCTGCTGATGTACTGGCCGACCTATTCCGACGCCGGCTCGGACAACCTGGTCTCGCTCTTCCGCAGCAGCGACAAGCCGTTCTTCAACCTCAGCTATTGGAAGGACGCCACGTACGACAAGCTCGTCGACGAGGCCGGCACCCACACCGCCACCGACCAGGACAAGGCCGCCGCTCTGTACGGCAAGGCGCAGCGCCGGCTGCTGGAGCAGGCCCCCGGCGCGTTCCTCTACGACATGCGCACCCCTGTCGTGATGAACAGCGAGGTCAAGGGCTTCGCCTGCAACCCGAACTACTCCTTCTCCATCCCCTTCCACCAGCTGCACCGCGGAGCCAGCTGATGCCGCGCTTCCTACTGCGCCGACTGCGGGGCTCCCTGCTCGTCCTGCTCGGGGTCAGCGCGATCACCTTCGTCATAGCTCGGGTGATCCCCTCCAACCCCGCCCTCACCTACGTCGGCGCCAAGGCGACGCCCGAGGAAGTAGAACGGGTGACACACGCACTCGGCCTCGACCAGCCGCTGCCGGTGCAGTACCTGTCGTATCTGCGCAATGTGCTGACCGGGGACTGGGGCACCTCCATCGCCACCAAGCAGCCGGTCCTCGGCGAGCTCGGCGACCGGCTGCCCGCCACCCTCGAACTAGTCGGCGCCGCCATGGCGGTGGCGCTGGTGCTGGGCGTCACGCTCGGCTGCATAGCCGCGGTGCGGCCCGGCAGGCTGATCGACCAGGCGGTGCGGCTGCTGTCCATCGCGGGCGTATCGGTGCCCGCCTTCTGGCTCGGGCTGCTGCTCCAGCTGCTGGTCTTCGGCCGCCTGGGACTGCTGCCGCCCACCGGACGCATCGACAGCGATCTGGAGTTCACCGCGCCGATCCACTCGATCACCGGACTGAACACGGTGGACGCGCTGCTTACCGGCAACGGGGCGGCGCTGGCGAGCGCCTCGGCGCACCTGATCCTGCCAGCCCTCACACTGGCCGCCTACCCGCTCGGCGTCGTGGCCCGCATGACCCGCACCAGCATGCTGGAGGCGCTCCAGCAAGACCACATCCGCGTCGGCCGCGCCTACGGCGTCCCCGAACGCACCCTCGTCTGGCGCGTCGCCCTGCGCAACGCCCTCCCACCCACCGTCACGGTGCTCGGCCTGACCGCCGCCTACGCCCTGACCGGCGCGTTCTTCGTCGAAGTGGTCTTCGACTGGCCGGGCCTCGGCCAGTACGCCTCCTCCGGCCTGCTGAGCCTGGACTACCCGGCGGTCATGGGCGTCACCCTCATCGGCGCCGTCGCCTACGTCCTCGTCAACCTCGCGGTGGACCTCGTCCACGCGCGCCTCGACCCGCGAGTGAGGCCGGCATGAGCCACAGCCCGCAGACCATCCCACCGCGCAGCGCCCGCTTCACCGCCCTGCTCCGCGACCCGCTCGCCGTCCTCGGCCTGGTGCTGCTCGCGGCCCTGGTCGCCGCCGCCCTGCTCACCCCCTGGCTCGCCCCGCACCCTGATCAGGGCGCCGGAGCCGCCGAGGTCGCAGCCCGCCACCTGCCACCCGGCGCCGGCCACCTGCTCGGCACCGACAACCTCGGCCGCGACGTGCTCAGCCGCATCATCTACGGTGCCCGGCCGGCGCTGACCGTCCCGCTCCTCGTGGTCGGGCTCGCCGTGCTGGTGGGCGTCCCGCTGGGACTGATCGCAGGCTTCCGCGGCGGGCGCGTGGGCGAGGCGATCATGCGGCTGTGCGACATGTTCCTGGCCTTCCCGCCCCTGCTGCTCGCCATGGCCATCGTGGCCACCCTCGGCCCCGGCCTGGAGCACGCCGCCCTCGCGCTGGCCATCGCCTGGTGGCCCTGGTACACCCGGCTGGTCCAGGGCATCACCGCATCCATGCGTGAGCGGCCCTTCGTCGAGGGAGCGCGCGCCCTGGGGCTCAAGGACCGAGTCGTCATGGTCCGGCATATCCTGCGCAACGCCGTCTCACCGATTCTGGTGCAGGCCACCGTCGACATCGGCACGGTGATCCTGGCCGCCGGATCACTGGCCTTCCTCGGCCTGGGCACCCGCCCGCCGCAGGCGGACTGGGGCCTGATGGTCGCCGAGGCCCGCGGCGACCTCCAGACCCACTGGTGGGCGGCGCTCTTCCCGGGCCTGGCCATCCTCCTCACCGTGCTGGCCTTCAACCTCTTCGGCGACGCTCTGCGTGACGTGTTCGACCCACGCACGGAAGCCCGCTCCGCCGCCGCGCGCCGTGGCCTGCGCACACTGGCCGGGCAGGCCGCCGCTCTGTTGCGGCGCCGGCCGGAGGGGAAGGACACCGACGCGGCGAGCCCCCTGCCCGCCACTGAGGACGAGACCGCGCCCGGCCCGGGCAAGCAGCGCGCAGACGGTCAGACTGCAGCCCTGCTGGAGATCTCCCGGCTGCGCGTCACCATCGGCGACGCCGCCGTCGTACGCGACGTCTCCCTCCGCGTGCGCGCGGGCGAGGTCGTGGGGGTGGTCGGCGAGAGCGGCTGCGGCAAGTCCCTGACCGCCCTCAGTGTCCTCGGCATGCTCCCCGCCGGAGCCGAAACCTCCGGCGGCATCCGGCTCCAGGGCCAGGACCTGCGGGCCGCCGGCTTCCACACGATCCGCGGCCGGAAGGTGGCCATGGTCTTCCAGAACCCCGCCGCCTCATTCGACCCCGTCACCCCGCTCGGCCGCCAACTCGACCGCCTGGTACGCCTCCACCAGGGCGGCACCCGGAGCGAAGCGGCCCAGCAGGTGAGCACCGCACTGACGGAAGTGGGCCTGGACGCCGAGCGCGTCACACGCTCCTACCCCCACCAGCTCTCCGGCGGCATGCTGCAGCGCGTCATGATCGCCGCCGCTCTGCTGTGCCGGCCCGATCTGCTCATCGCCGACGAACCGACCACCGCCCTGGACGTCACCGTGGCCAAGGAGTTCCGCTCCCTGCTGCGCCGTCTGCAGGCCGAGCACGGCTTCGGAGTCCTGTACATCACCCACAACCTGGGCGAGGTCCGCGAACTGTGCACCCGGATGTACGTGCTCTACGCCGGTCAGGTCGTCGAATCAGGCCCGGTGGCCGACGTACTGGACACCCCGGACCACCCCTACACCCGCGCCCTGCTCGCCGCCCTCCCCGACCGGGCCGCCCCCGGAAAAGCGCTGCCCTCCATCCCCGGCAACGTGCCTGACCGCCCCGACCTGCTCACCGGCTGCCCCTTCGCCGACCGCTGTGCCCACACCACCGAGGCATGCGCCACCCCGCTGCCTCTCAACACCGCCGGAGCGCGGGCAAGCGCCTGCCACCTCACCCAGCCGAAGGGAGTCCCCGCGTGATCCTCGACGTACAGCAGCTCGTCAAGACCTTCGGCTCGCACACCGCCGTCGCCGGCGTCGACCTCGACATCACCGCAGGAGAAGTACACGCGCTGGTAGGCGAGTCGGGCTCGGGCAAGACCACCCTCGCGCGCTGCGTGCTGGGCCTGATCCCGCCCACCTCCGGCACCGTCCACATCGCGGGCCGCCCGCTCACCGGGCTGCGCCGCAAGGAGTTGCGGCGGCTGCGCCACCAGGTGCAGATCGTCTTCCAGAACCCCTACGCCGCCCTCAACCCCCGGATGACCGTCCGGCAACTCATCGCCGAGCCACTGCGCGAGGCCGGCCGCCCCGTGACCGACACCACCGCGGAACTGGCGCGCGTCGGCCTGCCCGCGACCGTCCTCACCCGCTACCCCCACCAGCTCTCCGGCGGCCAGTGCCAGCGCGTCGCCCTCGCCCGCGCCCTCGCCGTCGGGCCCTCGCTGCTGGTCCTTGACGAACCCACCTCCGCCCTCGACGTCTCCGTCCAGGCCCAGATCCTCAACCTGCTGCTCGACTTGCGCGAGCACAGCGACCTCGCCTTCCTCCTCATCACCCACGACCTGGGCGTGGTCCGGCACATCGCGGACCGGGTCAGCGTCATGCTGCACGGCGAACTCGTCGAGACCGGGCCCACCGCCCAGGTCCTGGACTCCCCCCAGCACCCCTACACCCGCAGGCTGCTCGACGCCGTCCCCGGGCTCCGCCCACCGGACGACACCCCGCCGAGCACACCCGCAGCCGCCACCGCACAAGGAGCTCTCCAGTGAGCCGAATCCTCGGCGTCGCCCTCGCCCAGGTCGCACCCGTAACCGGCGACCCCCAGGCCACATTCGCGAAGTTCAGCCGCGAGGTGCGCTCCCTCAAAGCCCTCTCCCCGTCCATCGACCTGGTCGTCTTCCCCGAGCTCTACCTGAGTGCCTTCGGCAGCTTCGACGCCCGCCACCCGGCCGGCTACCTCGACCGCCTCGCCGAACCGATCCCGGGCCCCACCACCGACGCGGTATGCCGGCTCGCGGCCGACACCGGGCTGTGGATCGTCCCCGGCAGCATCCCGGAGGGGTCGGCCAAGGGCGTCCACAACACGGCCGTCGCCATCTCCCCGCAGGGCGAAGTGGTGGCCTCGTACCGCAAGATCTTCCCCTGGATGCCGTACGAGACCTCCGTGCCCGGCGACACCTACGTCACCTTCGACATCCCCCGGGTGGGCCGCTTCGGCCTGGCGATCTGCTACGACGGCTGGGTGCCGGAGATCTCCCGCACCCTCGCCTGGATGGGCGCCGAGGTCATCATCCAGCCCACCTACACCCGCACCTCCGACCGCGAGCAGGAACTGGTCCTCGCCCGCGCCAACGCCATCACCAACCAGGTGTACGTTCTCAACCCGAACATCGGCGGCCTCTTCGGCACCGGCCGCAGCATCGCCACCGACCCCGAAGGCCGCGTGCTGGCCCAGGGCGGCGCAGGCGAGGAGTTCCTCACCTTCCACCTCGACCTCGACCTCGTGGCCACCACCCGGGAACGCGGCACCCTCGGCCTGAACCCCCTGTGGAAGCAGCTGCGCGACGCCCCGCCCCCCTTCCCGCCCGCCACCGAGGGCTACGACAAGGGCCAGATCATGAGCGGCCTCGGCTCGCTGCATCCCGCCCGGGCCGGATCGACAGGAGCCTGAGACACCCAGCGGTCCCGCGGTCGCGACCGACAGCCCGGCACCTGACGCCCTGGCTCGGTAGCGGGCGCCGGGTTTCCGCCGCCGAGCCCTCTCGGAGCCGCCGTTCAGATACCGCTCCAGCGGTCGGCAGCTGCTCACGAGATGTGGCCGCCCATTGCGCCTGGGTCCGCCCACTCGCCCAGCCGGGCCTCCCGTCTGCCCCTCATGTGCCCGCTGACCTCCCCGGAGAACACCATGCCCGACCACCCCGCCACCACACACCAGGCCGATCGGCTGCGCGAAGCAGCCGGCAAACACCTGCTCCTGCACTTCGGCCAACACGCGAGCCTGCGCAACGGTCAGGGAATGTTCCTGCCCGACCGGGCCGACGGCGTCTACGTCTACGACACGACCGGAACCCGCTATATCGACGGCCTGTCCGCCCTGTTCTGCGCACAGCTCGGCTTCTCCTACGGCCCCGAGTTCGCCAAGGCGGCCGAACAGCAGCTCAACCGCCTGCCGTTCAGCACCCTGTGGAACACCGCGCACCCCGCCGCCATCGAGCTGGCCGAGCGACTTGCCGCTCTGGCACCCGACGGCATCAACCGCGTGTTCTTCACCTCCGGCGGCTCGGAGTCCGTTGAGTCCGCGTGGAAGCTCGCCCGCATGTACCACGTCGCCCAAGGCCAGCCTCAGCGCACCAAGGCCATCGCCCGCCGCACCGCCTACCACGGCCTGACCATGGGCGCCCTCGCGCTCACGGGAATCCCGGCGCTCAAGGAACCCTTCGGCGCACCAGCCTTCGAGGTCACCCACGCACCCAACACCAACCGCTACCGCACCACCGACACCGATGAGGACGCCTTCACCCGGCGGCTGCTGGCCGAGACCGAAGCGGCGGTGCTGGAGGCCGGCCCGGAGAACGTGGCCATGCTCATCGCCGAACCCGTGCAGAACTCCGGAGGCTGCCTCACGCCTCCGGCGGGCTACTGGGCAGGGCTACGGGCGATGGCGGACCAGTACGGCTTCCTCCTGGTCGCCGACGAGGTCATCACCGGTTTCGGCCGCATCGGCGAATACTTCGCCGTGACCAAGTACGGTGCGATCCCCGACATGATCACCACAGCCAAGGGCCTCACCTCGTCCTACGCCACGCTCGGCGCCGTCCTGGTGTCCGACAAGGTCTCCGCGCCCTTCTTCAACGACGGCGTGACCCTCCTGCACGGGCTGACCTTCGCCGGGCATCCGGTCGCAGCCGCCACTGCCCTGACCAACCTCGACATCTTCGAACGAGACGGCGTCCTGGACAACGTCCGCGGCCTGACCGGCCACCTCCACAAGCGGCTCGCCGAACTGACCGATCTGAGCATCGTGGGCGACGTACGCGGCGACGGCTTCTTCTGGTCCCTCGAACTCGTCGCCGGAGCAGACGGCCGACGCTTCACCCCTGAGCGCCAGGACGAACTCGTCAAGCAGTTCCTTCCCGCACGCATGCGCGGCCTCGGACTCCTGGCCCGCGCGGACGACCGCGGCGACCCGGTCGTGCAGATCGCACCACCCCTGATCTCCACCCGCGACGAACTCGACCACATCGTCGATCTGCTGGGGCAGGCCCTCACTGATGCGGACCGCTATTTCCTCCACGCCCGCTGACCATCAGCACTCACGCCGCTCGTGTGGAACAGCTTCAAGTGGGCATTTTGAATGCCACACTGCGCGATTCTCGGCTGCGCGATGCCCCAGATGCCCTTCGGACGTGCGTCAGAGGGCGCCCGTAGCGCCCATATTGCACGTAATGCACATTGATCTTGAGTCCGTTTTGTGATCGACGCGCTGCTGACCTGCGGTTCTCTTTAACCTGTTTTCGGCTTTACATGTTTGCGATGACGCATCATGTGGAGTGTGTGGCGATTCTGGAGCCGGTGAAGAAGGACGCCTGACCTGCGGTTTCGCGCCGGCGCAGTGGGAGGAACTCCCGCCGGTCGGTCCTGTCGGCTCCCCGGAACCTCGGGAGGCCGCTGTCTCCGGCGTAGTGCTCACTCGTCGCCGGAGACAGCGGTTCTGCTGCGGACTTCAGTTGCCTGTCGACACCTTGGGCTCAGTCGCTGCCGCCCTGATCCTGATCTCCACCGGGTGTTGCGGACGGCGCGGATGCGGACGGGTGCGGGTGGAAGCCACGCGCGAGATCCTCGTCCGCGCTCGGCATCAGCCGGCCAGTTCTGCGTCGGCCACAGCCACCGCGCTGCTGTTCTGCGTGCGGGCACCGTTCAGCCTGCCCTGGTGCTCGGCGATCTGCGCCTTCTGGATCTTCGACTCCTCGGTGAACCACACGGCCACCAGATCCGTCTTCTTCTTGCAGTCGATCTCCGCCAGCGCCACGGCGATCTCCTCCTTCGACGCCGTCCCGCCTTCCGCATGCGGCGCGATCTCAGTCGCCTCGAACGGGGTGGCGGCCGCGTAGCCCTCGGCCTTCATGCACTGCGACCAGGAAGCCATGGCCTGCTTGACGGCCGGGACCCGCATGGACTCGGTGAAGCTGTTGCCGTTCAGCTCGGAGACGAACGCCAGGCCCTCGGGCGTGGGCTGCTTCAGCCTGTCCTTCGCCCACCCGGAGCAGCCTCCCTCGTGGATCTTCTTGCCCTTGTAGGACTCGGGGGCGGGTTCGGCAGCCGGGGCCGCACCGGGCGCGGTCGGTTTCGTGGGCTTGGAGTGTCCGATCAGCACCTGGACCTGTTCGTCGGTCAGCTCGGGCATCTTCTGCCGCACCTGGTTGGTCAGGGCTTCGGGCAGGCCGTAACCGTACCGAGCGGCAGCCTCCCGGTCGGTGAGGCCGTATCGGCGCTCCATGTTGGCGTCGTTGTCGTTCGGCGGCGGGGTCGTCCCTGCCAGCGGCAGCTCTATGGAGAAGCCGTAATCGGCCATGCACTTCTCTTGGAGCTTCCGCGACGCCTGGTCCAGGGTCACGGTGTCCTGGTAGGTCTGCATGTAGGCCTCCAGCGGCAGGGACAGGCCCTTGGCCAGTCCCCGTTCCGGAGTCGCCTTGGGCCAGTTCTCCTTGTTCACCATCGGCTTGTTCTCCGCCACCGGCGTGGTTCCCGGGGTGTCGGTCGCGGTCCCCGCGCCGCATCCGGTGATCAGTGCGGCTGCTGCTGCCGCCATCGCCACAGCAACGCCCGTGCGCTTGTTCATGTTCATCATGAGGTTCCCTCTCTGCGGTGGCGCCGGCTCAGGCGAAGTGCTGCGATGCGTTTTCGTTCTTGAGGGCCGATATCAGGTTCGTGAGATTGCAGTCGCCCCAGGGCTCGTTGTGGGCGAAATACTGCGAGGTGCCGCCGTACCCCGAGTTGTAGTACACGCGGTAGTTGTCGGAATAGGAGCAGTTCTGAACCGAGGCCGCATTGTTCTTCACGTACTGCCCCGCGCCGTTGCCATTGCCGTTGAACACATAGCGGTACGTCGTCAGAGTCGACCCCTGGTACTGGCTCGTTCCGTAGTAGTCGGAGACGTTCCCGTAGAACGTGGCCCAGCTGGTGGTGTATCGGCCGTCCTGGATGGCCAACTCCTTGGAGTTGTACAGCAGCCAGAGGTCGCCGTAGGAGCAGTTGATCCACGGAACATCGCAATTGTCCGTGACCTTGAACTCGGCGGCGTGAGCCGGGGTGGCCGTGGCCAGCAGCCCGACGCATGCGGCGATCGCCGTGACGGCCCCGCTCATCTTGGCGCGGACCGACATGTTCTTCCTGCTGTGCATATCCGTCTCCCCATTTCTGCGTCCGACGTGCGATCGGATCTCGTGTGCGCCCTGGAGGGTTGGCATGGGCCTCGGCCCGAGGTGCGTGGTCAACCCGTCTGCTTCGCAGAGGCGAGCGCGCGGATGGTCGCCAGGTCGGCGTACAGGTTGTTGCCGGGGCACTCGGTCGGGTAGCCGTCGCGGTGGCCGGAGATCCGGTTCAGGGTGACCTTCTGGCCCTTGGTGTACTTGCCGTTGTCGGCGGCCGCGGTGAGCTGGACGGTGCCGGCGGCGTCGTAGCCGTACGTACCGAGCTTCCATGCGGCGACGGCGGCCACCGCGTCGAGCACGGGCTGGGAGGAGATCGCGTCGTTGTAGTTGCCGAGGACCGCGACGCCCGTGGTGTCCGTGTTGAAACCGTAGGTCTGTGCGCCGAGGACGGGCTTGTCGATGCCGCCCGCGCGGCCCTCGAATACGGTGCCGCACTTGTCGACGAGGAACTGGTAGCCGATGTCGTTCCAACCCTGGCTCTGCACGTGGTACAGGAAGATCGCGCGGATGATGTCCGGGGACTGGTCGCAGGTGTAGTCATTGGTGCCGGCGGTGTGGTGGGCGAACACCACCTTGGTGTCGGTCGTGTACGTCGCCGGGTCCTTCACCAGCGACTCGTCGGAGTTCCAGCCGGAACGTGGGATGACAACGGGCTGCGGAGCGGTGTTCACCACGGCCGACGGGGCCGACGGGGCCGACGGGGCCGACCGGGCGAGGGCCTCGGCCTCCGCGTCGGCGGGGTCCACCAGCTCCACGCGGAGCCCACCCGGCAGCTTCGACAGCGTGCCGTGCTGCCCGGTCACCCGCACCTGCACACCGTCGGACGGCCCCGTCCACAGCGGCTGCGTACCGGCGCGCACGCCTGCCCTGTCGCTGTCGGACCCCACCTCGGGCGTACGCACATCGAGGTCGAGCTCACGCCAGCCCGACCAGACGCCGGTGACGCTGGAGCGGGTGCGGACCTGAGCCGTACCGCCGAGCTGGGCACGCGGGTCGTCCCAGGTGACGCCCAGCATGCTGAAGGGTTCGGTGGGACGCGCGGACAACGCCCGCCGCATGGGATCGGCTCCGTGCAACGCGATGCTCCGCACGCCGTCGGCGGTCGAGATCTCCGCGGCGGCCTGGGCTGGGAAAGTGAGGCCGAGGGACGCGAGGGCGACGGCGGTGGCGGCCGCGACCCTGGCGGTACGACGGACGGGGAACTGCTCGGTCACTGGGCTCCTTCAGAGGCTGCGGATGCTTCGGGTGCGGGAAGTTCACTGCTGCATGTGGTTCGACCGAAGGCGCCGGTGGCGGTGGCGCGTTGGACGTGCCGGCCGCGGACGGCGAGGGTGCAGCTGGCCGTGCCGCCCTTTTCGCCGAGGGTGACGTTGACGATCGGGGAAGCTCCGAGCGGGACGCTCACGGTCTTCTTCCACGGGAGACGGGCGTTCGTGACCACGGTCGCCTTGTCGCCACTCGGACCGCGGTAGGAGATGTCGGCGGTGCCCTCGCCGAGCACCTCGTACGTCACGCCGGCGGCGGGCGCGGCCTGCTGGGGCGCCGGCGCGTCATCGGAGTCGAGGACGCCGTACGCCACGAACGCGCCGCACGCGAGCAGCAACGCCGCCGCGACGGCGATGCCTCGGCGGTCTGCGCCGCGGTCGTGCCGGGACGGGGAAGCCTTCGTGGTGTCCGGGATTTCCGACTCTCCTGAGCCTACCGGCTTTTCTGTCGTGGGCATGGCCGCGCTTTCGGTCGACGCAAATTCGCCTGGGTTATACACCACCGGAATCGACCGATGCCAGACACCGGTCAAATCGGTCGAGTCGAGTCCATTCGTCGCAGTCCGGTCAGCGGAATGCCCTAATTGCGTGTGCAGTTGACGACGCATCAACTCCATGAAACAAGAATCCCCGGCTGTGATCGGCTCACCTCTGGCGAGGTCGCTTCCCACGCATGGGTGGTGGCCTGGTTTGCCATGCCCTGAGGAATTCAGGTCGAGTACGAGCTCAGCTCGTTATGAACGATGTCGCGGATCGCACACCCGGATCGCACACCCGGATCGTGCCTGGAACACGGGAAGACGTGGGAAACGGCACCGCGAGGTGCCATCTGGTAGCCCGTAACCGGGGTCATGGTTGTCGACGCCGTCAATCCGAAGGTCGCCGAAGGCGCTTGAGTGAGGCGGATCTCCCGCGTGGTGCGACGGGTGGTCGACTTCGCACGTGGGGCTTCAGGGCTTGTCGGGGCGCGGCTTTCCCAAAGGGTGGGCCGGTTTGGGCTGTTCGGAACTGTTCGCATCGATCTGGGGAGAAGCGGCTCGCTTGCCCTTCTCGGACGCGATCCCAGCGCCTGCTTCATGCCCCGGCCCGTGGGCCTGTCCGCAGTAGGCGGGCACATGCTCCTCGCCGCCGGCCGCTCTCACAAGGCGTCGCCAGGACTTCGACTCCCCTGTCTTGTCCTTGTGCGCCGACTTCTCATTTGCGTGGCACAGCACGTCGCGGTCCTTCGAGGTGGGTGGCGCGACAGGACCGTCGGTTCGGTCAGGGATTCCGAGTGTCGACTCGTTCTCCGGAATGGCGGGCGACGTGGAAGGCGCGAAGCTGCTGCGGCGCGGTTCCGGGGCCGGGGCGGGGGCGCCTGGGAAGGGGCCGGGCAGATCCCCTGCGGCGATCGCCACGCCGCCCAGGGTCACACTCGCGAGCAGCGCGGCCACGGCTGTCTTCAACGGATGTCTGCGGTTCCTCTGTCGCGCGGAAGGAGTCCAGTCGTCGCGGGGGCTCGTTCGCCCGGACCCATGCAGGCCGGCGTCACGTGCGGCGCGGAAGGCGGCGAGGGCTCCCGCTTCAGCCTCCCGGCCTGCGGGCTCATCGCTCGTGGCCGCCGAGCTCGCGAGCAGGGTAGCGCGCAGGGATCGCTTCAGCGCGGCGTCGCGCTGTTCATCGGTCATTCCTCTACCTCCCTCTTTCCGTCAGTTCTTTCGCGAGCCGCCTCAGTCCTCTGTGTGCGGCGGACCGTACCGCACCGGGACGTTTGCCGAGGACCCGGGCGGCCGTCGGTCCGTCGAGGCCTACGACGACCCGCAACAGCACGGCTTCGGCCTGGTCCCGCGGCAGCTCCTCGATGAGCGCGAGGACCTGGTCCGTCGAGAGGGCCTCGAGTGCCTCGGAGGCGGTGTCACCGGTGGCGGGCAGTGACAGGACGTCAGGGTCGAGACGGGCCGGGCGGGGCCGTGACCGCATCCGCCGGAGGTGGTCCAGCGCCCGGTGTCTGGCGATGGTCACGGTCCAGCCGCGAAAGCCGTGCCCGTCACCGTGGAACCGACCGAGGTCCCGGGCGATCTCCAGCCACGCCTCGGAGGCCACGTCCTCGGCGTCCTCGCCGACGATTCCTCTCAGGTAGCCGAGCAGCCCTGGGTTGACGATCCGGTAGGCGTTCGCGAACGCTGCTTCATCGCCGTCCTGCGCCCGCTCGACTGCCAAGCCGAGTTCCGAGTCGAGTGCCGTAGTGGACGCCTGCCTCGTCCCCTCGCCCACACGATCCCCTTGGCCTGCGTACGCACAACTAACCCCCGGTCATAGACGTGAACCGGGGTACGGCAATCCTGTCAGACCGTCAGTTCGTCGTCGTCGGCACCCCGTGGGCGATGCCCCCTCACGTCTTCGGGTGCGGGGCGATCTCCGACCGTGCAGGGTGAGGAAGTACGTATGAAGAGATTCCTGCGGGCCGACCTCGAAGCGATTCACAGTTCGGCCGAGCGGGTTCCACATCCGGCCGTCAGGCATCCGCACCCCGACAGGGTGGCCGAAGACGGAACGCAGGAGGTGCTCCGGTGGCAGATCCACCCACACCGCTCCGGCCTCACGCACCAGCACCTCACCGACATACGCGCCGATCGCCGTCAGCGCGCCGTTCACGCGCTCCCGGCCGCCGCCGCCCTGGCGTAGCCCGTCGATGAGCCGGTCCACGATACGCAGGCTGGTCACGCTGTAGTCCAGCGGCAGGCGAGACCTGACCGCGGCGCGCTCGACGAACTCGGACGCGTGGCGCCCCATGTCGGCCGCACACAGCTTCCGGTTTTCGCGGTCCATGCGTCATCACCTTCTCCTACCTGGATCTGGCCACGTACTCCGGATGATCAAGCGGTTCTCGTGCCGGATCCATCACGGCCCGAACGTGTGATGCCGGTCACGGGAGGGGGTGGCCGACCCGAGGCAAGGGGCGCTCTTCCGTCCGCCGAGGCCGCGGCCTGTGCCCCGAGCCGCGTGCCGGGCCGAAGGCCCCGGTGACGGTGGTGCGTTGGACGTACCGGCACTCGGACGCTGCTGTCGTCGGAATGGCCGCGCTTTCGGTCGACGCGAATTCGCCTGGGCCACACACCATCGGATCCGACGGACGCCAGCCGACGGAGAAGTTGGGCGAGATGCCCGCCAATCGCCAACAACCGGCCCAGCGAAATGCCCTATATATGTGATCGATTGACGAACCATCAACTCCGTGTTGAAGATCCTCCCGCCACGATCGGCTCACCTCCGGCGAGGCCACCCTTCCGTATGTGGAAGGTGGCCTGGTTTGGCGTGTCCTGAGGTGCTCCGGTCGAGGTCAGGTCCACCGTGACCGGCGACGGAGTACCCGCGCCGGCGCGCGTCGGTGCGCCTTTTCCGCCTCGCGCGGGATGGGTGCCGATGAAGGGAATGGCGTGAAAGCGAGATACGGGCGGGCGATAGCCTGCCTCGTGGTTTCGGCGGTCGTCGGAACCATGCTGCCACAAGTCGCTTATGCGGCACCGGCTTCAAGTGATAGCGGCGAGGGTATCGTCGATGCCTTCGCGGGCTGGTTCTCGGAGGACGAGGGCGAGTCGGACGGGCCGGACGAGCCGTCGACCGGGGGAACTCCGGTGCTGCCGAGCCGCGAGAAGTTGCCGAAGGGCACAGCGGCCGGAAAAGCGAAGCGCGTTGCCGAACTGACGGGCAGTCGCACGGCGAACGCCCGGTACTGGAAACTCTCCGACGGCCGGGTGCAGGCCGAGGTGTCAGCGGTGCCGACCGGGTATCGGGCGGGGAAGTCCTGGAAGGACATCGACCCGACGGTCACCCCGACCGGCGCCGAAGGCTTCGATTTCGTCAACACGACGAATGCCGCCCGTAGTTGGTTCGGGTCGGACGCTCGCAAGCTGCTGCGGTTCGAGGCCGGTGACGGGCATGCCGTGACCCTGGGTCTCGAGGGTGCGGGAAAGCTCGCCCCCGTCGCCAAGGGCGACACCGTCACGTACAAGGACGCCGTGGCCGGTGCGGACCTTTCGTACCAGGTCGGTCCGGGCCGGGTGAAGGAGAACATAGTCCTGGACCGGAGGCCCACGGGCCCGGTCTCCTTCACCTTCACGCTGGACGCCGGCGGGCTGACGCCGAAGCCGGGCAAGGACGGTTCGGTCTCCTTCTACGGCGAGGCTGCGAATCCGGTACTGGTGATCCCCGCGGCGTTCATGACGGACGCCCAGAAGGACGCCCGGTCGCCGTACGGGTTCGCGTACAGCAAGACGGTCACCCAGAAGCTCACCAGGGCCGGCAAGGGCTGGAAGCTGACGGTCACGCCCGACGCGAAGTGGCTGGCCGCGCCGGAGCGGCAGTACCCCGTGACGGTCGATCCGACGATCTCGATCGCTCCGACGCCGACGACGGCGCAGGACGTCATGATCTCGTCGGACGGTCCGAGCACGAACTACGACGACAACTGGCGGCTGTCGGTCGGCAACACCAGCACCGGGGCCTCGCGCGCCCTGCTGAGGTTCCCGATCACCGGCGTCCCGACCGGCACCAAGCTGGACTCGGCCGATCTGAAGCTGTACTACGACCAGACCCACACCACCGGCGACACCGAGGTCCAGCTGGAGGCGCACCGCGCGACCCAGTCCTGGACCGAGGACCAGGCCACCTGGAACAGCGCCAATGCCATCACCGGCGAGCTGTCGGGCACGGCGGTCGTGGTCGACGACGGCGACGCCGGGCGGACGGCCGCGGTCGGCGCCTGGCCCGCGTCGGGGAACACGGCGTACACGCAGTACGCGGTCAACCAGGACTACCTGTACAACAAGGACTCGGTCACAGGTGACACGTACACCTGGCAGCCGAGCCTCCCCGAGGACGGCACCTATCAGGTCGAGACGCACAACGTCCCGGCCTCGGACCGCGCCACCAACGCCCCGTACACCGTCACGTACGACGGCGGGACGAAGGCGTACACGGTCAATCAGCAGGCGGGCACGGGCGGCGTGTGGAAGACGCTGGGCTCCCACCCGTTCAAGGCGGGCACCCTGGGCAAGATCGTCCTCGGTGACGGTCCTGCGTCGACGACCACCTCGGTGATCGCGGACGCGGTCCGGTTCACCAAGGGCGGCGTGGTCACCAAGCAGCCGGGCGAGCTGAACACCTGGCACTCCTTCCCGGTGACCAAGACCGTCCAGTCCTGGATCGACGGCGCGTACGTCAACAACGGCTTCGTGATCAAGGCCGGCGACGAGAGCGCGAACGGCCCCAAGGGCGGTCCGCGCTACGAGGGCAGCGAGTTCGGGTACGGCGGCGAGACGGCCAACTACCCCCGTCTGGTGCTGACCTTCGGCCGCCAGGGCGTCGACCTCGCCGCCCCGACCACGATCCACGACACGGGCGCGGAGCTGTCCTGGTCGGCGTACCAGGACCGGGACCCGATCGGGACCGCCGACGACATCGTCGAGTACCAGGTCCACCGCTCCATCAACCAGACCTTCACTCCTTCCGCCGCCACGCTCGTCTCGCCCGTCGCTTCCACAGTGACGGCGTTCACGGACACCACGGGCGTGCCGACGAAGGCGGACGACCCCGATCCGTTCGGCCGCGCGTACTACTACATGGTCGCGGTCAAGACGAAGGACGGGCAGGTCGTCGGTGCGCCGACGCAGCTGGTACGGCTGCCGAAGGCGGGCCGTACGACGAAGGTGTTCGCCGCGTCGCAGGACACCACCCTGTCCTCGGCCCGCACCACGCTCACGCACGACACGATCGACGACGGCGGCCCGAAGAACTGGCTGTCGGTCGGCAACAACTCCGCGACCTACGGCGACACCCGCGCCCTGCTGAAGTTCCCGGCCCTCGGCATCCCCGCCACGGCCCGGGTGCTGGATGCGAACGTGCGGCTGTGGAGCACGCAGACCGCCCAGGACACCACGGGGGCCGTCTACCAGCTGCGGCCGCTGACGCGCGACTTCGACGAGGCCACCGCGACCTGGGTCAAGGCCAACGCGAGCACGAACTGGACCACCGCGGGCGGTGACTTCGGCGCGGTGACGGCCGACACCGGGGCGAAGACCAACGACCCGGCCCGCCACGACTGGAACGTCACCTCGCTCGCGCAGTCCTGGGTGACCACCCCGTCCTCCCAGCAGGGCGTGGTCGTCAAGATGGCGGACGAGGCAGCCTCGCAGGAGCGGACCCTGTTCCTGTCCTCCGAGGGCACCGAGCAGCGCCTCCGGCCCAGGATCGTGGTCACCTACATCGACTCGACGACCGAGTCGACGTACTACGCGCCGCAGACGCCTGCGCGCATGACCCCGAACACCGACTACACGGTCGACTTCACCCTCACCAACACCACCGCTTCCTCCTGGAACGCGGCCGATCACGTCCTCACCTACAAGTGGGCCCTGCCCGACGGTACGGACGTCACCAACGGCGGCAACCAGGTCCAGACGGCGCTGCCCGGCAATGTCGCCCCGGGTGCCTCGGCGAACCTCCAGGCGGTCGTCAGGACCCCGATCAACTCGGACAACGGCAACAAGCGCACCGACTACGTCCTGACCTGGGACGTCTACAACAAGACGGCCGGTACCTGGACGTCGGGCACGGCCGGAATCCCCGGCCTGAAGCAGAACGTGGCGGTGGAGGACCCGACCTCCAACCAGCTCGGCATGGAGAAGTTCTACGTCTACTCGGGCAAGAACACCGGCGCCGGCTCGACCGTCATGAACAACCTGGCGGCCGGCAACACCGTCTGGCAGTACAACGCGTTCACCAACCCCGGCCGCGGTGTCACCACGTTCGCCCGGTTCGCGTACAACAGCCTCGACACCTCCGACACGGTCTCCGGACCCGGCTGGTCCTTCCAGGCCGCCGGACCCATCCGGCTCGGCGCGCCGCTGGAGTTCCACCCCAAGCCGCACCCGACCGAGATCAGGCTCCCGGACGGCGACGGCACGACCCACGTCTTCCGCGAGCAGCCCGACGGCTCCTGGAAGGCCCCCGCGGGAGTCCACTACAAGCTTGCGGCGAAGCCCGGTCTGGACTGCACGCCGCTCAAGGACCCGATCCCGGACGCCTGGACGATGACCCGTCCGGACGGCACCCGGTTCGTGTTCGGCTGCGACGGCTACCTGACGTCGCTGGTCGAGAAGAACGGCAACACGCAGACGTACACCTACGAGGAACGGAAGTCGAACAACAAGCCGACCAAGTTCCTCAAGTACATCACCGACCCGGCCGGGCGCCAGTCGCTGACCGTCGAGTACTACTCCAAGGCCGACAGCTCCAATCCGAAGATCATCGACCACATCAAGTCGATGACCGACATCTCGGGCCGCAAGGTCACCTTCGAGTACTCCGACAAGGGTCTTCTGACCAAGGTCACCGACGGTGCGGGCTCCGCCCAGCCGAAGGTGTTCGGCTTCGAGTACGACGCCACCCAGGGCAACAAGAACGTCAAGCTCGTCAAGGCCACCGACCCGCGCGGCAACGCCACGTCGCTGGCGTACAACTACCCGCAGACCGGGGACGACCCGAAGTACCACTGGTGGACCAAGACGATCACCGACCGTCTCCAGGGCACGACGGGCTTCACGTACGCGGTGAACGCCGGCAACGTCAAGTTCACCGACACGAAGGTCACCGACGCCGAATCGCGTGCCTCCGACTACGTCACCGACGACTTCGGCCGCGCCGTCCAGTCGACGAACGCCAAGTCGCAGTCGATGAAGCTGGCGTGGGACGCGGACAACAACGTCACGTACATGGAGGAGAACAACGGCGCCAAGACCGCGTACTGCTACGACCAGAGGACGGGCTACCCACTCTGGAAGCGTGACGCGGAGAACAACAAGGTGGGCGTGCCGCCCACCTCGGACTGCGCCCCGGGCACCTACCCGGCGAACTCCACCCGGTACGCCTACCAGACGCGTGCCGACGGCTACTCGGCCGACCTCTTCACCAAGACCTCACCCGAGGGCCGGAAGTGGCAGTTCGGCTATGACACCTTCGGCAACCTGAAGACGGTCACCGACCCCAAGGGCGTCGCCACGACGACGGCCGGTGACTACACCACGTCGTACGAGTACGACGCGTACGGCAACCTGACCAGGGCGACCGACGCCAACGGCAACACGGACACGAACAGCGACTTCGGGCCTACGGGCTTCCCGAGGACGATGACCGACGCGCTGACCAAGTCGTCCTCGTTCGTCTACGACGAGCGTGGTCAGGTCACCGAGATCACCGACGCGCTGGGCAAGAAGATCACGCAGACGTACGACACGTTCGGTCGTCCGCTGGTCAAGACCGAGCCCAAGGACCAGGCCACAGGTGACCTGATCAGCGCACCGGCGCCCGTGTACGACGCCAACGACAACGTCACCACGTCGACGGCGCCCAACGGCGCGGTGTCCACCGCGGTGTACGACGCTGCCGACCAGACGATCTCGGCGACCACCCCGAAGTACACCACGACGCCGGACGAGCGGAAGACGACGTACACCTACGACAAGGTCGGCAACCTCAAGACGACGACCGAGCCGAAGGGCACGCTGACCACGGCGGACGCGACGGACTTCGTCACGACCAACTACTACAACGAGATCTACCAGCTCACCTCCGTCACCAACGCGAACGGGGACAAGGTCAGCTACGAGTACGACAACGTCGGCAACACGACCAAGGTCGTCGACCCGAAGAAGAACCTCACGGCCGACACGGCCGACTACACCACCCTGACCGCCTACGACCTGAACCACCGGGTCACCACGGTCACGGACGCTGCCGGCAAGACCACCAGGAAGGCCTACGACAAGGACTCCCTCGTCGTCTCCACGACGGACGCCGAGAACAACACGACGCTCGTCAGCTACGACGAGCGCGGCAAGCAGACCGAGGTCAAGGTCCCGCGCAGCGGCACCTCGCCGATCATCTACCGCACGACCCGGTACGACTACGACCAGGTCGGCAACACCACCAAGGTGATCACCCCGCGCGCCGTCGAGGCGGGGACGACCACGGCGTTCACCGCCCGTACCGAGTACGACGCGCTGAACCGGCCCAAGCGCCAGTACCAGCCGTACGACCCGGCGGACTCCCGCCACAACGACCCCAACGTCTACACCGAGACCGTGTACGACGCCGCGGGCCGGGTCGCGAAGACCTCGATGCCGCCCTCCGAGGGGCAGACGGTCCGCAACGACACGGAGTTCACCTACTTCGACAACGGCTGGACGAAGAGCTCCACGGACCCGTGGGACATCTCCGCCACCTACGACTACAACGACGTGGGCCAGCAGACGGTCAGGACTCTGACGTCGGCGGGCGGCTCCTCCAACCGCACGATGACGTGGTCGTTCCACCCCGACGGAAAGGTCAAGTCCCGCTCCGACGACGGTGTTCCGGTGGGCAAGTCGGTCGCCCTGGTGGACAACTCCGACACCCAGCACACCTCCGCCACGGGCACCTGGGCCACCGGGGACATCACCGGGCAGCAGGGCTACGACCACCGCACCCACGCGGCCGGCACGGGCACGGACACCTTCACGTGGACGCTCGACATCCCGAAGGACGGCACGTACACCGCGTACGTGAGGTACCCGAAGGTGACCGGGGCCGCCACGGCCGCGAAGTACACGCTCTCGCACGGCACGACCACCGAACCGGCGGTCACGAAGGACCAGAACGCCGGCAGCGGCACCTGGGTCAGCCTCGGCAACTACGCCCTCAAGCAGGGCGAGGACACCAAGGTGAAGCTGGAGCAGAACAGCTCCGGCGTCGTGGTCGCGGACGGTGTCAAGCTGGTCCGTGACAACTCCGCGGAGACCGACACCGAGAAGCGGACCTTCACCTACGTCTACGACGTCAACGGCAACCTGACGTCGATCGACGACACGTCGTCCGGGGCGAAGGTCGACGCCTACGCCATCGCCTACACCGACCTCAACCAGGTCCGGAAGGTGACGGAGTCGCTGTCCGGCGTGGAGAAGAAGGCGACGTCGTACACGTACGACGCCAATGGGCAGTCGGAGACGGTCGCCCACCCCAGCCAGTTCTCCAAGTACACCTACGACCTGCGGGAGAAGGTCAAGACGGTGTCCGTCGGCAAGTCCGCGACGGACAGCACCCCCAAGGTCACCTCGTACACGTACACGGACCGCGGTCAGAAGCTGAAGGAGACCAAGGCCAACGGCAACACCATCGACTACACCTACTTCCTCGACGCCGCGCTGAAGTCGACGACGGAGAAGAAGGCCGACGGCACCACACTGGTCGCCTCCCACACCTACGCCTACGACGCCAACGGCAACAAGGCGCAGGACGTCGCGAAGAAGATGAACGCCGACAACCGCTCGGCGTACCTCGACTCCACGACCGACTTCACCTACGACCCGGCCGACCGGCTCACCAAGTCGGTCAAGACGGGCAACGGCGCCGGCACGGAGACGTACATCCACGACGACAACGCCAACGTCATCAGCCAGACCGTCAAGGGCGCCGGAACCACGTTCCAGTACGACCGGAACAGGCTGCTGACCGCGACGTCGTCGGGCGTCGCCGCCAACTACACCTACGACCCGTTCGGGCGCCAGCAGTCGGTCATCTCCGGCGGCAAGGTCATCGAGCGGAGCGTGTACGACGGTTTCGACCACGTCGTGGAGTCCCAGAAGATGGACGCCGGCGGCGCGATGAAGTCGACGACGTACACGTTCGACCCGCTGGACCGCACCGCGTCGAAGACGGCGGACGGCAAGACCACCGACTTCGAGTACCTGGGCCTGTCCGGCGAGGTCCTCGACGAGAAGGTCGCCGGCGCGCTGACCAAGTCGTTCCAGTACAGCCCCTGGGGCGAGCGCCTGTCGCAGAGCAAGCACAACACCGACGGGACGACCGAGGACGGCTACTACGGCTACAACAGCCACACCGACGTCGAGACCCTGACCGACAAGAACGGCGACACCAAGGCCACCTACGGCTACACCGCCTACGGCAACAACGACGCCACCGAGTTCACCGGCATCGACAAGCCCGAGGCCGGCCAGCCGGACAAGGAGGAGTACAACCCCTACCGCTTCAACGCCAAGCGCTGGGACGCCCAGTCCGGCACGTACGACATGGGCTTCCGCGACTACAGCCCGGGCCTCAACCGCTTCACCACCCGGGACATGTACAACGGCGCCCTCGACGACATGAGCCTGGGTGCGGACCCGTACACCAGCAACCGCTACGCCTTCACCGGCGGCAACCCGGTGAGCGGCGTCGAACTGGACGGTCATCTCGTCTGGTTCGGGATTCCGGTCGTCTATTGGGCGCTGGCGGGGGCCTTCGCCACCGCCGCTGCCGCGTCGACTCCGCAGGGCCAGCAGAGTCTGGCGGACGCGGGGGCGGCCCTGGGCAGCATGCTGATGCCGTCCGCGGACGACGTCGATTCCAGCGATTCGTCCGACAACCAACCGCGCCCGGGTCCCACCCCCCAGCCGTCGCCGAACCCCCAGCCCAGGCCTGCGCCGCGGACCACCGACACCAACAACCCCCAGTGCAACACCCTGCCTCTGATCGACGGAGGACGGGTCTACGGGGGCCTCGAGGAGTACACGGATCACCAGGGGAACAAGGGCTGCAGGGCGACCGGCGCCTGGGCGTTCCTCGACCAGTCCGACCGAAGGTCGCGCACCGGGGCGGGCGGGCTGCCCACGTGCCCCACATGCGACCCGTCCGTTGATCCGGACGGAATGAATCAAATACGGGCAGCGGGCGGAGAGGCTCAGGCCGGCCACCTGATAGGTTATTGGGGCGGGGGAACTGGCCAGGATGTCCGAAACCTGGTGGCCATGTACGGAAGTGCAAACCGAAGGATGGCCAGCAAGGTAGAGCGCTACGGCTGGACGCACTTGACCGGTAGCAACAAACTGTTCATGTCGGTCGTTCCCATCTACGGAGACCCGCGTTCGGCCGTTCCCACGACCGTTCAGGTGGGGATCACCACGTATGGACCCCAGGGAGACATCGTCAATACATTCTCGTGTACTGCGATCAACTCCCTGAGTGGCAGGGGCTCGACGTGCTAGAAGGGGCATAGGCGTGGCAACGCTTTCAGAGATTCGAGCCCTGTTGGGCGAAACCCGGTTCAACTGGTCGGATCCGGCACCGTGGATCGAACTGGAGCAGGAACTCGGCATCGAATTTCCTGCAGACTTCCATGAGATCGTCGACGCCTATGGCTCGGTCCTGATCAACAACCAGTTGTATCTGAAGCATCCCGCCGGCCATCTTCTGCACGATCTGGGAACGATGATCAGGAGGGATCTCGAGCTCTGGCGCGAGGAGGACATGGCGGAGTTCCTGCCGAGTCCGGTAGGGGCGAACCCCGGCGAGTTGATGCCGGTGGCGACGGCCACGACTGGCGAGGCGGTCTTCCTTCGCGTTCCCGATGACCCTTCGTCGCCCTGGCGCGTCGTGGTCCAGGAGTTCGACAGTCCGGCGTGGACGCTCTACGAGATGACGTTCAGTGAGTGGTTGCTGGCGTATCTCAAGGGCAGAGACGTGACGTTGTGTTCTCGCAACCGCGCGCCTGACGGCCCGTTCTGGGAATTCCTGCCCTGACAATGAACGCGGTGGTATCTCCTGCCCTGGCGACAGGGGATACCACCGTGTGAAGAGTTCCCCGTGACGATCAACGGAGCCCCACCATTGGATGGTGGGGCTCCGTTGATCGTCACGGGCATTCTCGGGGCGTCAGGTGAGCCGGTTCTCCGGGTCGGCATAGGTCGAGATGCCGGATCCGCCGTCCCAGCCGAACTGGCCGATGGGAGCGTAGTCGCCGCGGTAGGTGCGCCCCGCCATTCCGAGGCCCCAGTCACCGTGCTGCCCCTGGCCGTGGGGCACATGGACATTGGTGACGCCGGTTCATGCCGGGCGGCCTGCTGTTCGGGCGCCAGCGCTCTCCGGGCCGGTGCCGCAGCCGCGCGGCAACCACCCGGATGGCCAACGGCAGGTTCGCGCATCGGCGTAGCACCTCGCCGACATCGCCGGGACGAGCCCCGCCCGCGGATTCGACGAACGCGCCGCCGCCTCCTGGGCCGACAGGACGTTCCAGCGAGATCGGCCGCACGCCGTCGAGCTGCACCTGCCACCGGCGGATGGTGACCGCGACGAAGCTCTGTTCGCCACCGGGTAGCAGAGCCGTCAGCAGCACGCGCAGCGCCTCGGCGGGCTCGACCCGTTCCCGGCCCGGGGCGAAGCCGCGCAGGTCCAGGTGGAGCCGGCCACCGGGGAAGTGACACCGCCTTCACCGGGCGCCGGGCGGAGTCCGGTGGGGTGTGGATGGAGTGAGAGGCGGTTGGGGCGCAGGTGTTCTCGTGGTCAAGATCATGAAACCTGTGACCTGGTGAATTATCCAAGGCGTGTCCACGTCAGGCCGTTATTTAGTTCAGAACAAAATAACCTCCCTTTGCCAGAAGGGCTGAATCTCTTGCCGCAGCTGGCTGGATTCGCACTCGTGTCGGATTGTGATGCATGGCACAAACTCCCCTCACTCGCGGTGGGCAAAGTGGGGCATGTCGTACGGCAGTTGGGCGGAATGGATCATTCGAGTGGCGAGATGTCGATGCCGGTGCATTGCCCCTCCATTACCGATGCTTGACCTTCATCTGTCGATTTTCATAGCCTCCAAATCGTGCTTGCGCCGCTGACCACGGTGCGTCAGTACCTCAAACCAAATTGACGGGGGCTCGTATGTACGACGTCATTGTTGTGGGTGGACGCTGCGCCGGATCGCCGGTTGCGATGCTGCTGGCGCGACAGGGGCACCGGGTCCTCGTGGTGGATCGGGCCTCGTTCCCCAGTGACACGGTGTCGACCCACTACATCCACCAGGCGGGGCTGCTGAAGCTCCAGGAGTGGGGTCTGCTCGACGAGATCATCGCGGCCAAGACCCCGGCGCTCCGGAAGATGCACTACTCCTACCGGGGCATAGAACTCAACGGGTTCGCCGACCCCGTCGACGGCATCGACGCCGTCTACTGCCCGCGCCGCACCGTGCTGGACGAGATCCTCGTCAACGCCTCCCGCCGCGCCGGCGCCGAGGTGATCGAAGGGTTCACCGTCTCCGACCTCGTCTTCACCGACGGCCGCGTGACAGGCATCCGTGGACGCGAAGGGGACGGGCCGGAGCGGGAGTTCCGGGCCAAGGTGGTCATCGGTGCCGACGGCTTCCACTCCACGGTCGCCAAGAAGGTCGGCGCGGAGCTGTACAACGTGCGCCCCGCCGCGGGCTTCATCTACTACTCGTACTACAGCGGTCTCGACTGGGGCCTGCACCACAAGACCGGCTTCAACGAGAAGTGGTTCGGCACCTGGCCGACCAACGACGGCGTGAGCATGCTCGCCGTCATCTGCACCAAGCGCCAGCTCAAGGAGTTCCGCCAGGACGTCGAGGCCGGCTTCCAGGCCGTCTTCGACGACGTCTCGCCGGAGATGGGCGCGCAGCTGCGTGAGCAGGGCAGGCGCGAAGAGGCCTTCAAGCCCATGCGCTACCCGGACAACTACTACCGCCGCGCCCACGGCCCCGGTTGGGCGCTGGTCGGTGACGCCGGCTACCACAAGGACCCCTACACCGGGTGGGGCATCACCGACGCCTTCATCCACGGTGAACTCCTCGCCGAGCGCGTCCACCAGGGCCTGGCCGGCGAGCGCCCGATGGAAGAGGCGCTGGCCGAGTACAACAAGCTGCGCGACGAGGAGAGCGCGGGCGTCTACGACTTCACGACGACGCTCGGCGAACTCACCGAACTCCCACCGTTCTTCGAGGCGACGATGTCCGCGATGAGCGCGACCGAGGAGTGGACCAACAAGATGCTCGGCCTGATCGGCGGAGTCGTCCCGGACTACGAGGTCTACGCACCGGATGCCCTGGAGCGTCTCTACGACGCCGCGGGCGTGCCGGAGGAGAAGCGGATCTACGACCCGGCCGGATGACCGCCGGCGGTTCGCCGCACATGCCCCGACCAGGGGTACACCATGCCAAGCGCCGTGCGTTGAGCGTGCCGTCACCGGCCCTCACGCCGGTGCTTCGCGCACCCCTCACACAGAGAGCCGTGCGTGCTCCGGTGAGTCGTTTCCTCGTTCCCTTCGAAGGCGGTCGGCTCGCCCGCCCGTGTCCTTCCGGCAGCCGCCCGCCCGTCCGCCGGGCCCCATGCCTCACCCGGGCCGGCCCGGCATCGCTTCTCAGCCATCACTCCTCATGCAGTCCCACCAATCCCGCGGCTCGGTGCGGCCTTCCCGCAGGCCCCGACGCCATCGGCATTCCCGCACTGCATTCCATGCGCTTGACCCTCTGAGGGAGACCAGCAGATGACGCGTGCGTCCAGCATGTTCGATCTCATCAGTGACCAGGACGATGAAAGGCCCTACTTCGAGACGGGCGGAATCGGCAGGTCGCACGAGTTCTACACCGGCGAGGAGCAGTACCGCCGGGAGATGTCCCGCATCTATGGCCGACGCTGGCTCCCGGTGGACCACGTCTCCCGGTTGAAGGACAAGGGCGCCTACACCACGCTGAACATCGGCACCGGATCCGTCCTGATCATCCACGGGGACGACGGGATCCAGGCGTACCACAACTACTGCCGGCACCGGGGCTACAAGCTCGTGGAGGAGGCCAGCGGCAAGCGGCAGAGCCTGGTCTGCCTCTACCACTGCTGGGTGTACGACCGGAACGGCAAGCTCAAGAGCCTCAACGGCACCTACTTCGACCACTTCTTCGAGAAGGAGAAGAACGGACTGCTGCCGGTGCGGACCGAGGTCCGGTTCGGGGTCGTGTTCATCGCCCTGTCCGACGACGCCCCGGATCTCGACGCCTCACTGGGTGAGTTCGGCGAGTTCGCGCGCGTCTACGAGCTCGCCGACCTGGAGTGCGTCGAGGCGAAGGACTACCCGGTCGCCTCGAACTGGAAGCTCGTCGCGCACAACGTCAACGAGAGCCTGCACTTCCCCACGGCCCACAAGGACCTGCACCGCATCACCGACTTCGACGACGCGGGCACCTATGACCTCAAGGGCGACATCGTCGGCGCGTGGCAGTCGATCCGTAACGGCTACAACTCCGTCTCCATGACCGGGCGCAGTGGCCGGACGCCGATGGAGCTGGTCCCCGAAGCGGACCGGCGGAAGATCAACTGGATCACGATCCTGCCCAATCTGCTGTTCGGCTTCACGGCCGACTACGTGATGATGCAGTGGGTCTGGCCCGAGAGCCCCGGCACCTGTTTCGTCCGGCACTTCTGGCTCTTCCACCCCTCCGAGACCGCCAAGAGCGACTTCTCCCACGAGGCCGTGTTCGCGCTGTGGGACAAGGCGAACTACGAGGACTGGGAGATGTGCGAGCGGACCCATCGCGGCCTGTCGAACCCGCTCTGGACGCCCGGGCAGCTCTCGCTCGACGAGGAGGTCGTCTCGCAGATCGACTCCTGGGTCGCCGCCGAGACGGCGGAGGGTTCGGACACCGTCGCGGACTCCAAGGATGCTTCGGGCAACGTCGCGAACGCCGAGGACGGCGCCGACACCGCCGCGAACGCCGAGGACGGCGCGGACGCCTCCGAGACCGGGAAGGCCACGGGGTGATCATGGCAGCCAACTGCTTCATCATCGGCAGCACCCGGGTCCTCACCCAGTGCGCCGCACAGCTCCTCGACGCGGGCGTGCGGATCGAGGGAGTGTTCAGCGACGACCCGGCCGTATCGGCCTGGGCGGGCGTGCACGCGATCCCCGTGCTCGACCCGCACGGCGACCTGTCCGCGACGCTCTCGGCGCAGCCGTTCGACTACCTGTTCAGCATGGTCAACTTCCGGATCCTGCCCGCCTCGATCCTCGACCTGCCGACAACGGCCGCGATCAACTTCCACGACGGGCCGCTGCCCCGCTACTCCGGCAGCCATGTCCCCGCCTGGGCGCTGTACGAGGGCGCCTCCCGGCACGCGGCGACCTGGCATCGGATGACGGAGGCCGTGGACGCCGGCGGCGTGCTGCTGGAGCGCTGGTTCCCGGTCCGTGACCACTCCACCGCCCTGTCGCTGACGTACGAGACGGCCGAGGTGGGCATCGAGCTCTTCGCCGATCTCGTACCGCACGTGGTGGCGCGAACCCTGCCCGAGCCGATCGACACGAGCGACCGCGAGCGGCGGTTCTACCGACGGTCCGCCCGGATGGCGTCCGGCGGCCTCATCCACGCGGGCACCCCTGCCGTGGAGGCCGTACGGCTCTCCAAGGCGCTGGACTACGGTTCCTTCCCGAACCCGCTCGGGGTGCCGACCCTCGTCACCGAACAGGGCGCGGTCTTCACCCGGCAGGTCAGGCTGATCCCGCGCGAGGACCCCCGTACCGAGACCACCGTGCTGTCGGTGACGACCTCGGCCATCACCCTGTCCGCCCCGGACGCCGACCTCGTGCTGAGCGACTGCACCGCGATCGACGGGAGCGCGCTGAGCGGTCAGGCCGCCGCGCAGCGGCTCGGCATCGCCGTGGGTTCGCCGCTGCCCGCCGTATCGGCGGAGCGGCTGGCGGACATCGCCGCCGCCCAGAAGGCGCTGCGGGCACACGAACCGTGGTGGCGCGCACGGCTGGAGGAGCTGCGCCCCGCGCCACTGCCCGCCGACGACTTCTCCGCCGCCGGTGCCCACTACGGCCGCTACGAGCTGGCCTTCGTCCCCGGCTCGCGCGAGGAGGCCGTCGCGGTCGTCCGCGCCTTCCTCACCGTCGTGGCCGAGCGCACCGGCGAGCAGACCTTCGACTTCGCCTGGTCGCCGCCGGCCGCGCGGGTCCTCGGGGAGCAGACCCATGGCATCGCCGCCGCGCGATTCCCCGTACGGTTCGACGGCGACACCACCCGGTCCCTGCGGGGCAAGCTGGACGAGGCGGCCACCCGGCACGGCTACGCCAGCGACCTCGAACTCCGGCTCGGCCTGGCCGGTCGCCCGCTCGGCTCCGACGAGCCGAGCTTCACCCGCGTCATGGTGCTGGACCGCAGCGCGGGGGAAGAGGCGTCCGCCGAACCGCACACCGAGATCGCCTTGTTGTGCCTGCAGGACGGTCCGCCCACGGTCTTCGTGCGCGAGACCGCGATGGGCGAGGACGAGGCCCTGGAGTTCACCGAGCAAGTGGAGGAGCTGGTCCTGACGGCCCTGCTCCACGGCGAGGAGCCCCAGCCCGAGTTCCCGTCCCAGTCCCAGCCCCACCCCGAGTCCCAGTCCCCGTCCGAAGCGCAGTCCCCGGAGCCGCTCATCGGGCAGCCGGACAGCTCCGCCACCCCGTCGGCGGCCGGGACGGTACTGGACCTGTTCGCGGCCACGGTCGCCGACCGGCCGGGAGCCACCGCTGTCCGCAGCGGCACCCGCACGCTGGACTACGCCGGCCTGGACGCCTGGGCGGACGCTGTCGCCGCCCGTCTGCACGACCAGGGCATCGAGTCCGGTTCGGTGGTCGGCGTCCTCATGGAGCGGGACCTCCCGCTGCTCCCGGCCATGCTCGGAATCCTGCGGGCCGGGGCGGCCTTCCTTCCCCTGGACCCGGGATATCCCGTGGAGCGGCTGCAACGGTACGTGGAGGTCTCGCAGTGCGACCTGATCGTCACCGACACCCGTACCCACGCCCTGGGCGCGTCCCTCGGCCCCGCGTTGAACGTGCCCGAGCCGGACGGTTCGGCGCAGGCCGTACCGCCCCTGGTCACCGCCTCCGACCTGGCCTACCTCCTCTTCACCAGCGGCTCGACCGGCAACCCCAAGGGCGTGGAGGTCGAGCACGGAGCGCTCGCCAACTTCCTCACCGGGATCGGTGAACGACTCGGCGTCTCGCCCGACGACACCCTGCTCGCACACACCACCGTGGCCTTCGACATCTCCCTGCTGGAGCTCTTCCTCGGGCTGACGGTCGGCGCGACGGTGGTCCTCGCCTCCCGTGAGACCGCGGGCGCCCCGGCCCGACTGGCCGAACTCATCGGCGATGTGACTTTTGCTCAGGCGACGCCGAGCCTGTGGCGCCTGCTGCTGGGCACCGGCTGGACCCCGCATGCGGAACTCACCGTGCTCTCCGGCGGCGAGGCCCTGCCGCCGGCCACCGCCGAGCGACTGCACGGACCGGCGCGTGCCCTGTGGAACCTGTACGGCCCCACCGAGGCGACGATCTGGGCCTCGTGCCACCAGGTCACCTCTGTGGGCTCGTTCCTGCCGCTGGGTGAACCCCTGCCGAACATGGAACTCCACGTTCTGAACGGGGAGTTGGAGGCCTGCGCGGCCGGAGCCACCGGCGAGCTGTACCTCTCCGGCGCCGGACTGGCCCGCGGCTACGCCGGCCGGCCGGATCTGACGAAGGACGTCTTCATCGTCCATCCGGTGACCGGTGTGCGGCTCTACCGGACCGGTGACGAGGTACGTCTGCACGCGGACGGCGCGATCGAGTGGCTCGGGCGCGGCGATGCCCAGGTGAAGGTGCGCGGCAATCGCATAGAGCCCGCGGAGATCGAGCGGGTGCTGGAGAAGTTCGAGGGCGTCACGGCCGCCGTGGTCGTCGCGGCGCGGTTCGAGGGACGCGGCGAACCGAGGCTGACCGCCTACCTGGTGGGCGACGGTACGCCGACCAAGTCCCAGCTCGACGCGTTCGTCGGAGCCTCCTTGCCCGGCTACATGGTGCCCGACGCCTATGTCGACCTCGACGCCCTGCCGCTGACCGACAACGGCAAGGTGGCGCGCGCCAAGCTGCCCCTGCCGACGAGGGACACCATCATCCCCTCGGCCACCCCTGAGCCCGCCGCGACGCCGGTGGGGTCCGTGGAGTCCGTGGGGTCCGTGGAGCCTTCGGAGCCGACGGTGGCCGGTGCGACGGCTGCGACCGGTGTGACGGTGGAAGCATTGGCAGAGTCGATCGCGCGGGTGTTCGCGGCCACACTGGACCACCCCGGCTTCGGCGTCCACGCCAACTTCTTCGATCTGGGCGGCGATTCGGTCAACGTCACGTTCGCCGCCGTACAGCTCGGCCGAGAGCTGGGCACGACCGTCACCGCCCCGTCGATCTTCGCCTCCGGTACCCCGCTGAAGCTGGCGCGGCTGCTGGGCGCCGAGGGCGTCGTACGGCTGCTCGAACCGGAGGCCGAGGTCGCCGTCACCGTACGGGAGTCGGCCGATCCCGAGCCCGTGGCGACCTCCTCCGCCGCATCGGCCCCCGCGGTCTCGACCCCCGCCGTACCGATCACCGCGGAGCCCGTGCCGGCGGAGTCCGCCCGGCCGGCCGCCGACGACGGCGCCCTGGCCGTCATCGGCATGGCGTGCCGGTTCCCTGGCGCCGCCACACCGGACGAGTTCTGGCAGAACCTCGTCGGCGGGGTGTCCAGTGTCGGGCACGCCCCGGACGGCAAGCGCGGCTGGGCCCACCTGTGGTCCGAGGCCGGCGCCGACGATGTGCCGATGGCCTGGGTGGACGGTGTCGAGTACTTCGACGCCGCCCGCTTCGGACTGACCGACCGCGAGGCCCGCCGTATGGACCCCCTGCAGCGGACCCTGCTCAGCGTGACGTCCGAGGCCCTGGAGAGCTGTGGCCACGACCACGTCTCCCTGGGCGCCGCCACTGGCGTCTTCATCGGCACCATCGCGAGCGACTTCCCGGAGATCGTAGAGCGGAGCATCGGCCACCGGGACCCGCATGTGGCGACGGGCACGGCTGCCTCCATGGTCGCCAACCGGCTCTCGCACGTCTTCGACTGGTCGGGACCGAGCTTCGCCGTCGACACGGCCTGCTCGTCCTCCCTCGTCGCCCTGCACCAGGCGGCCATGCATCTGCGGGCGGGCGATGTGGACGCCGCCGTGGTCGGGGCCGCGAACCTGGTTCTCACCCCGACCAAGACACGCTCCTTCGCCCGCAACGGGATGCTGTCCCCCCAGGGCATGTGCCGCACCTTCGACGACGCCGCCGACGGCTATGTACGAGGAGAGGGCACCGGCGCCGTCGTCCTCAAGCGCCTCGCCGACGCCGAACGCGACGGGGACCCCGTCCTCGCCGTGATCCGAGGCACCGCCGTCAACCACACGGGCGGCAGCGCCGGCTTCCTCACGGCACCCAGCAGGCCGGCCCAGGAAGCCGTACTGCGCAAGGCGCTGGCCGGGTCCGGGCGTACCGCGGCCGACATCGGCTACATCGAGGCGCACGGCACAGGAACGCAGCTGGGCGACCTCATCGAACTCGAAGCCCTGCACGCGGTCCTGGGCGAGCCGGCGGACCGGAGGCCGGTCGCGTTGGGCTCGGTGAAGACCAACATCGGGCATCTGGAGCCCGCGGCGGGCATCGCCGGACTGATCAAGACGATCCTGGCGCTCCAAGCGGCGCACATCCCGCCGTCGTTGAACTTCAGCACGCCGAACAAGTCCTTCGACTTCGACGCTTCGCCGCTGTTCGTGGCCGACCGGCTGCTGCCGTGGGGCAGCGGCCCGCGCGTCGCGGGAATCAGCAGCTTCGGCTTCGGCGGCGCGAACGCCCACGCGGTGGTCGAGGCGGGACCCGTCCGCGCACCGGACGGTACGGAGACGGGCCCGCGGCTACTGGTCCTCTCCGCGGGATCGGACGAGGCGCTGCGCACCCTTGCCCACCGGCTCGTGCTGATGCTGCGCTCCGCGTACTGCCCGTCCCTGGACGAGCTGAGCGAGGCGAGCCGGCGGCGGCCCGCCGCGGCACACCGGCTGGCCTGCGTGGCGGACAGCGTCGAGCAGCTGGAGGACAAGCTGCAGCTGTTCCTGGCCGGGGTCGCGGACATCCGCTCCCTCCATGTGGGGGTGGCATCCGAGACCGGTGCCACGGAGCCGATCGGCGCAGGAGCGAGCAGGGAGGCTCTCGCCGAGGCGGCCCGCGCGTTCGTCGCCGGCGCGGCCCTGCCCGCCGGGAGGCGGCGCCGGGCGGGCGTACGGTTCCCGACCGCGCCGCACGCGGAGAAGCACCTCTGGTTGGAACCCGCCGAGCAGCCGAACGAGCCGCCCGCGCGTGACGACGGCGCGTCCGGATCCACGAAGAGCACGTGGACGGAACACCCGGAGGCCGCTGAACACCTGGTGCTCGGCAAGCCGACGTTGCCCGGCGCCGGGTACCCCGGCAAGGTCGCCGAGCTCCTCGGCCAGGACCGCTTCGGTCTGCGGGACCTCACCTTCAGGGCCGCCGTCGAGGCCCCCGCGACCCTCACGGCCGAACGCGGCAACGCCACCGTCGCCTTCCGCGACGGCACCGGCGCCCTCGTCTGCAACGCCGAGCTGACCGGGACCGAGCAGATGACGCTCACCGCTCCGGCCACCTCCGACGGCCTCACCTCCGTCGCCCTCGACGCGATGTACGACGCGTTCGAACGCGCCGGACTCAGCTACGGCGCCGGCTTCCGGACCGTGTCCACGCTGTCCGTGGCGCCCGGGCAGGCGATGGGTGTGCTGCGCGGCGACGGGCGGACCACCGGTGCGGTGGACGCCAGGCTCCTCGACGGCGCCTTCCAGATCGCGCTCGCCGCGTGCGGAGCGCAGGGGCTGTACGTGCCGTTCACCATCGAGCGGCTCACCGTCCTCGGCCGACTTCCCGACACCGCCCGTGTGTACGCCCGGCGGGAGCGCGACGCCGGGCCGGACTCCGGTCTGCTGACTGCGAGCCTGGTGATCCTCGACGGCGACGAACCCGTACTGGAAGCCCGCGGGATCACCTGGAAGCGACTCTCCCCGGCGCCGTCGTCGGAGGCCGCGGGAGGCGACACGCGGAACGGCCACCGTGCCGTGCCGACTCCGACCCCGGCACCGACCCCGGCGCACGTGTCCAACGGCCACCGTCCGATGCCGGCCCCCGGCCGTTCGTCGGCCGGAGGTCTCGACGCGGCCCTGGCCGAATGGGTGGCAGCCGCACTGGAGTTGGACGTCGACGAGCTGGAGACGGACCGACCGCTGCAGGAGCAGGGGCTCGATTCGATGCTCGCGGTCTCGCTGGCCCAGGACATCCGGGCCAGGCTGGACGTGGACATCCCTGTGACGCTGGTCCTGGAGGTCGGCACGGTCGATCGCCTGGCCGCCGAGCTGAGGGACGAGTACGGCGTCACCGCGGCCCCCGCAGACGCGGGTTCCGAGGCGGCGGGCGGTGCTCCGCGGGCCGCCGTGAGCGAGCAGCACCCTGAGCCGGCTTCGGAGGCGGCTCGGGCGCTGGACGTGGCTCCGGAGCCGGCTCGGGCCCCGGACGTGCCGTCGGTCCCCGCCCAAGTGCAGGCGGTCGAGCCGTCCGTCGCTCCGGTGCGAGGTGACGCGGAGCTGCACGACATCGCCGTCATCGGCTTCGACGGGGTGTTCCCGAACGCCGCGAACACCGAGGAGCTGTGGCAGGTCCTGCTGGAGGGCGTGGACTGCCTGAGCGAGGTGCCCGCATCCCGCTGGGACATCGACTCGTACTACGGCACGGAGGGCAAGCCCGGCACCGTCTACCTCAGGCGCGCCGGCTTCGTCGAAGGGCTGAACGACTTCGACGCCGGGTTCTTCCGGCTGTCGCCCGCCGAGGCGGAATGGATCGACCCGCAGCAGCGACATCTCGTCCAGTCCGCCTGGCGGGCCTTGGAGGACGCCGGCCTCGCCGGGCACACGCAGCGGTCCACCGGTGTGTTCGTGGGAGCCAGCTACCAGCACTACCGAGACATGGTCGTCGGGGACGTCGTACAGACGGCTGCAGGCCTCGGCAACCACAACGCGATCCTGGCCAACCGGGTGAGCTTCTTCCTGGATCTGCACGGGCCGAGCATGACGATCGACACGTTGTGTTCGTCGTCTCTGGTCGCCCTGCACACGGCGGTGCGCAGCATCCGCGACGGCGAGTGCGAGCAGGCCATCGTCGCCGGAGTGCATATGGCGATGTCACCGCAGTACTTCCAACTGGGCGCACGGCTCCGGTCGTTCTCTCCCACCCATGCCCTGCGGCCGTTTGATGCGGGTGCGGATGGGTTTGTGCCGGGGGAGGGTGTGGTGACGGTGGTGGTGAAGCCGTTGGGTGCTGCTTTGCGTGATGGTGACCGGGTTCGGGGTGTGATCAGGGGGAGTGCGGTCAACCATGGTGGTCGTACGAGTGGGTTGACGGTGCCGAGTAGTGCGGCGCAGCAGGGGGTGATTGCTGCGGCGTTGGGTGATGCGGGGGTGTCGGTTGAGTCGATTGGGTTGGTGGAGGCTCATGGGACGGGGACGTCTTTGGGGGATCCGATTGAGGTTGAGGGTCTGACGCGGGCGTGGCGTGGGCTCACCGGCAGGTCGCAGTTTTGTGCGATTGGTTCGTTGAAGGGGAATGTCGGTCATTTGGAGCCGGCGGCGGGGTTGGCGGGGCTGGTGAAGGTCCTGTTGGCGTTGGAGCATGGGGTGGTTCCGCCGTCGTTGCATGTGGTGCGGCCGAATGATCACATTCGGTTTGAGGAGACGCCGTTCTATCTCGCGGATCGTGCGCAGGTGTGGCCTCGGGGTGTGGAGCCTCGGCGTGCTGCGGTGAGTGCGTTCGGCATGGGTGGGGTGAATGCTCATGTGATCGTGGAGGAACCGCCCGTACTGCCGGAGCGGGGGACGCCGGCGCAGGACTCGTATGTCGTGCGGGTGAGTGCGGCGGACGAGACGGCACTGCGATCCCTCGCCGACGCCTACTCCGAAGCCCTGGCCGACACATCCGACGAAGAGCTGGGCGACTTCGCCTTCACGGCGAACACCGGTCGGGCCGGTCACCGCTACGGCGTGGCGGTGCAGGGGGCTGACGCTCGCGAACTCGCTGCCGGGCTGAACGATGTCGTGACGGGTCGCCGCGCGTTGTCCCGGAAGGGTGGCAAGGCCCAGGCTTCGGCCTTCATGTTCACGGGGCAGGGTTCGCAGTATCTGGGTATGGGCCGTGGTTTGTATGCGGTGGAGCCGGTGTTCCGGGCTGCGTTGGACGAGTGTGCCGAGTTGCTGGCGGGGCATGTGGATGTGCCGTTGCTGGATCTGCTGTTCGGTGATGTGCCGGGTCGGCTGGATCGGACGGGGTATGCGCAGCCGGCCATCGTGAGTGTCCAGGTGGGCCTGGTGCGCTGGCTGGAGTCGGTGGGCGTTCGCCCGGATGCTGTGGTGGGTCACAGTCTGGGTGAGCTGACGGCCGCTTGGGCGGCCGGTGTGCTGGGGCTGGCGGATCTGCTGCGTCTGACGGCGATTCGTGGCCGGTTGATGGAGTCGCAGCCCGGTCAGGGTGCGATGGCGGTGGTTCATGCGGATGCCGAGGCAGTCCTTGCTGCGATAACGGCCCATCCGGGGGTGGAGATCGCCGCGTTCAACGCGCCCCGTGTCGTGACGATTACCGGTCCGGCCGATGCCGTCACCCGGTTCTGTCGGGACTCCGGACTTCGGTCGCAGCCGCTGACGGTCAGTCATGCCTTCCATTCGGCGGCGATGCAGGGTGCGGTCGCGCCCTTCGTCGAGGCCGTCGCTGCCACGGCACTGTCGGCTCCGGTGATTCCGTTCGCGTCGACCGTGACCGGCGACTGGCACACCGCCCAGACGGCCACCGACCCGGGCTACTGGGGACGGGCGATCCGTGAACCGGTCCGCTTCTCGCAGGCGTTGACGACGCTGGCCGACGTCGGCCCGGCTGTGGTGTGGGAGATCGGCTCGCATCCCCAGCTGACCTCGCTCGCCAAGGCGTCGTGGGGCGAGACACAGCCGGTGTGGATCACCACTCTGCAGCGGGGCCGTACTGATCAGGTTCAGCTGCACGGCGCGGTGGCCGAGCACTACAACCACACCCGCACCGACCTCGACTGGGCCGGTCTGCATGAGGGCAAGGGCCGGCGAACCACCACGATCCCCACCTACCCCTTCAACCGACAGGAGCTGGCTGCGCCGCCCGCTCGTCGCAGCGGCACCAGGACGAGCGCCCCCAGCCACCCGCTGTTCGACCGTCACTACGAGCACCAGAGCGAGGGACAGTGACGTACCCGGCCGAGACCTACGAGAAGACGTTCACGGGCCAGGAGCCCTTCATCGCCCAGCACCGCTCTGCGGGTACCGGGCTGCTGCCCGCCGCGGTGCAGCTGGAGATGGCGATGGTGGGGGTCGCCCGGCGTCGGCCGTTCGCCCCGCTGGAGCTCACCGATGTGACGTTCCTGCGACCCCTCACCATCGCCGACGACGCGGCAGCTCCTGTCCGGCTTGACGTGGCCTTCGGCCCGCAGACCCGCTTCGAGCTGAGCACCGTGGTGGCCGGCGACCGCAAGCCGCTGTCCACCGGTACCGGCAGGCTGCTCCCGGGCGTCGCCCCGGCCCCGCCCGGCGACACCGACTGGCAGGTGACGGGCGCGCGGACGATTACCTCGGAGCGGCTGTACGAGAGCTGGGCGCGTGAAGGGCTGCAGTACGGGCCCGACTTCCGTACCGTCCGGGAACTCGCCGTCGGAGAAGGCGGTGTGGCCAGGGCCATGCTGCGGTCCGATGCCGAGCCCGTGCCCTGGTACGCCCATCCGCTGCTGGTGGACGGCGTGTTCCAGGTCGTCAGCTGCGCGCTCCAGGACCTCACGGGAGAGGTCGGCCCGTATCCCATGCTGCCCATCGGCGTCGCGAGGGTCGCGGTCCTCGCCGATCTCTCGGTTCTGTCGACCGGCGTGACGGTCCTGGTGCGCCGGACCGGTGTCGAGGGCGCGTACGCGACCGCGGACGCCCTGCTGCTGGGGCCCTCGGACGAGGTCGTGGCGGAGTTCGAGGGGTTGCGGATGCGGCGCACGGCCGCCGTGTCGCGACCGGCGGTCGCCCCGGCCCCGCCACGGGCGGCCATGTTGCCCATCACGCGGATCGACTGGCGGCCCGCGTCGGCGACCGACGAGCGGCACGACCCGGCGACCGGAACCTGGGTGCTGCTGCACAACGGCGGTACGGGCAGCCTGGGTGATCGCGCCGCCTGTCAACTGCGGGCCGAGGGCGCCCGCGTGGTGGAGGTCGGCGTCGGCCCCTTCGGGGCGCAGGAGCAGACACGGAGGCAAGCACAGGCACAGGCGCACGACCGCGATCGGCGGATGCTTGCGCAGCCGGACGAGGAAGCGTTCCGGCGGCTCTGGGAGGAGGTCAGGGACCCGGTCGCGGGTGTGGTGCACCTGTGGAACGCCGGCGACGCGCCCGACAGCGCTCCCGGCGAGGAGACGGAGCTCCGCCTCGGCCTGTACGGCTGCCTGGCCGCCTTGCGGACCCTCGGCGAGCGGCAGCGCAAGTCCCGCTTCTTCGTGGTGACCCGGGACGGACAGCCGGTCGCGGACGGCGACCGGCCGGTGCCCGCGCGCGGCGCCCTGTGGGGCTTCGTCCGCACCGCCGCCATCGAGTATCCGGGCCTCCACCCGCGCCTCCTCGACATCGACCGGCTCTCCGACGACGCGCTCCGCGCGGTCCTGGTGGAGCTCGGTGCCGGCGACGGCCCCACCGAGGTCGGCTACCGGCGGGGCGTACGCCACGTCCCCGTCCGGGTCCGCGACCGTTCGGCATATGCCGCGCCCCACGGCGAGAAGGCGCCGATCAGGAAGGGTGGCCGTTACCTCGTCCTGGGCGGGCACGGCGGTCTCGGTCTGGAGGTCGCCGACCGGTTCGCGCGGGAGGGGGCCGGCGTCGTCGCGCTGGTCAGCCGTTCCGGAGCGGCCGGTGCCGACCACGGCCGGACGGCCGCGATCGGCGCGCGCGGGTGTGAGGTCGCGTCCTACAGCGCGGACGTCACCACCCCCGGTGCCCTTGCGGCCGTGGTGGAACGCTTCCGTGCGGAGTTCGGCGAGTTGCACGGCGTGGTCCACGCAGCCGGCACGCTCAAGGACGGGCTGATCCGCAGCGCCACCGCCGAGGACATCGCGGCGGTGATGCGGCCGAAGGCCGACGGCGTCCGGGAGCTGGCCGCCGCGGTGGCCGGACAGGACCTGGACTTCGCGGTGCTGTTCGCGTCGGTCTCCGGCACGTTCGGCAACCTCGGGCAGGGCGGATACGCGGCGGCCAACGCCTACCTCGACGCCTTCGCGCAGGCGCACGGCTCGCCGTGGCTGAGCGTTGCCTGGGGCCTGTGGGGCGAGGTGGGCATGGGCACGGCCGTCGCGGAACAGCTGCGACGGCGCGGTGTCCGGCCGTTGGACACCGCGGAGGGCCTGGACGCCCTGATCGCGGTACTGGGGGCGGAAGAGGACCCCCGTCAGGTGGTCGTCGCGCACCCCGACGCCGGTGACGTGGTCGTCGAGCTCGAAGACGGAGGCGTGCAGCCCGGCGCACCTTTCGACGTACGCGCCGATGCACGTGACGCCGTACAGGATGCCGAAGGCTCGACCGGTGAGGGCGCCGGGGAGCGTGTCGCGGACGCGCTGGAGCGGTTCCTGGCGGAGCGGCTGGGTGTCACGTCCTTCGACCGCGACACCCCGCTGTCCGACTACGGCATGAGCTCCATCATGAGCGTCGAGCTGTCGGAGGAACTGTCCCGCAGGTGGGGTATCCACCTCCCGGCGACACTCTTCCTGGAGTACGGCGAGTTCGCCGAGCTCGTCGAAGCCCTGACCGGCCGTTACGGCGCGGCCGTCGCGGTCGCGGCGCCGGAGACCACCCAGGCGGCCGAGCCGGTAAGGACGGCGGAGCCCGTAGAGACCGCCGAGCCCGTAGAGACCACGGAGGCGACCGACACCCCGACGCACCCGCACCCGCGCCCGCAGCCGCGGCGGCACACGGCCGCCGGTCGCGACGCGGACGTCGCGATCGTCGCCGTGTCCGGTGATCTCCCGGGCGCGGTCGGCGGTGCGGCGAAGCTGTGGCCCCTGCTCCGCTCCGGCGGTCACGCGTTCACCGAGGTGCCGGCCGAACGCTGGGACATCGACGCCCACTTCGAGCCGCGCGGTCCGCGAATGACGGGCACCTACTGCCGTACCGGCGCCTTCGTCACCGGTGTCGACCGCTTCGACCCGGCCTTCTTCGGCATCTCCGTACGCGAGGCCGAGGAGATGGACGTACAGCAGAAGCTGCTGCTGGAACACGCCTGGACGGTGCGGGACGACAGCGGTCTCGCCGGCCGCCGTGACATCGGCGTCTTCGTCGGCGCCACCTACACCCATCACCGCGACGCGCAGGGGCTGGAGACCGTCGGACCGCACACCGCGCTCGGCTCCATGAACGCCGTATTGGCCAACCGGATCTCGTACGCACTGGACCTGACCGGCCCCTCGCAGACCGTCGACACCCTGTGCTCGTCGTCCCTCGTCGCCATCCAGCAGGCGGTCGCCGGGCTGCGCGCGGGCCACTGCGGCGCCGCGATCGTGGCGGCCTGCCAGGTCGGACTGACTCCGTGGTACTACCGCAGCCTGAGCCAGCTCGGCGCCCTGTCCGAGACCCGGCCGCGCCCCTTCGACGAGCGGGCCGACGGATTCCTCCCCGGCGAGGGCGCGCTGGCCGTGATGCTGAAGCCGCTCGCGGACGCCGAGCGGGACGGTGACCGGATCTGGGGCGTCATCCGCGGTACGGCCGTCAACCACGGTGGCCGCGGCAGCGCCCTGCCGGTGCCGCGCAGCGAGGCTCAGGCCGCGGTCGTCCGGGCGGCACTGGACGACGCCGGACTGGCCCCGGCGGACGTCTCCCTGATCGAGACGCACGGTACGGCGACCCGGCTCGGCGACCCGATCGAGATCGCCGCGCTGACCGAGGTGTTCGGAGGTGACCCCGACCGCGAAGAGCCGTGCCACATCGGCACCGTGAAGGGCAACATCGGGCACCTGGAGCCTGCGGCCGGACTCGCCGGCCTGCTGAAGGTCCTGCTGTGCCTGCGGCATCGGGAGATCCCGCCCGTCGCCGGCTTCGAGACCCCCAGCAGCCATCTGGACCTGTCCGCCGTCCCGTTCGTGATCCCCGTCGAGCCGCGGCCGTGGACCTCGGACGGGCCGCGCCGGGCGGGAGTCAGTTCCTTCGGCATGGGCGGGACCAACGCGCACATCGTCGTGGAGGAGTACGTCGGGGAGTTCCGGCACGAGGCGTCCGGCGAAGACACCCGTACGGCCGCCGCCGTACCGGAGGAGCACCTGCTGGTCCTGTCGGGGCACACCCCGGACGCCCTGGCCCGGCGCGTTGCGGACGTCCGGCCTCTGCTGCAGCAGGAGAACGCGGCAAGCCTGAGCGCGCTGTGCCTTTCCAGCGCGGTCGGACGCGACCACCAGGCGTACCGGGTCGCGGTCCTGGGAGCCACGGCCGACGAGCTGAGCGCCGGGCTGGCCGAGGCGCTGCGCCTGGCGGATCGGGCACCCGGCACCGTCGTACGTGGTGGAACGGTGCTGGAGAGCACGTCGACCGGGCTCAGCGTCCCGGCCTTCCGCTACGTCGGCGGTGGCACCGTCGACTGGGCCACGGTGTACCCGGGCCCGCCGGCGTACCGCCGCCCTGCCCTCCCGCCCTATCCGTTCGGCTCGCGGCCAGAGGTGGCCGTGACGCCCACGGGGGAGGCCACACCGGCACCATCGACCGCGCAGGCCGCTCAGGACACCACCGACGTCGTACGGCGACTCTCGCGCGCCCACCGGGTTCTGGGCGAGGAGACCGTGCCTGGAGCGGTGCCGGTGGCGCTCGGTCTGCTGACGAGCGGTGCCCTGCGGAAGATAACCTTCACCGGCCGGGGGACCGGAGACCATCCCTTCACGAGCGATCTGGACGACCCCGCCCGTACCGGGCCGGTCACCTTCCGGCACGCCGACCGGGTCGTCGCCCGGCTCACCACCGCCGAAGCCCCGGCCGGGCCGCCGCCTGCCGCCGCGGACCTCGACGGTCTGCGGGCCGTCCTCGACCGGACGCTGGAACCGGCAGGCCTCTACGCCTGGTTCGCGGCGAAGGGCATGGAACTCACCGCCCCGCTGCGGTCCATCGCCGAGGTGCACTACGGGCCCGGCCGGGTACTCGCGCGGATCGACGTCCCGGCCGACGGCAGCCCGCTGGAAGCGGAGGCGGTGGCACTCGACGCCGCCCTGCAGGCCATGGCCGTACTCACGCTGGCGGATCCCAGCGCCCCGTCGGCCACCTATCTGCCGGTCTCCATCGGCCGGGCGGTGCGCTGGGCGGACGCGGCGCAGGCGGCGTACGTTCTGCTCGACGGCGCCGAGCCCGACAGCGACGGCACGCGACGCGGCGACGCGACCCTGCTCGCCGCCGACGGCCGGGTGCTGGTCCGGCTCGACGACGTCGAGTACCGGACCGTGGCCGGGAACGGCGTATCCGCGCCCGCGCCCGCCCGCCGTGCGTCGCAGGCCGCGGCGGCGGAGGCCGCGATCGTCGCGGTGGTGCGGAACGTCCTCCACGACCCCGGTGTCACCGCGACCACCTCACTGTCCACCGTGGGTCTCGACTCCATGCTGGCGACCGCCGTCGCGGCAGACGTCGAGGCGGCGTACGGGGTGAAGCTGAGCCCGACGGACGTGCTGGAAGCCGCGGACTGCCGCACTCTCGCCGCGCATGTCGCCGAACTGGCGGGCGACGACGTGTTCGCCCCGCCCGCGGCCGACGAGGGACCCTCCGGCGAACCGGGCGCGAGCCATGGCGACAGGCCGACCGCTCCGGCCACGGTCCGCGATGCGACGACGGTCCGCGACAGGGACCCCGACGACACCGCGGCCGCCCAGGACATCGCCGTCATCGGTCTGGCCCTGGCGCTTCCCGGCGCCCCGGACCCGGAACGGCTCTGGTCACTGCTCGCCGACTCGGGCGAGGAGATCCGTCCGGCTCCCGCCCACCGCTGGGGCCGGTACGGCGACGGGAACGAGCCCGACGTCGGAGGATTCCTGGACAACGTGGAGGAGTTCGACGCCCGGTTCTTCGACTTCTTCCCCAAGCAGGCCGAGGTGCTCGACCCTCAGGCCCGCTGGCTGCTCCGTACGACCTGGGAGGCACTGGAGTCGGCCGGCCTCCCGCCGCGCCGACTTGCCTCCTCCACCGGCGTGTTCGTGGGCGCCAGCTACCAGCACTACAAGGACTACAACATCCCGCCGGAGCTGGACGCGCCCAGCGGCCTGGGCAATCACAACGCCTTCCTGGCCAACCGGGTGAGCTTCTTCCTGGATCTGCACGGTCCGAGCATGACGATCGACACGTTGTGTTCGTCGTCTCTGGTCGCCCTGCACACGGCGGTGCGCAGCATCCGCGAGGGCGAGTGCGAACAGGCCATCGTCGCCGGCGTCCGGGTCGCGCTGTCCCCGCTGCACTACGTCGCGATGAAGAACCTGCGTGCCCTGTCACCCTCGGGCGCATCCCGGCCGTTTGATGCGGGTGCGGATGGGTTTGTGCCGGGGGAGGGTGTGGTGACGGTGGTGGTGAAGCCGTTGGGTGCTGCTTTGCGTGATGGTGACCGGGTTCGGGGTGTGATCAGGGGGAGTGCGGTCAACCATGGTGGTCGTACGAGTGGGTTGACGGTGCCGAGTAGTGCGGCGCAGCAGGGGGTGATTGCTGCGGCGTTGGGTGATGCGGGGGTGTCGGTTGAGTCGATTGGGTTGGTGGAGGCTCATGGGACGGGGACGTCTTTGGGTGATCCGATTGAGGTTGAGGGTCTGACGCGGGCGTGGCGTGGGCTCACCGGCAGGTCGCAGTTTTGTGCGATTGGTTCGTTGAAGGGGAATGTCGGTCATTTGGAGCCGGCGGCGGGGTTGGCGGGGCTGGTGAAGGTCCTGTTGGCGTTGGAGCATGGGGTGGTTCCGCCGTCGTTGCATGTGGTGCGGCCGAATGATCACATTCGGTTTGAGGAGACGCCGTTCTATCTGGCGGATCGTGCGCAGGTGTGGGCGAGGGGTGTGGAGCCTCGGCGTGCTGCGGTGAGTGCGTTCGGCATGGGTGGGGTGAATGCTCATGTGATCGTGGAGGAACCGCCCGTACTGCCGGAGCGGGGGACGCCGGCGCAGGACTCGCACATGGTGCGGGTGAGTGCGGCGGACGAGACCGCACTGCGATCCCTCGCCGACGCTTACGCCGAGCGGTTCGAGGCAGCACGCGACGACTGGGAGACCGCCGACCTCTGCCACACCGCCAACACCGGCCGCTCCCCACTGGAGTTCCAGACCGCGGTGTACGGACGCACAGCCGCCGACCTCGCCGCCGAGCTCCGCTCCGTCGCCGCCGGCAGCGTTCCGGTGGCTCGCGTCGACATCGACCTGACCGCCGAAGAGGCGGCGAGCCGAACCGGGGCGATCGCGGCAGCGCCCCGGCCCGACGATGTCGTCAAGCTGGTCAGGGCGGGGTACGCGCACACGGACTGGGCCTCGCTCTCGGCCAAGGGCGCCCGCGTCACGGACCTCCCCACCTATCCGTTCGCGCGAGGGTCGTACTGGCACACCACCGACACCGCGGCCGTGCCGGCCCCGGCACCGGCGGGCGGTGAGGCGGTACGCACCGAGTGGCGCGCCCGGGAACTGGCGCCCGCGCCGGCGACGGGCTCGGCGACGGGCTCGGCCACGGTACGCCTGGTCGTCGCCGACCCCGAGATCGGGCGTGCGCTGACGACGGCCCTCCGGGACCGGAGCGTGACCGTCGTCGAGCCCGGCCGGCAGGCGGACACGACCATCGTGATCGACACCTTGAGCGGTCAGCAGAACCAGGGCGGCAGCGGGCCCCTCGACCTGAGCGGTTTCTGGGCCGAGTTGGGCAACCTGATGAAGACGCTGCCCGCGCACGGGAAGCTGCTCTGGGCCGGGTTCCACGGCGTGGCCGTGCACCCCGACGAGCGCGGCGGCCTGTCCCCCGAGCGGGCCGCCATGGCCATGGCCGTGCGGGCCGCCGGGGCCGAGAACCGCAAGCCCACCGCCGTCGTCCATCTGGACCCGGCCGACCCGGCCGAGGTGCAGGCCGTCCGCCTGGCGGCCGAGTACGCCGCCCTCAGCACCGGTCCGGAGGCCGGGGCAGACGCCGGCACGGTGGTCGCGGCCTACCGGCAAGGCGTCAGGTACACCCCGGAACCGGTGCCCGCGCCGGCCGGCCCGCCCTATGCCCTGCCGACCTCCGGGTACTACCTGGTCACCGGAGGACTGGGCGCCGTAGGACTGCGTCTGACCGAGCGGCTCATCGACCGGGGAGCCAAGCGCATCGGCATCATCGGCCGGTCGGTCGTCGATGCCGAGCACTCCCCGCCCCTGCGGGAGCTGGCGCGGCGTGCCGAGGTCGAGTACCTGCCCTGCGACGTCTCCGACCCGGCCGCGCTCGCCGCCATGGCCGGGCAGTTCGGCCGGCGCTGGGGCCGGCTGGTCGGCGTCGTGCACTCCTCCGGCGGGGTCAACCCGTTCGGGGCGATGCACCGCCGGACGTGGAGCGACGCCGACAAGGTGGTGGCCCCCAAGGTCCCCGGCTCGCTGCACGTCGTACGGCTGGCCAAGGAACAGGGCGCCGACTTCGCCGTCCTGGTGTCCTCGATCGCCGGCACACAGGCCCCGGCCGGCCGGGGCCTGGTCGACTACAGCCTCGCCAACGCCTACCAACTGGCCCTCGCCGAGCGGGAGAACGACTCCGTCACCACGGTCACCGCGCACGCCTGGCCCAACTGGACGGGCATCGGCATGAAGGCGGACGCGTCCTTCTCCGCCGCGCACTCGATCAGCGCCGAACAGGCACTGGACGCCTTCTTCGACCACCTGCGGTCGGGTGGCGCCGTGATCTTCCCGGGAAGCGCCCCCGCCACCACGGCGGACGCCACCGAGTCCGTCGAGTCCATGCCGACGGTGGTGCGGGCCGAGACCTCCGCACCCCCCGCACCGGCGCGCGGCGCGCAGGACGTCGCCGGGATGCGCGAACGCGTCCGGGACGCCTTCGTTCAGGTGCTCGGGGAGGACCCGGGAGACCGTCCGCTCCAGAGGCTGGGGCTGGACTCCCTGGTGATCGCCGAGCTGACCACGGCCCTTGAGCAGCGCAGCGGCCTGACCGTCGATCCGTCGCTGCTGATGCGGGCACGCACGGCCGACGAGATCGCGGCGGACCTCGCCGCCCATGAGGCACCCGCCGCCCACCGTCCGCCCACCCCCGACCACGAGGACGTGCCCACCTCCGCTCTGAGCGCCTTGCTGCGTCCGCTGCTCGGCCACGACGGACAGCGGGGACGGGAGCAGGCATGACCGGAGAGTCGAACGAAAGGACTGCTGTGAGCGAGCTCGACACCCGCATCGCCGTGATCGGCCTTGCGGTACGGGTCCCGGGCGCCGAGGACCTCGTCGATCTGACCGCCCTGCTGGGCCGCGACGGGGTCGAGGTCGGCGAGGTCCCGCCGAGCCGGTGGGCCCGCGAGCTGTACCGGGGCGAGGGGCCCCACCAGGGCACGCACCACCGCGGCGGCTTCCTGGTGGACCCGTTCTCCTTCGACCACGAGGCGTTCGGCATGACCGCCGAGGACGCCGTGCTCCTCGACCCCCAGCAGCGAGTGATGCTGGAGGTCGGCGCACGGGCCCTGGAGGACTCCGGGTACCTGGGGGTGCGCCGCCGGCTCGACGCCGGCGTGTTCATCGCCGCGCGCATGAACGCGTACGGATTCGACCAGGGCCGAGGCACGGTTACGCCCGGCTCGGAGGGCCCTGTCGGAATCCCCGGGCCGGCCGCCCTGTGGGGGCGGTCGCAGAACTTCATGGCGGCCTGGCTCTCCGACCGCTTCGACCTGGCGGGCCCGAGCCTGGTGGTCGACACCGCCTGCTCGTCCTCGCTGTCGGCGGTCTGGCTCGCCTGCCAGAGCCTCGCGGCCGGGACCTGTGAGCTCGCCCTGGTCGGCGGGGTCGACCTGCTGATCGACCCGCTGACGTTCGTACTCCTCTCCCGCACCGGGGCGCTCTCCCCGGACGGGCTGTGCCACACCTTCGACAGCAGGGCCAACGGCTATGTGCCCGGGGAGGGAGCCGCCGCCCTGGTGCTGAAGCCGATGCCGGCGGCGCTGGCCGACGGCGACCTGATACTCGGAGCCATCAGCGGGGTCGCGGTCAACAACGACGGCCGCACCATGGGTGTCACCACACCGAACCTGGAAGCCCAGATCGACCTGCTGGGCAGGGCGTACAAGACCATCGACCCGGCGACCGTCCAGTACGTCGAGGCACATGGCACCGGCACCGCCATCGGCGACCCGATCGAAGTGCGGGCGCTCACCGAGGTGTTCGCCCGGCACGGTGTGCCCCCGAACTCCGTCGCCCTCGGCTCGATCAAGCGCCGGATCGGCCATCTGCACTCGGCGTCGGGTCTTGCCGGGCTCGCGAAGATCATCGTGGCGATGCGCGAGGGCGTCGTCCCGGCCGTGGCGGTGGAGTCGCCCAACCCGCGGCTCAACCTCGCCGACAGCCCCTTCCACCTGCCCGACACCCGCCTCCCCTGGCCGGACGCTCCGGTGCGCCGGGCCGCCGTGAGCGGATTCGGCTTCGGTGGCACCAACGCCCATGTGGTGGCCGAGGCCGCTCCCCGCACGGACGGCGCCCTTGCCGGGCCGACGGGGGCCGGCGGGCAGCCGTGGCCGGTCCATGTGCTGCCGCTGTCCGCCGACAGCCCGTACGCGCTGAGGGAACTGGTCGCCCAGTGGCTGGAGTTCCTGCCGACCCTGGCGGACGGGCACGGCGAGCTCGGCGACGTGTGCGCCACGGCCCGCCTGGCCCGGCCGCACCGTACCGAGCGGCTGGCCGTCGTCGGGGCGAACGCGGATCAACTGGCCACCGCCCTGCGCACATGGCTCCTGCGGGCCGGCGCACCGGAGACCGGCAGCGTCGGCAGCGCCCGTACCGCCGTGTCCGTACGTCCCGAGGCGGCTGCGGCCCCGCCCGCGTGGCTGACGGCCCTCGACCGCTCCACGCCGGCCGTTCACGAGGTCGTCGGCCTGTTCGAAACGGCCACCGGCACCCAACTGGCCACGTTCTCGGGCGAGTTGCTGCGGATCTCGTCCGGCGTCGCCCTCGCGATCGCGCTGCGCGACCTGGGGCTGCCCGAAGGCGCGGTGGTCCTGCCTCCGGGTTGGGGGGCGGTCGGGGACTTCGTACGAGGACGCGTCCCGCTGGAGCAGGCGCTGGCCGACGTCCTGCGGAGCGACAGCGAGCCCGCGCAGGACGTGCGGGACCACGGCGGTGCCGACGGTCACGACGTCGGCGCACGGCTGGCCGAAGCCCGCGACGAGCGGGAGGTCGCCGTGGTGCTCGCCGCGATCGCCGCCGAGCTCTTCCAAGCGGGGCAGGACATCGACTGGGCGGCGTTCCAGCAGGCCACGGGCACCTCGTGGAGCAAGCGCCTGCTGCCCGCCGCCCAACCGCGCGGCCGCGCCCTCAACCTGGCCGAGCCCCTGCGTTCGGCCGAGCCCGGGGCGCCCGCGGAGCTGGTGTCGGACGAGGGGACGGCCGGATACACGTTCTCCCGTGTGTTCGGTCCTGCCGAGGCACCCATCGCCCAGCACGCGGTGTACCGCACGCTCATGCTCCCGGGCGTGGCGTGGTTCGACTTCCTGCGCGAAGGTGCCGCACTGCGCGGCGAACCCTTCCACGGGGCGCGGGACATCCTCTTCCACCGCCCGCTCATCCCGTCCGGCGCCCACCGGGTCGTCGGCCGGGTCGACGCGGAGAACCGGTTCAGGGTGGAGGACCCCGAGAGCGGGGAACTCTTCGTCACCGGCCGACTCGCCGGCGGGCCCTCGCACGAGCCGCCGCTTCGCGTACCTCTGACCGCACTGCTGGCCGACTGCGCCGGCTCCGCCGTGCATGCGGGTTCGGGCCTCTACCGGTGGCTGCGGCGGATCGGCTACCACCACGGCCGCTACTACCGGAACATCTCCTGGGTCGCGAGCCTGCCGGACGGCGGCACCCTCGCCCGTATCGAAGGCGCCCGGCAGCGGGAGATGAACCCGCCCGGCGTGCAGCTGTTCCCCGGGCTCCTGGACAGCGTGACCGTCGCGGCGATCGACCCGGCCAACCCGGTGTTCGGCGCGGCGGACGCGTCCGCCTTCATCCCGCTCTCGGTGGGCCGGCTGGACGTCCTCGGGCCGCTGGACGCCGCCGCCTACGTGCGGACGGAGATCGCGTTCTGGAACGACGAAGCCTGCCGGGTGACCCAGACCGTGACCGATGAGGCGGGGACGCCGCTGCTGGTCTTCGGCGACATGGCGTCGAAGCGGGTTCCCGTCCAGGCGTTCCGGGCGGGGGAGACGCCGGCAGTGGTGCCTGTTGCGGCGGTTGCGCCGGTAGTGACGCCCGCGCCGGTCGTGCCTGTAGCGCCGTCCGAGGCCGTCGCCGCGCTGCCGCAGGAGCCGACTTCGCCCGCACCGACACCACCTCGTCCCGCGGCCCCGACGGCCCCCGCCTCACGGTCGGCACGGGCGCTCACCTGGTTCCTTGCGTTGACGGGCACCTCCGAGGAGCACACCGATACGGAGTTCCTGTCCGCCGGGTTCGACTCGGTGGGTCTGGTGACGCTGAGCGAGCGCATCTCTCAGGAGTACGGACTGTCCCTCTACCCGACGGTGTTCTTCGAGTACCCGACCCCTCGGCAGTTCGCCGACTTCCTGGTGGACGAGGCACCGGAGCTCGTCGACACGCTGGCGGCCCCGGCCGAACAGGCCTTGGAGGTCGCCCCGGCTGTGGCGGAGGAACCCGCACCCGTGGCGCGGACAACCGTCACGTCACGAAGGCCCGAGACCGAACCCCAGGAGGCTTCAGCCGCCCCGGCATCACGACCGCGTGACATCGCCGTCGTGGGTGCGGCGGTCAGGTTGCCCACCGCGAAGAATCTGACCGCCTTCGCCGAGCTGCTCGCCGAAGGACGGGACACGGTCCGCCCGTTGCCCGAGGGCCGTTGGGACAAGGTGGCCGGGCCGGTTCCGTACGCTTCGTTCCTCGACCGCGTGGACGAGTTCGACCCGGCCCCCTTCCGGATCTCGGCCCGCGAAGCTCCCCTGATCGATCCGCAGGCGCGGATCGTGTACGAGACGATCTGGGAGGCCCTGGAGGACGGCGGCCGGATCGGCAGGCGGGCCGACGGCGGCAACACCGGTCTGTGGATCGCGTACAGCCACGACCACTACCACGAGGAGCGGGTGCGCTACGGCGTACCCGAAGGGCGTGGCCTCGGTCTCGAGGCGATGATCGCGAACCGGCTGTCGTACCTGATGGACTGGCACGGCCCCAGCGGCCTGGTCAACACCCTCTGCTCGTCGTCCCTGGTCGCCATCCACTCGGCGCTGCAGCACCTGCGCACCGGTGACATCGACACGGCGGTCATCGGGGCCGTGCACGCCGGCATCAGCCCGGAGTACTTCCGGTCGATGGGGGACCTGATGGCCCTGTCGCCCCGGCACCGCAGCCGGGCCTTCGACAGCACCGCCGACGGCTTCGTCCCGGGAGAGGGAGCCGTGGCCGTGGTGTTGCGGCGGTACGACGACGCCCGGCGGGACGGTGATCGGATCCGGGGTGTGATCAAGGGAGCCGCCGTCAACCACGGCGGACGCACCACCCGCTACTCCGCACCCAGCCCGCGCGCCCAAGCGGCTGTCATCACGGCGGCGTTGGGTGATGCGGGGGTGTCGGTTGAGTCGATTGGGTTGGTGGAGGCTCATGGGACGGGGACGTCTTTGGGTGATCCGATTGAGGTTGAGGGTCTGACGCGGGCGTGGCGTGGGCTCACCGGCAGGTCGCAGTTTTGTGCGATTGGTTCGTTGAAGGGGAATGTCGGTCATTTGGAGCCGGCGGCGGGGTTGGCGGGGCTGGTGAAGGTCCTGTTGGCGTTGGAGCATGGGGTGGTTCCGCCGTCGTTGCATGTGGTGCGGCCGAATGATCACATTCGGTTTGAGGAGACGCCGTTCTATCTGGCGGATCGTGCGCAGGTGTGGCCTCGGGGTGTGGAGCCTCGGCGTGCTGCGGTGAGTGCGTTCGGCATGGGTGGGGTGAATGCTCATGTGATCGTGGAGGAACCGCCCGTACTGCCGGAGCGGGGGACGCCGGCGCAGGACTCGTATGTCGTGCGGGTGAGTGCGGCGGACGAGACGGCACTGCGAGCCCTCGCCGACGCCTACTCCGAAGCCCTGGCCGACACATCCGACCAAGAGTTGGGCGACTTCGCCTTCACGGCGAACACCGGCCGAGCCGCCCACCGCCTGCGTGCCGTCGTGCATGGCAGCGACGCTCGTGAACTGGCTACTGGTTTGAGGGATGTTGCCGCAGGTCAGGGCTCTGTGTCCCGGCGGGGTGGTACCCCCGCGCCGACCGCCTTCATGTTCACGGGGCAGGGTTCGCAGTATCTGGGTATGGGCCGTGGTTTGTATGCGGTGGAGCCGGTGTTCCGGGCTGCGTTGGACGAGTGTGCCGAGCTGTTGGCGGGGCATGTGGATGTGCCGTTGCTGGATCTGCTGTTCGGTGATGTGCCGGGTCGGCTGGATCGGACGGGGTATGCGCAGCCGGCCATCGTGAGTGTCCAGGTGGGCCTGGTGCGCTGGCTGGAGTCGGTGGGCGTTCGCCCGGATGCTGTGGTGGGTCACAGTCTGGGTGAGCTGTCGGCCGCTTGGGCGGCCGGTGTGCTGGGGCTGGCGGATCTGCTGCGTCTGACGGCGATTCGTGGCCGGTTGATGGAGTCGCAGCCCGGTCAGGGTGCGATGGCGGTGGTTCATGCGGATGCCGAGGCAGTCCTTGCTGCGATCACGGCCCATCCGGGGGTGGAGATCGCCGCGTTCAACGCGCCCCGTGTCGTGACGATTACCGGTCCGGCCGATGCCGTCACCCGGTTCTGTCGGGACTCCGGACTTCGGTCGCAGCCGCTGACGGTCAGTCATGCCTTCCATTCGGCGGCGATGCAGGGTGCGGTCGCGCCCTTCGTCGAGGCGGTGGCCGGTACGGCACTGTCGGCTCCGGTGATTCCGTTCGCGTCGACCGTGACCGGCGACTGGCATTCCGCCCAGACGGCTGCCGACCCGGGCTACTGGGGTCGAGCGATCCGTGAGCCCGTGCGCTTCACCCAGGCCGTGGCCGTGCTCGGAGAGATCGGTGCGGGATCGGTGTGGGAGATCGGCTCGCACCCCCAGCTGACCTCGCTCGCCAAGGCGTCGTGGGGCGAGACACAGCCGGCATGGCTCAGCACCCTGCGGCGAGATCGGACCGATCAGGTCGAGTTGCACGCGGCGGTGACCGCGTATGTCAACCAGACCCCTGCCGATCTGGACTGGGCCGGTCTGCATCAGGGCAAGGGCCGGCGCACCACCACCATCCCCACCTACCCCTTCCACCGACAGCGGTTCTGGATCTCCTCCAGCCCGCACGACACCACGTCGAACCAGAAGACCGAGACGAAGAGGCACCAGAACCATGGCTAGCGAATACGGACTCAAGCGACACTTCAACGGTGATGCGGCCCGCCTGATCGGCGACAGGATCCGAGCCGTCCACCCCGAGTTCGACGTGGAGAGCTACGCGACCGAGACCGAGTCGCGCATTCCCGGCAAAGAGCTGAAGGACCGCGTCCTCGTCCTGGCCGAGGGCCTGCGGACCCGCCTGCCCGCCGACTACGCCGACGCCGTACCGATCCTGCTCACCATCCTCGGCGACGAACTCGCCGAGGGGGAGGGCATGTTCAACTCCAGCTGGTTCCTCATGCCCGTAGCGCGATTCGTCGAGGAGTACGGGCTCGACCACCCCGACCTGTCGCTGGACGCCATCGAGGAGATCACCAGGCGGCACACGGGCGAGTACGCGATCCGGCCCTACCTCGAACAGCACTACGCGCCGACGATGGAGCGCGTCGCCCGGTGGGCACAGAGCCCGAGCCACAACGTGCGGCGCCTGGCGAGCGAGGGAATCCGCTCCCGCCTGCCCTGGGCCCGGACTCTGACGATGTTCGTCAAGGACCCCCGGCCTGTCCTGGAGATCCTCGAACCACTGCGCAGCGACTCCTCGGAGTATGTGCGCAAGTCCGTCGCCAACAACCTCAACGACATCTCCAAGGACGCCCCCGATCTCGCGCTCGCGACCGCGCTGCGGTGGCTGGAGGAGAGCCCCACCCCTGAGACCAACTGGATCGTCAAGCACGGACTGCGCACCCTGGTGAAGAAGGGTGATCAGCAGGCCCTGGCCATCCTCGGGGCCACGGGCGGCGAGCATGTCCGCGTACCCCGGCTCAGCATCACCCCCCGGTCGGTGACCATCGGGGACACCCTCGTCATCAGCTTCGACATCGAGAACACCGACGCCCGGGCGCACAGCATCGCGGTCGACTACGTGGTGCACCACGTGCGCAAGAACGGGCGCAGCATCCCGAAGGTCTTCAAGCTGACCACCCTCGAACTCGGCCCCGGGGAGCGGCGGTCGCTGGAGAAGACCCACGCGATCAAGGAGGTGCAGACCCGCAAGTACTACGCGGGTGAGCACACCGTCGACATCCAGGTGAACGGGCTCGTCCAGGCCACCGAGCGATTCGACCTGCACACATGAGTGGCGCCAGGACGGTCCTCAGCGCTACCGATCCGCTGGTCTCGCACCATCGGATCGGAGGCATCCCGGTCCTCCCCGCGGCCGCGCAGATCGACGCCATGCTGTCCGCCTGCGACGTTCGGCGCCCCGACTGCCGGTGGACCCTGGAGCAGGTCGCCTTCCGGGTGCCCCTGCTGGTGGCGGGGCCCGAGGCGGAGCTCGAGATCGACACGACCGAGGACGGCGGGTGCGCGGTCCGTTGCGTACGGCCGGGAGACGGCGAACCGGTCGTGCACAGCACCGCCCGGGTGTCCGGCAGCCCGTTGCCGCCGCCCCGCTACGTCGATGTGGCCGCGCTGCGGACCGGCTGCACGGAGCACGTGCCGCTGTCGGACGTGGCCGCGTGGCGCGAGGCGAGCGGGATCGCGTACGGGCCGGCGTACCAGGTGATCCGGTCGGCGCACCGGGGATCGGGCCGGATGCTGCTGATGCTCCGGGCCGGGGACGATGCGGACGCGGCGTCGGCACCTCCCTTCGTACCGCCGGCACTGCTCGACAGCGTCTTCCAGGCGCTCGGGATGCTCGACGGGGGTGCCACCGGGGCGTGTCTGCCCTGGTACGTCGGTCGGCTGGTGGCCCGCCGCAGGATCTCGGGCACGGTGATCGCCCTGGTCGAGCGGGACGAGCCGGGCGAGGCCGGGGGCACGGGCGGTGCGGTACGGGGACGGGCCACGGTCTGCAATCAGCAGGGGGAGGTCCTGCTGGAACTGGACCGCATCACGCTCAAGGCCGCCAGGCCCGCGGCATCTCCAGTGCCCGCCGCGCCGACCGCCACCACGGTCGCTTCGACGCTCGCCGATCCGGAACAGGGGCTGCCGGCGGTTCCGTTGATCGAGACCGTCGTCTGGCGGGAGGTCGAGGCCGCTCCCGGATCACCGGCCGTGGCCGCAGGGCCCGTGCTGATCGTGTCCACGCACGACCTCCGTCCACCGGCAGGCCGGCAGGGTGTGCACCTGACGCCGGCGCAGCTCTCCGACAGCGGCCTCGACACGCTGCCGGCCGACGCTCCCTTCCGGGACGTCGTGTACGTGGCACCGCGCGGGCTGAGCGGCGAGGCGCAGGTGACGGAAGCCCTTCAGGGGGTCTTCGCACTGGTGCGCCGGCTCGCGGCACGCCCGCCGATGTCCGACCTGCTGATCGTCACCTCCGTTGCACACGAGGTGGCGGCGGGGGATGTCGTCGACCCGTTCATGACCGCCCTGTGGGGCCTCGGCCGCACGCTGCGCGTCGAGCATCCCCGTACCAGGGTCCGGCTGGTCGATCTCGGCCCCGAGCACACGATCGGCGCGGAAGCCGGCGAAGCCGCTGTCCTGTGGGAGGCGCTCGGTCAGGACCGGCCGGAACTCGCCCGGCGCGACGGCGCCTGGTACGAGCCCTCCCTGCTGCCGCAGCCCACAAGCATCTCCGACTCGGTGCGATACCACGGCGGCCGTTTCCTGATCACCGGCGGCATGGGCGGCATCGGCCTGCGCGCCGCGGAGTTCCTCGCGGACGCGGGCTGCGCCCATCTGACTCTGGTCGGGCGGACCGTGCCGGAACAGGGAGAGGCCCGGGAACGCCTCGACCGACTCGAAGCCCGCTGCGATCTGGCGGTCGTGGCGGCGGACGTCCGCTCGCTTCGCGACGTCCTGGCCGGCGCCGCACGCTACGACGGGGTGTTCCACGCCGCCGGAGTGCTGCGCGACGGACTGGCGCGCAGCCTGACCCCGGAGCAGGTGGACACCGTCTTCGGGCCCAAGATCGGCGGCGCACACGCGCTGACCGACCTGGTGTCCGGGCACGAACAGCCTGGCTTCGTGGCCCTGTTCTCCTCCGTCGCGGCCGTACGGGCGAACCTCGGCCAGAGCGCCTACGCCACGGCCAACGCCTACTTGGAGGGCTACGCCGCCCGCCAACGCGCCGAAGGCCGCCCCTGGTACAGCCTCGGCTGGGGTCTGTGGACCGTCGGGATGGGCGAGTCCATCGCCCCGAAGGCCGCCGCGCACGGCATCCCGGCCCTCACCGCGGACGACGGCATCGACCTGCTCCGTACGGCCCTGGGCCGACCCCCCGCGCACTACGTCCTGTCCGCCGCCGCGAAAGCGAAGGATGCACCCATGACTGCTGTCACACCGGAATCCGGGCTGTGGCCGTCGCTCACCCACGCGCTCACGAAGGTCCTGCACCTGGATGGCGTGTCCGCCGAGGACGATCTGCTGGAGCTGGGCCTCGACTCGATGATGGCGGTCGAGCTGGCGGCGTCGCTGGCCGCCGACGGGCTCGACATCGACCCCATGGTGTTCTTCGAGCGCACCAACGTCGGCGCCCTGCTCGCCCACCTCGAATCACTGCCGCGCGGCACTTCGGCCGCCGCCCCAGCCCCGGCCCCGGCGCCGGCCCCCGCCCCAGCCCCGGCGCCGGCCCCCGCCCCAGCCCCGGCTCCGCAGACGCCCGCGGCGCCTCCGTCTCCGGCGTCGCACAGTTCGGTGCCGCAGCAGCGACCGGCCGCGGTCGTGGAACGGCCGTCGGCCTCCATGGCCCCGGCCACCGCCGACTCCTTCGTCCCCGACTGGGACCGCTTCAGGGACGTGGCGCCCGCCGCTGCGACCCTGCCGGTGTCGCCGCCCCGTACCCCCGCCCGGGCCACCACCGCCCCCACCGCGACCCGTACCCCGTTCCCGAGCCCGTCGCCGTCCCCTGGTCCCACCCCGGGACCCGAGCGCGTACCGCGGCGTACCCTGCCGGGCCGGCTGGCCGACGCCCCTCACGGCACCTTCCTCGACCGGCGCATCGACGCCCTGTCGACGGAGGACCGCCTGATCGTCGCCAAGGACGAGTACTTCTACGAACCCGTCATCGAGGAGGCCACGGGCCCCCGGATCAAGTTCGACGGCCGCTGGTTCCTCAACTTCGCTTCGTACAGCTACCTCGGGCTCATCGGGCACGACTACATCGACGACCAGGTCCTGCGCGCCGTGGAGAAGCACGGGACCGGCGCGCACGGCGTACGTCTCCTCGCGGGCACTCTGCATCTGCACCGGGAGCTGGAGTTGGCGCTCGCCCGCTTCCTGGGCACCGAGGACGCCATCGTCTTCTCCAGCGGCTACATGGCGAACGTGGCGACGGTCGGCGCTCTCGTCGGCCCCGGCGACGTCGTCATCGGCGACGTCTACAACCACGCCAGCATCCTGGACGGGTACCGGCTCTCCGGTGCGTCGGTCATCACCTACGCCCACAACGACCTCGCCGACCTGGAACGCGCCCTGCGCAAGGTGGGTGAGGCGGGCCGCCTTGTGGTCACCGACGCCGTGTTCAGCATGGACGGCGACGTGGCCGATCTGCCCGGCATCGTGGAGCTGTGCGAGCGGTACGACGCCCCGTTGATGGTCGACGAGGCGCACAGCCTGGGCGTGCTCGGCGCCACCGGTCGTGGTATCACCGAGCACTTCGGCATCGATCCGGCACGGGTCGACGTCAAGATGGGCACGCTCTCCAAGACGGTGCCGAGCGCGGGTGGGTACGTCGCCGGGTCCAGCGACCTGATCTTCGCCCTGAAGAACAACGCGCGGGGCTGGATGTTCTCCGCGGCCGCGACTCCCGCCCAGGTCGCGGCGGCCAAGGCCGCGGTCGAGGTGATGGAGGCCGCCCCGTCCCTCACCCGGGACCTGCGGACGAAGACGACCCGGTACCGCGAGCAGCTGCGTGCCCTGGGCTTCGACACGCTGGCCAGTGAGACACCGGTGGTGCCCATCATCTGCGCCGGCGCCGAGCAGGCGGGAACGATGGCCCGGCTGTGCCAGCAGGACGGGCTCTTCGTCCAGCCGATCGTCTACCCGGCCGTGCCGCGGACGCTGCCCCGGCTGCGGACCATCGTCAACCTCAGCCACTCCGACGCCGATCTGGACGCGGCCGTCGTGACGCTGGAGAAAGCCGGCCGCGTCTGCGGCCTGATCCGCTGACCACCGATCGGACGGAGCGGTCCACCGGACCGGACACCACCGTGCGCCGACCATCGCACGGCAACCAAGGGGGAATCGACCATGACCGACATCGACACCACGGCGTTCTTCGGAGCGATCCTGAAGACCATCGCCTCGACCCGTAACCATGGCACCGACCAGGACGCGTACGCGTCCGGCGTGCTGGAGCCGACCGCGCGGATCCGCGCGGTCGAGAAGGAGGTCGGTGACCGGCGACTGACGCCGACCGAGGCCGAGGAGGTGCTCGGTCTCCTGGGGACGACGCTGCGCACCAAGCGCACACCGGACGAGGAGCGCGAGTACTACCTCCAGTACATCGAGAAGGTCGCGGGGATCAGCCGGGCCTCGCTGGGTGTGTCCGGCTGGTGAGCACCTCCCGTCTCGCGTGGTTCAGCCACGAGATCTGTTTCTGGCACGACCCCGGTCCCGGATCGGGGTACGTGCCGGTCGGGCCTGGCGTCGAGCCGTTGCGCCAGTTCGCGGTCGACCCGGACCTCCGGCGTGCCGAGGGGCTGGTCAAGGCGCTCGGTGTGATGGACCGGTTCACCCCTCTCACCCCGACGCCGGCCTCCGACGAGGAGTTGCTCCTCGTGCACGTCCCCGATCACATCGAGCGGGTCGAGGCGGCCTCGGCGGCGGGCGCGGGCGACGCCGGTGTGTACGCGTACGTCAACTACCACAGCGCACAGGCCGCGAGGCTGGCCGTCGGGGCCTGTGTGCAGGCCGCCACGGGCGTCCTGGACGGCCGCTTCGACCGGGCGTACTGCCTGGTGAGGCCGCCCGGCCATCATGCGGAGCCGGACCGGGCGATGGCGCTGTGCCTCTACAACAACCTGGCGGTGGCCGCCCGTGCGGCGCAGCGCCAGGGCGCGCGCCGCGTGCTGATCCTGGACTGGGACGTGCACCACGGCAACGGCATCCAGCGGACCTTCTACGAGGACCCCGACGTGCTGTACATCTCGGTGCACCAGGAAGGGCTGTTCCCGGCTGCGTCCGGTCTCGTTCTGGAGACCGGCGAGGGCGCGGGGGCGGGCAGCACTCTCAACGTGCCGCTGCCCGCAGGCTCGGGACACGGCGCGTATCTGGCGGTGATGGACCGGATCGTGGAGCCGGCGGCCCGTGCCTTCGACCCCGATCTGATCCTGGTGGCGGCGGGCGTCGACGCGAGCGGCCACGATCCGATGGGCCGGATGCTCTGCACCAGCCGCACCTTCCACACGATGACGTCGACGATGTGCCGGCTCGCGGACGAACTGACCGGGGGCAGGATCGTCTTCGCCCACGAGGGTGGCTACTCGGCGTGGTACCAGCCGATGCTGGTGCTGGGAACGGCGAGTGCGATCGCCGGTCTGCCGGCCCCTCAGGACCCGTTCCTGCACTCGCTCGAGCACCTTCCGGGTCAGCGTCTCCAACGTCACCAGGAGCGGGTGATCGCGCACCTGGAAGCGCATCACCCGCTGCTGGCGGGCGCGGCACCCACGGCCGGTCGGTCCGCGGTGGCCGGGAGTCCCGCGCCCGAGGACGTGGGGCCGAGATGAGCGGCTGGTGGATGACGGTGGGCAGCGGCGCGCGTCGGACGACGGGCGCCGGGCCGGGGACCCGGCCTCGTCCCCGGTTCCGGGTCGTGGCACTGCCGCACGCCGGTGGGTGGCCGTCCGCGTTCCGCTCCTGGTGGCAGGTGCTGCCCGAGGACGTCGAGTGTGTCGTCGCCCAGCTGCCCGGCCGGGGCGCGCGCATCAACGAGCCTCTGGTGACCCGCGTCGAGCCGCTGGTCGACGCGCTCGTTCGCGGTCTGGCGGAGCTGGATCCGATGCCGTACGCGGTCATCGGGCACAGCTTCGGCAGCGTGCTCGGATACGAGCTCACCCGGGCGATGGAGCACGGCGGTCTGCCGCCCACGCTGCTTGCGGTGTCGGCGCGTCAGCCGCCGTGCTTCCCCAGCGAGCCGCCGTTCGCCCACCTGAGGAGCGATGCGGCACTCCTCGACCATCTTGTGGACATGGGCGGGATGTCTCCCGGGCTTGTGGACCGTGCCGACCTGGTCCGGTCGTCGCTCCGGGCGATCAGGGCCGATCTGGAGGCGATGGAGACCTACAGGCGGCCGCCGTTCGGCACCGGCGTCCCCATCCTGGCGCTCGGCGCGGTGGACGACCCGGTCGTCATCGACGAGCGGATGCACCTGTGGTCGCTGGAGACGTCGGGCGGCTTCAGCCGGCAGACGTTCACGGGCGGTCACTTCTACCTCTACACACCCACCAACGCGGCAGCCGTCGCCGCCCGGCTGATCCCCGGCCTCGACCACCCCCGGTCGGAGCCGTCCTTCCCACACCCCGTCGCCCGATGACCGTCATCGGGCACCGATGTGCACCGTCCCCGAAAGGAAACATGTGAGTACCACCGCCGATACCACCTCGCAGGCCGGACCCCGTGAGTGGTTGGGCCTGGCCGTGCTGGCGCTGCCGACCTTGCTGCTGTCCATCGATGTGAGCGTGCTGCACCTGGCTGTACCGCACATCAGTGAGGGCCTGAACCCCTCCGCCGCCCAGATGCTGTGGATCATCGACATCTACGGCTTCCTGATCGCCGGATTCCTGGTGACCATGGGCACCCTGGGCGACCGGATCGGCCGCCGGAAGCTGCTGCTGATCGGCGCCGCCGCGTTCGGCCTGGCGTCGCTGGCCGCCGTCTTCGCCGACGACTCGGCCACGCTGATAGCGGCGCGGGCCGCGATGGGCATCGCCGGCGCCACGCTGATGCCCTCGACCCTCGCCCTGATCATCAACATGTTCCGCGACGCGCGCCAGCGCGGCGTGGCGATCGCGGTCTGGGTCACCATGTTCTCCGTGGGCATCGCGCTCGGCCCGGTGGTCGGCGGCGCCATGCTGGAGTACTTCTGGTGGGGTTCGGTCTTCCTGCTCGGCGTGCCCATCATGGGCGTGCTGCTGGTGGCGGGCCCGATCCTGCTGCCGGAGTACCGCGACGAGGAGGCCGGTCGGCTCGACCTGACCAGCGTGGCGCTGTCGCTCGCCACGATCCTTCCGGTGATCTACGGACTGAAGGAGATCGCCAACGACGGGGTCGGCCCGGTCCCGCTCGCGGCGATCGTCGTCGGCCTGGTCGTCGGCGTGCTGTTCATCCGCCGGCAGCGCACGCTGGAGAGCCCGCTCCTCGACCTCGGCCTCTTCGGCAACTCCACCTTCCGTACGGCCCTGGTGACGCTGCTGCTCAGCATGCTGGTGGCCGGCGGCACCTATCTGACGGTGACGCAGTACCTCCAGCTCGTCGGCGGACTGTCCCCGATGAAGGCCGGTCTGTACCTGCTGCCGGCGGCCTTCGCGCTGATCGTGACGGCCGTGGTGTCCCCGATGGCGGCGAGCAGGTTCCGTCCCGCGTACGTGGTCGCCGTCGGGCTTGCCGTGTCGGGTATCGGCCATGTGATGCTGAGCCTGGCCGACAGCTCGTCGGGCATCGCTCAGGTGGTGACGGGCTTCGCGTTCGTCTACGCCGGCGGTGGCCCGCTCATCGCTCTGGGCACGGACATCGTCGTCGGATCGGCCCAGCCCGAGCAGGCCGGGTCGGCCGCGGCCCTCTCGGAGACCAGCACCGAACTCGGCATGGCGCTGGGCGTCGCCCTGCTCGGCAGCCTCGGCGCCGCCGTGTACCGCGGTGGGGTCGAAGTCCCCGAGGGGGTGGCGGCGAGCGCGGATGACACGCTTGCCGGAGCGGTCGAGGCGGCGCAGGGCGTGTCCTCGGACGTGGCGACCGTCCTGCTCGACTCAGCCCGGGAGGCCTTCACCGACGGCATGAACGTCATCGGGGGCATCGGGGCGTTCGTCGCGCTGGCCTCCGCCGTGCTGGTGGCGGTGGTCATCAAGATTCCGGCCACCGGAGCGGGCGATGGCGCCGACGGTTCCGAGGGTTCGGCCGACGGCGCCGTTCCGGCCGTCAATGTGGAGGGCTAGCGCACTCCGCCGTCCTTGCCGGGCCCGCCCGGCCGCCGCTGGGGCCCGCGTCGTGCGACGCGGGCCGCACCGGTCACACCGAGGCGCCGGACAGGTCCTGGTAGGCGTCCGTGTATTCCGCCGCGGGGGCGATCGGCGTGATGACGTCGATCAGTACGCCGTCGGGGGCGGCCACGATGAAGTGACGCTGACCGAACGCCTCGCTGCGCAGGGGGAGTTCGGTCCTCAGGCCGGCGCCCGTCACGAGGCGTGCGTACTCGGCGTCGACGTCGGCCACCTCGAAGTTGAGGAGCAGACCCTGGGCCGGCCGACGGAAGGCCTCCGGCACGGTCTCGTGCCCGGCGGCGACAAGGGCGAGCTCGTAATGCGGCGGCTCGGGCCGCCGCAGGCTGACGTACCAGTCGCTCGTGTACGTCGTCTCGAATCCGAACAGCGTGCTGTAGAACGCTACGGACTCACTGAGCCGTTCGGTGCAGAGCACGGGATAGAAGCTGGTCACGGCAGAGGGCGTCATCACAGCACCGTTCTGGGGCGGGTTCGCGGTCGTAGCGTCTCAACGAGGCATCCACCCCCGCGTCACGTCCGCCGGATCGAAGGCAGGTCGACATGACATCTGCGGTGCGCCCGGTGGGCGAAGCCCGGGTGTGGGCGGTGCGGCAGGCGCCCCCGTGGCGGGAAGACCTCTCGCTCTCCCTGCTCGACACGGAGGAGCGGGCCAAGGCCGCCTCCTTCATCCACCGGCGCGACCGGTCGATGTACCTCGCGGCGCATGTGGGGTTGCGGCTGCTGCTGGCCGACCGGCTCGGCGTCCACCCCCGGGACCTCCGGTTCGGCCGTGACCGGTGCGCGCACTGCGGCGGGCCGGACGGCCGGCCGGTCCTCCTCGACGGCCCTGGCGGTCTGCACTTCTCCCTCTCCCACTGCGCCGGCATCACCCTCATCGGCGTTGCCGATGTGCTCATCGGGGTCGATGTGGAGCGGCTGCCCGGCCGTCGGACGGTCGAACTGTGCCTGGCGCGGCTGCATCCGCGCGAACGAGAGGAGCTGCTCCGGGTTCCCTGGGCCGTACGCCCCCTGGAATTCTGCCGGTTGTGGACGCGCAAGGAGGCCTACCTGAAGGCGTTGGGGACCGGACTCGGCCGAGGGCTGGACCGGGACTATCTGGGAGCGGGGGGAGAGGGGCGGCCCGCGGGCTGGAGCGTCGTCAACCTGTCCTGCGGCCCGCAGGACCGCACGCATGCCGCGGCGTTGGCCGTTCCGCGGCGGGTGCGGGTGCCCGTCGGACCGGGCGAGCTGAACTGGTCGTCGTACGGCCATGTCCTGGGCGGCGTGGGGTCGTTGGAGACGAGGGGACCAGGTTGACATGCCAACGGTATGTCACTAGGTTCAGTTCGCATACCGTTGGTACGTGAGCGGAGATGGCACCCCATGCTGACCAGCTTCTGTCCGGTGATCTGCACCTCACGGCTGGGGGAGTCCCGCAGCTTCTACAGCAGACTGTTCGGCTTCACCGCCACGTACACGACCCAGTGGTACGCCGGTCTCAGCCGGCCCGGGGGGCGACAGCACGAACTCGCCCTGCTCGACCACGCCCATCCGGCGCTGCCGGAGGCGCTCCGACGGCCGGTGCGCGCGGTGCGGCTCACCCTCGCGGTGGACGACACGGCAGAGGAGTGGGAGCGGATCGCCGCCCTCGGGGCGGCAGGACGCCCGGATCTCAGGCGCCTCGTCATCACCGACCCCAACGGGGTCCGGATCGACGTCGTCGCACCGGTCTGACCGCTGGAAGACCTCAGGGACCGCACGTCGAAGGGGGAAGTCGCGCCGTGCCCAGGAGAGTCGATCCCGATGTGGCGGCGGCGGTCATGCGCGCCGCCGGACTCGAGCCGCTGGAGCCCTATCCCGGATCGGGCGTGGCCTGGAACTGCCGCTGTCTGAAGGGCGTCCACAGGGTCGCGCCCACTTTCGGCTCGGTGCGCTCCGGCATCACCTCCGGATGCCGCCTGTGCGGCCGGGCCGCCGCCGGTGAGCGGCGACTCGCCGCCGGCCGGGAGCGGGCCGAGGCGGCCATGCGCGGCGCGGGCTTCGAGCCGCTGGAGCCCTATCCGGGAGCCGGGGTGCGATGGCGCTGCCGCCACCTGGTCTGCGGGCGCGTCGTCCACCCGCGGCTGTTCAGGATACGAGCCGGCGGCGGCTGCCTGGCCTGTGCAGGGCGGGCCCCGGTGGACGCGGCCGTGGCCGAGGAGGAGATGCGGGCGATCGGCCTGCAGCCGCTGGAACCCTTCCCGGGCCGCGTGCGTGACCCGTGGCGATGTCGGTGCGTGCGGTGCGGCCAGGTCGGCGCGCCGACTCTCAACAACATACGGCGCGGGCAGGGCGGTTGCCTGACCTGCGCCTGGCGCGCCCGGTAGGCGGCGCATCGAGCCTCGGGCGGGGGCCGGGCCGCCAGGCCTCTTGGGCCCGGCTCCCCGGCACCCGTCACGGCCGCCGGGCGGAGCGCGGCGCGGAGCCTTGGCCGGCCACAGCGGGCGTGGTCACAGGACCGTGGCCACGGCGCGCGTGATCACAGCGCGCGCCTGGTCACTTCGACCGCAGTGCCTCCAACATCCGTGCCAGCGCCTGTCGGGTGTCCTCGAGATCGGAGGAGTCCTCCGACGTCGCCAGCCACAACGCCGCCTCGTTCATCGCCCCCGACAGCAGATGCGTGAGAGGCGCGACCGGCTGTGCGGGGATGGTGCCCTCGTGGATCAGGACGGTCAGAGCCTGCGCCAGGTGGCGACCCGAGGTGGCCTCGTTCATCGCCCGCCAGTCCCGCCAGCCCAGCACCGCCGGCCCGTCGACGAGCATGATGCGCTGGATCGCGGGGTCGGTGGAGGCGCTGAGGAACGCCTGGCAGCCGTAGGTGAACTGGTCCCAGGCGTCCTCCTGGGCATCCGCCGTCGCCGCGATGTGCGCCGCGACCTCCTGCTGCACCTGCTCCAGGACGGCCCGGAAGAGTTCGGCCTTGCTGTCGAAGTGGTGGTACAGCGCGCCCTTGGTCACTCCGGCGGCCCCGACGATCTCCGACAGACCCACGGACGCGTAACCCAGCTTCGAGAAGAGCCGTCGGCTCTCCCGCAGCAAGGTGTGCCGCGTCTGCTCCCGCTGCTGTGCGCGAACCCCGTTCGTCATCGTTGTGCCCCCCGTCCACGGCCTCTTGAAGCCATGCGCACACGGTACTTCGCCGTCGGCGGGACGGGCGACCCGTGTCGGAGGCCCGGGGTGGCGTCGTCCGGATCGGTCGCGTTTCAGTCCGTCGTGGTCGTGGCCGTGGCCGTGGCCGTGGGCGTGGGCGTACGGCCGAAGTGGCGGGCGGTCGGTACCAGGGCCGCCGCGGCCGGTACGAGGAAGCAGGCGGCGGCGCAGACGGCCAGGACGGTCGTGACCCCGAAGAGGGATATCGCCGGGGCGATCAGGGCGAGACCGATCGGCGCGAGGCCGTAGGACACCAGGAAGTCCAGCGAGGAGACGCGGGCCAGCTTGTCCGGGGCGACCTCGCGCTGGGTGGCCGTGAACCAGGGGACGTTGAACAGCTCGATCCCGATCCCGGCGACGGCGTACGCGGCGACGACCACGACGGGGTGCACGGGCAGCATCAGGCTCAGCGGTGCGACGCCGTACGCGGCCAGCCCCGCGAAGGCCGCCCAGCCCTGGGAGCGCGGTCGCCAACGGGCGATGACCAGGGCGCCGGCGAGCGCGCCCACGGTGTACGCCGTCATGGCGGCGGCCAGCACCCACTCGGTGTCGTAGCGGTCCCGGCTGATCAGGGGCAGCGCGACGCTGGTGGCGGAGTAGCCGAGGGCGATGACGGCGACGAGGGCGCCGAGTCCCGCCAGGAACCAGGGGTGGCGGCGCGCCTCGCGTATGCCCTCCAGGAACTCCGTACGGAAGCCGGCGTGTGAGGTGGGCGCGGTGGCCGGGTCCTCCGTCGTGGCGCGCCCGGCGCCGCCCTTGCCCGGGACCAGCGCGGCGACCAGCCAGAGCAGGCCGATGCCGAGCAGCAGCGTCCAGACGTCGAGGAAGGCCGCGAGCAGCGCGGTCAGTGCGGGTCCGGCGAGCGTGGAGCTCCGTACCGCCATGGTCATCGCGGCGTTCGCCTGCTGACGGCGCTCGGGGTCGACGATCTCGGCGGTGAGCGCCTGGAAGGCCGGGCGGCAGGCGCCCTGTCCGGCGCCGGCGAGAACGGCGGCGGCCGTCATCAGGACGAGCGAACGCCCCAGACCGGCGGCGAGGAGGGGCGCGGCGATCGCCGCGGCGAGGGCGGACCAGAGGACGACCGCGCGGCGGGAGTGCCGGTCGGCAAGGACGCCGCCGACGGCGACGGCGACGAGGAAGCCGACGGTACGGGCGGCGAGGACCAGGCCGAGGCCGGCGGCACCGAGATCGCGGTGGAGTACGGCGAGTCCGAGGACGAAGGGCAGGGCCCAGGTCGCGAGCCCGGAGGCGGTGGTGCCCGCCCACAGGCGCAGGAAGGCGGGGTCGCGGAGGACCGAACGCGGCGGCGGGGCAGCGGACTTGGGGGCTGTCGGCGTGGGTGTGGTGGCCACGGTGGGGTTGCTCCTTGGGGAGGGGGTGCGGTTCGGGAAACGCACCCTGAGGTGGTTAATGAAAATGATTGTCGTTACAGTACCCTTTCGAACGCGGCACTCCAGCCCGGTGCAGCGCCCTGCCCCCTCAGACCGGAGAACCCATGCGCCACCCCGCCCGTCTCGGCATCGCCCTGACCCTCGCCCTCGCCACCGCCGGCTGCTCCACGGCGGCCGGCGGCGGTCCCGAAGCGGACACCAAGCCCGCCGCCCAGGCGGCCGCCGTCACCAGCTGCGGCCGTCAGCTGTCCTTCGCCGAGCCGCCGCAGCGCGCCGTCGCCCTGGACCAGACCTCGACCGAGACCCTCCTCGAACTCGGTCTCCAGGACCGGATGGCGGGAACCGCCAACCTCAAGACGAAGATCCCCGCGCAGTACGAGGCCGCGTACGCCACGGTCCCGGTCGTCGCCCCGAAGATCGCCACCGGCGAGCAACTGCGCGCCGCCACACCCGACTTCGTCGCCGCGGGATCCGCGGACCTCTACACCAAGGACCGCGCCGGCACCCGCGAGGAGCTGGAAACCCTCAAGGTCCCCACCTTCGTCAGCGCCGTGGACTGCCCGCAGCAGAACCCGGCCGGCAAGACCCCCTTCGAGCTGCTGTTCTCCGACTACGAGAACCTGGGCAAGGTCTTCGGCGCCGAGGAGCGGGCCGGCAAGCTCGCGGCCGACCAGCGCGCCGCCGTCGCCACGGCGGGGGAGAACGCCCCCAAGGTTCCCCAGGGAGCGGACCGGCCGACCGTGGTCTACCTCTACTCCGTCTTCAACGGGATGCCGTACGTGGCGGGGAAGACCGGCCTGCCCAGTGAGATGAGCCGGATCGTCGGCGCGAAGAACGCCTTCGACGACGTCGACGAGGACTGGCCCGAGGTCTCCTGGGAGGAAGTGGCCGAGCGCGACCCGGACTTCATCGTGATCGGCGACCTGTCCGAGCGCGGCAGGCCCGGCGACAGCGCCGCCGAGAAGCGCGCCACGATGACCCGACACCCGGTGATCTCCCGGCTGGCCGCGGTCCGTGACAACAAGATCCTCACCGTGCCGGGCATCGAGCTGGACCCGTCCGTACGCTCCGTACACGCCCTCGGGCTGCTGGCCCAGGGCATGAAGGACCTCGGGTATGTCCGCTGAACCGGACACTCGGAGCGGGTCCGCGGATCTGCTGCTGCCGGCGGCACGCGGGCGGGTGGTGACGGAGGGCTCCGTCCGCGGGCCGGCCGGGCAGTCAGGGCGGTCCGGGCGGTCCGTTCGGTCCGGAGGGGGCCACGTGGTCCTGCTGCTCCTCGCCGCGGGCACCTTGGCGGGTTCGGTGGCGGCTGCCGTGCGTATCGGTGTCGCCGACGTGGGCTGGACGGACCTCGGCCGAGTCCTCGGCGCCCATCTCGGCCTGGACGTACAGCCGTTGCCTCCCCTGGTCGACTCGCTCATCTGGGACCTGCGGCTGCCGCGCGTGCTGATGGCCGCCCTCGTCGGCGCCTCGCTCGCGGTGTGTGGCACGGTGCTCCAGGCGGTCACCCGCAACGCGCTCGCCGACCCGTACCTGCTCGGTGTCTCCTCCGGCGCGTCGACGGGAGCCGTCACCGTCGTCGTCCTCGGGGTCGGTGCGAGCACCCTCGGGGTCACCGGCGGTGCGCTCGCCGGCGCGCTGCTCTCCTTCGGGCTGCTCCTTCTGCTGCTGCGGCGTACCGGCCTGGATTCCGTACGTATCGTCCTGACCGGCGTCGTGGTCGGTCAGCTCTTCACGGCGCTGACCTCGCTCGTGCTGATGGCCTCGGCGGACGCGGACACCACGCGTGCCGTCACCCACTGGCTGCTCGGCTCGATGGCGCCCGCCCGCTGGGACACGGTCATGGTCTGCGCGATCGTCACCCCGCTGGGTCTCGCGGTCGCCTGGTTCTGCTCGAACGCCCTCGACGGGCTCGCGTTCGGCACCGACACCGCCGCCTCCCTCGGGATCGGCGTACGGCGCACGAGGATGCTCCTGCTCGTCGTCACGGCCGCGCTGACCGCGGTGGCGGTCGCGACCGTCGGTGCCATCGGCTTCGTCGGGCTGATCGTCCCGCACGGGGTGCGGTTCCTCGTCGGACCGCTGCACCGGGTGCTGCTGCCGTACGCGGCGCTCTCGGGCGCGGTGTTCCTGGTGTGGACGGACGCGCTGGCACGCATCGCCTTCGCGCCCCGCGAGGTTCCCGTCGGCGTGATCACCGCCCTGCTCGGCGTACCGCTCTTCCTCCTCGTCCTGCGCAAGCGGGGTGAGCTGTGAGGATCACCGCCGAGAAGCTGAGCTGGTCGGTGGCGGGCACCCCCGTCGTACGCGAGGTCGGCGTGGACATCGCCCCCGGCGAGACGGTCGGACTGCTCGGACCCAACGGCTCGGGCAAGTCCTCGCTGCTGCGCTGCCTGGCCGGGCTCCGGGACCCCGACGCGGGCACGGTCCGCTACGACGGCGAGTCCGTACGGGACTGGAGCGCGCGCCGGATCGCCCGCCATGTCGCCTTCGTCGAACAGGACTCGGGCGCGGACAGCGATCTGCGGGTCGCCGACGTCGTGGGCCTGGGGCGGACCCCGTTCCGGGACCGCTGGCGCGGACCGGACGCCACCGACCGGGCCGTGGTCGCCTCCGCGCTGGAGTGCGTCGGACTCACCGCGCTCGCCGGGCGCTCCTGGAAGGCGCTGTCGGGCGGCGAGCGGCAGCGCGCCCACATCGCCCGCGCGCTGGCCCAACAGCCTTACGCACTCCTCCTCGACGAGCCCACCAACCACCTCGACGTCAAACACCAGTTGGAACTCATGGAGCTGCTGACCGGTACCGACCGGACGGTCCTGGTCGCGCTGCACGACCTGTCGCTCGCCGCCCGGTACTGCGACCGGCTGCTGCTCCTCCACCACGGGCGCCTGATCGCCTCCGGCACCCCCGCGGCCGTCCTGACCGCCGAGCGGCTCGCCGAGGTCTTCGAGGTCGACGCCGAACTCACCACCGACGCGCTGGGACACCCGACCGTCACCTACCGCCGACCGCTCGGCAGCCCGCTCCCGGCGCCCCGACCCGCCCTGTAAAGCCCTGTGAAAAGGAATCCCATGACTGTGACCACCCCCGTTCTCTCCGTCGACGCGCTCATCGAGGCGGTCCTGGCCGGCGAACACGGCCCGCTCCCCTCCGAACTCGTCGCGACCAGTGTGTTCTGGATCCACCACGGCACCCGTCTGGCCGGCGGCGACACCACGTACCTCAACCAGTACGTCCTGGTCCGCCTCGGCGGCTCCTTCGGCGGCTGCGCCTTCGAGGCCGGCGAGATCGACCCCTCGATCTGCCACGACTCCTCCGGCACCCCGCTCGACGTCCTGCTGCGCGAGGCCCCGCGGCCGCTGCGGATCGCCGCCCTCGACGCATACCTCTCCGAGGTCCGCCCGCACCGCGTGGCCGCCGAGGAGGGCGACGCCGAGCCCGTCACACTCCCCGCCGGTACCCCGGAGGTCCGCGCGAAGGCCCGCGACGCGGCCATCGCGGGCCTGCTCGACATCGAGGAGGGCGCGAAGGTCGGCCTCATCGGTGTCGTCAACCCGTTGGTCGCGGCGATCCGCGAGCGCGGCGGCGAACCGCTGCCCTGCGACTTCAACCTCAAGGCCACCCAGTGGGGCGACCCCGTCACGGACGACATGCACGAGGTGCTCGACCGGGCCGAGGCGGTTGTCGTCACCGGGATGACGCTGAGCAACGGCTCCTTCGACACCGTCCTGGAGCGCTGCCGGTCCCGGGGCGTCCCGGTGATCGTGTACGCGCAGACCGGCAGCGCCGTCGCGCGTGCCTTCCTCGGCTCGGGCGTGACCGCCCTGTCCGCGGAGCCGTTCCCCTTCTCCCAGTTCAGCGCCGAGAAGACGGCTCTGTACCGCTACCGGACGGTGGGCGGCGCATGATTCCCACCGCCCGCCCGGCCCCACCCGTCACCACCGGCACCGGGTGCGCGCCCTGCCACCACGGCGAGATCCTCCAGGGGGTCTTCCTCGACGCCGACGGACGCCGGTGCGCGGGCCTCGTCACCCTCCCCATGGCCGGTCCGGGCAGCAGTGCCGAGTTCGTCCGCCACCCGGGTACCGCGCCCGAGGTGATCACCGTCGTACCCGCCGACCGCACGAAGGCCGCGCAGGCCGCGGTCCTCGCGGTCGCCGAGTGCGCGGAGAGGACCGGACTTCCTCCCTGTGGAGGGGAGTTGCGGATCTCTTGCGACATTCCGGTGGGCTTGGGCATGGGCAGCTCCACGAGCGATGTGATCGCCACCGTGCGCGCGGTGGCCGACGCGTACGGGCTCCGGCTCGCCCCCGAGACGGTGGCCCGGCTCGCCGTGCGCGCCGAACTGGCCTGTGATCCGCTGATGTCGGACGGGCGGCCGGTGCTCTTCGCCCAGCGGGAGGGCCGGGTCCTGGAGGTCCTCGGCCCGGCGCTGCCGCCCCTGGTCGTCGTGGGCTGCACCCTCGGCGGAGGGGCGCCGGTCGACACCCTCGCCCTGCCCGTGCGGGAGGCCGCCGACGCCGACATCCGCGACTTCGAGCTGCTGCGCACGCTGCTGCGCCGGGCCGTGGCGACCGGCGACGCCCAGCTCCTCGGCGAGGTCGCCACCGCCAGCGCCCGACGCGGCCAACAGGTCCTGGGCCACCCGGAGTTCGACGCACTCACGGCCGTCGCCCAGCGGGTCGGGGCGGCGGGCGTGCAGATCGCGCACAGCGGCGCGGTGGCGGGCGTGCTGTTCGACGCCGCCGCGCCGGGCCTGCGGCACCGCGTGCGCAGCTGCCTGCGCGCCCTGGACGCCCACGGCATCCCCGCCGCGCGGGCCTTCACGACTTTCACCACCCTCAAGGAGATCCTGAATGGACCAGCACATCGCGGAGGCGATCGGCCGGCCGGACCTGATACGGCTCGACGACCGGCTCGTCTGCCTGCGCTTTGAGACGATGAAGGTGGTCTCCGCGCTCGCGGCGGTGCGCCACCTGCTCGACACCGGAGTCGTACGGCGCGGGGACACCCTGCTCGACAGCTCCAGCGGCATCTACGCGTACGCGCTCGCCCTGGCCTGTCACCGGCACGGCATGCGCTGTCACATCGTCGGCTCGACGACGGTCGACCACACTCTGCGTACCCAACTCTCCATCTTGGGGGCGACGTCGGAGCAGATGGAGCCGTGCAGCGACCTCAAGCTCGATCAGAAGCGGCGGGTGGAGCGGATCCACGAGATCCTCGCCGAGCACCCCGAGTACCACTGGATGCGGCAGTACCACGACGACATCCACTACCTGGGCTACCGCGCGATCGCCGACCGGATCCGGGAGGCGACAGGCGCGGACGGCCTCACCGTCGTCGGCGGGGTCGGCTCGGGAGCCTCGACGGGCGCCCTCGCCCGCTATCTGCGTGCGGCCCCCGACGGCCAGGCCGACGTCGAACTCGTGGGCGTCCAGCCGTACGGCAGCGTCACCTTCGGCGCCGAGCACGTCGCGGACCCCGAGATCATCATCGCCGGGATCGGCAGCTCCATCCCCTTCGAGAACGTCTCGCACGAGCTGTACGACACCCTGCACTGGATCTCCTTCGACGCGGCCCTGGCCGGCAGCATCGACCTGCTCCGCCGGCACGCGCTCTTCGCGGGCCTCTCGACCGGCGCCGGCTACCTGGCCGCTCGCCACGAACGCGACCGTGCCCCCGAGCGAACGGTCCTCTTCCTCGCCCCCGACACCGGCCACCGCTACATCGACACGGTCTACGCCCGCCACCACGAGGCCACCCCACTCCCGGACCTGGCTCCCCGAGAGGTCACCGACCAGAGCGAACTGACCCTCCCCTGGTCCCGAATGGCCTGGAACCGCGCTGCGGCGCCGGGCCCGTCCGATCGGCGTCCACCTCGGCTCGCTGGGCTGAGCAGCCATTCGAAGAGCTTTCTGTGAATCACGGAGCGGAGGTCGGCGGTATGTCCGGTTGGAGCCGCTTCCGCCGTGTGGCGGGTGGCCCGAGTTCTCAGAGAGCTCCCAGGATCTCTCCGGGTGCGGTCAGGGAGGGCTGACAGCGTCGGTGCCGTCTTCCGATGAGCGTCGACCTGACTTGGAGCCGCTGCTGTGGCCACATTCCTCTGCGGTCTTGGCCGCCTCTCCTTCCGGAGGCGCCGGCTGGTCGCCTTGCTGTGGGTCGTACTGCTCGTGGGGACGGGGGTGTTGGCCGGGAGGGCGCCGGCCCCGCCGCCGAACGACTTCTCGATGCCCGGTACGGAGGCGCAGCAGGCGTACGACCTGCTGGAGGAGCGTTTCCCGCAGCTGAACGCCGACGGGGCGACCGCCCGCGTGGTGTTCCGGGCGGAGCACGGCAAGGTCACCGACCCCGAGGCGAAGAAGGCGATCGGGGAGACGGTCCGAGCTCTCGGGAACGATCCTCAGGTCGCGCGGGTCACCGAGCCGTTCGCCGCCCGATCGGTGAGCGAGGACGGCACCACCGCCTACGCACAGGTCTCCTACCCCGTGCCCGCGTCGGAGCTCGAGGAGGCTTCCCGCACCGCGCTGCGGGACACCGTCGAGCAGGCGGGCTCGGGGGAGTTGGCCGTCGAGGTCGGCGGCAACGCCGTCAACGCGGTGGCCGGTGGGCATTCCTCGGAGGCCGTTGGGCTGGCGGTGGCCGCCGTCGTGCTCGTCATCACCTTCGGCTCGCTGCTGTCGGCCGGACTTCCGCTGCTCACCGCCGTACTCGGAGTGGGCGTCGGCGGGCTGGCGATCCGGGTGCTGGCGGAGCCGCTCGGTCTGGGCTCGACGACGTCCGGTCTCGCCACCATGGTCGGGCTGGCCGTCGGCATCGACTACGCCCTGTTCGTGGTCTCTCGATACCGTGCCGAACTCGCCCGTGGCCGGGACCGTGAGGAGGCGGCCGCGCACGCGGTGGGGACCGCGGGGTCGGCGGTGGTGTTCGCCGGTCTGACCGTGGTGATCGCCCTTGCCGGGCTGTGCGTGGTCGGGATCCCGCTGCTGACGCAGATGGGTCTCGCCGCGGCCGGCACGGTCGTCATCGCGGTATTGATCGCCGTCACCCTGATTCCCGCGCTGCTCGGGATCTGCGGCCGTCGCATCGGCCCGGCGCGTCCGCGGCGGCGGTGGAGGGGCGCGGGCCGGGGGAGGAGCGCGGGCGTGGGGAGTGACGCAGGCCGGGGGAGCGACGCCGGTGGCGCTCCGCCGGCCGGGATGGGTGTGCGTTGGGCCCGGTTCGTCGTTCGGCGGCCCGTGGCCGTACTCCTCGGTGGTGTCGTCCTGCTCGGTGTGGTCGCGGTCCCCGCGGCCTCCCTGGAGATGGGACTGCCCGGCGACGAGAGCAAGTCGGTGTCGACGACCGAGCGCCGGGCCTACGACCTGATCGCCGAGGGCTTCGGCCCGGGCTTCAACGGCCCGCTGACGGTGGTCGTCCAGGCCGTCGGCGGCGGCAGCGCCCAGGCGGCCGCGAAGAGCGTCGGCGAGCAGATCCGCGGCAGGAAGGACGTCGCCGCCGTCGGGCAGCCGCGGTTGAGCCGGTCCGGCGACACCGCCGTCCTCAACGTCGTCCCGGCCACCTCGCCGGCAGGCGAGGAGACGGCAGAGCTCGTGCACGCGCTGCGCGACCCGGCGCTCGCGAGCGCGAGCGACGCCCGGGTCCTCGTAGCCGGTACGACGGCGATGAACGTGGACGTCTCGCAGAAACTGTCCGACGCGCTGATCCCGTACCTGGCACTCGTCGTCGGTCTGGCGTTCCTGCTGTTGATCGTCGTCTTCCGGTCCCTCCTCGTGCCGCTCAAGGCGGCACTGGGTTTCCTGCTGTCGGTCCTGGCCGGGCTCGGCGCGGTGGTCGCGGTCTTCCAATGGGGCTGGTCGGCTTCCGTCTTCGGGGTCGCGGTACCGGGGCCGGTGATGTCGGTGATGCCGATCTTCATGGTCGGCGTGGTCTTCGGTCTCGCCATGGACTACGAGGTGTTCCTGGTGACCAGGATGCGCGAGGCGTACGTGCACGGGCAGTCGCCGTCGGACTCCGTGATCAGCGGGTTCGAGCACAGTGCGCGGGTGGTGACCGCCGCGGCCGTGATCATGATCTCGGTCTTCGCCGCCTTCTTGGGCTCCGACGAGCAGATGCTCAAGACCGTCGGCTTCGGGCTCGCCGTTGCCGTCCTCTTCGACGCGTTCGTCGTCCGCATGGCACTCGTACCGGCGGTCCTCGCCCTGCTCGGCCGGCGCGCCTGGCAACTGCCCGCCCGGCTGGACCGACTCGTCCCCGACCTCGACGTCGAAGGCGAACGGCTCGAACGAGCCCCGCGCGAGACGACGGCGGTGTCGACCGCGTCCGGTGTCCCGCACTCCGTCGTCCAGACCGCGGGAAGCGGCGGCAGCCGCCCCTCCGGCAGCTGAGCGTCCCCGCCCGGCCGGCGCCGGAGCGCCTTCGCCACCCGGGCGCACGCGATACGCAGCCCTGCTCCGCCCGCCGCGCGCCGGCCCGCCCCGAACGCCTCTCCACAAGGAGCCCACCCATGTCCGCAGCCCCGCCGCCGCACTCCACTTCTCCCGTCACACCATGGCGTCACGCCCTCGAAGGGGCCCTCTCCGTCGCGACCGCCCTCGTGGTCATGGCCGCCACCGCATGGGCGGCACTGGCCGTCCTCGGCGCCGGCGCCATCGCGCCGGTCTCCCGCCTGGTGCCGACGGCCGTCGGCATGGCCGTCGGCGGCGGCGTCACCGTGGAGTCGGCGACGTCCGCCGAGACCGAGTCCGAGGCCGAGTTCGCCGACGGAGGCGGCCTCGGCGGCCTGCTCGCGGGCCTTGGCGGGGGATTCGATCTCGGCCTGAGCGGCGAGGCGGCGATGACCCCGCTGACCCTGACCTTCCTGGGTACCGCGGTCCTCGCGATCGTCTTCTTCCGGCCCCTGCACCGGCGGCCGCGACCCGCCCCGGCGATGCTGTGGGTCCGGTGCGGCGGCGCACTGGCGACTGCGGCGGTGACCCTCCCGGTCCTCGCCGGCATGGCCCACGGCACGGCCCGGCTGCCCGAGAGCGTGACGGAACGGTTCGGCGACGGCCCCTCGTCCGGGGCGTTCGGCCGCTTCACCAGCGGTGGTGACGGGGGCGCCGGTGACCTCGTCCCGGGGCTGTTCTCGGTCACCTTCGAGACCGATACCGCCGCGACCGTCTTCTTCGGCCTGCTGTGGGTGGCCGTCGTCCTCGCAGTCGGCTGCGTCGCGGCCCGTCGTACGGCGCTGCCGCGCCCCATCGCCCTGGGCCGGCTGCGGCGGAAGTGGAACGCCGTCGCCTCCACCCTGACCGGGCTGGCGGCCGTGCTGTGCTGTTCGGCCCTGGCTGCCGCACTTGTGGCGGGCGCCGCTGCCCTGACCGGCCGTGAGCGGGCCGCCGAGACAGCGGGGATGCTGCTGCTCATCGGCCCGAACCTGATCGCCGCGCTGCTCAGCTCCGGCCTCGGCACCTCCTGGGAGGTCGGCGTGCACCGCCTGCAGTCCGAGAGCGGCGGGCTGCTCGGCACGATCGGCGCGGGGCCCCAAGGCGACGCAGCAGGCGCGGACAGGTCCGTGGACCTCGGCGGCTGGTCGGGCGCCGGCGTACCGGTGTGGCTGATCGCCCTGCTGCTCATGCTGCTCCTGCTGGTGATCGCCGGGTACGTCGCTGCCGCCCGTACCCCGGCGCGCACTCCGCGGGAGGACTCAGAGTCCCTGCTCGGCCGCCACGCGGACATCGCCCTGCGCATGGGCATCGCGGTCGGCGTCTCGATGCTGGTGCTCCCGCTGTTGGCGCGCGGGTCGCTGCGGATCGGCATCAGCGTCATGGACGGCGAGCTGGGTGGCGTCGCCGCCGGCCTGGAAGGAAGTCCTGGGCTGTCCGCGCTCGCCGGGTGCGTTCTGGCCACCCTCGCCGCCTACGGCGGCAGCCGCCTGCACGGCCGGCGGGCCCGGGGCCGTAACAGCGCTGCCGGAACGCCCGGCACCGCGTTCCGGCGCCCGGCAGGATCCGCCCTCGCCCGGTCCGCATCCCGGGTCTCGTCCGACTCGGCCACGTGAAGGCCCGTGTGATCTCCTGAGGAGCCCTGTCAGCCCTGTCAGCCCTCAGCCCTGTCAGCCCAGCCTGTGTCCGTGAAGGAGGAGATCCACACCATGGCGGCACCGACACCTCCCTCCCGTACCGTGGCGCGCCCGGACCATCTGCTCGTCGTCGACGACGAACCCACCGTCCGGGAACTGCTGCGCACCGCGCTGCGCTACGCCGGCTTCGACGTCGACGCCGCCGCCACCGGCCGGGAAGCCCTCGACCTGGCCGCCCGGCACACCCCCGATCTCGTCCTGCTCGACGTCATGCTCCCCGACATGGACGGCTTCGAGGTGATCCGCCGGCTGCGCGCCCAACCCCGCTCATCCCGGCTCGGACGGGGCGGCGACGTGCCGGTCCTCTTCGTCACCGCACGCGACGACCGCCAGGACCGGCTGCACGGTCTGCGCCTCGGTGGCGACGACTACGTCTCCAAACCGTTCGACCTCGAAGAGCTGATCGCCCGGATCCATGCGGTGCTGCGCCGCACCCGGGGCGAGCAGCCGGCCCGGATGACCGTCGGCGATCTGGAACTCGAACCCGACAGCCACCACGTCACCCGGGCGGGCCGGACCGTGAAGCTGTCCCCGACCGAGTTCCGCCTCCTGCACTTCCTGGTCGCCAACGCGGAACGGACCATGACGAAGAACCAGATCCTGCACAGCGTGTGGGAGTACGACTTCGGCGGTGACCCCAGCATCGTCGACACGTACATCAGCTATCTGCGCCGCAAGGTCGACACCGGGGAGCCCAAGCTCATCCACACCATCCGGGGCGTCGGTTACGTGATGCGCGAGCCCCGACCGTGAAGAGCCCGAGCCTGTCGCCGCCCCGGCCCCGGCCGAGCCGGCTGTCGCTCCGTACCCGCCTGTTGTGCCTGTCCATCGCCCTGGTCGCCGTCGGTCTCCTCGGCACGGGCATGTTCGTCACCACGGCCCTGCACGGCTACCTCCTGGACCGGGTCGACGACCGGCTCGTCCTGACCGGGCAGATCGCCGCCCGTCTGTCACCGCCCTCCGGCACCGGCACCCCGCCCGGCGTGCAGGCGCTCAGCGTCCTCGGCGACAGGACCGTGACCTACCTGGACGACGACGGTGCCACCCGCAGGTCGTTCGACGCGAGCACCGCGCCACCGGGCGGTGGCCCGGACCTGCCCGCCCTCGACCGCGCCGACGTCGTCGCCCACGAGGGCCGCCCCTTCACCGTGCCCGCGCACGACGGCGACCACAGCTGGCGGGTCATCGCCCTCACCCAGCCCGCCCAGGTCTTCCCGCCCGGACGGTCCGACGCCCGGGGCAGCGTCCTCGTGGCCACCTCCCTCGACGAGGTCGACCGTACGATCGCCAAGACCCGGAACCTCTCGCTGACGGTGGGCACCGCCCTGCTCGCGGCTCTGGCCGTCGCCGGCTGGTTCGCCGTCCGCTCCGGACTGCGCCCCCTGACCCGAATCGAGGAGACCGCGACGGCCATCACCGCCGGCGACTACTCGCACCGCGTCCCCGAACTGGCCGCCCCCCACACCGAGGTGGGGCGCCTGACCGCCTGTCTGAACCAGATGCTGAGCGGGATCGACACGGCCTTCCGGGCCCGCGCGGAGGCCGAAGCGAGAACGCGGCGCTTCTTCGCCGACGCGAGCCATGAACTCCGCACGCCCCTCGTCGGTATCAAGGGCTACACCGACCTCTACCGCATGGGTGCCCTTCCCACCCGCGAGGACGTCGACCAGACCATGACCCGGATCGCCGCGGAGTCCGAACGCCTCACCCGGCTCGTGGAGGAGATGCTGCTCCTCGCCCGCCTCGACGAGGACACCCACCCGGGCGCCGACGCCGACCGGGGACCGGCCTTCGCCCTCGACCTCGCCCCCATGGACCTGCGCACCCTGGCCGCCGACGCCCTCCACGACGTACGCGCCCTGGACACGACCCGGCCGGTGACCCTGACCGGTCCCGGTGGCGGAAAGCCGTCCACCGCCCCCGCCGTCGCCGACGAGGCCCGGCTCCGCCAGGTCGTCACCAACCTCATCGGCAACGCCGTCACCCACACACCCGCCGGCACCCCGATCCGTATCGGCGTCGGCACCGCGGGAACCCACGCCGTCCTCGAAGTCGCCGACGAGGGCCCCGGTCTCACCCCCGCCGCCCGCGACCGGGTCTTCGACCGCTTCTACCGCGCCGACGACTCCCGCACCCGCACCACCGGCGGCTCGGGCCTCGGCCTCGCCATCGCCCAAGCCCTCGTCACCGCCCACGGCGGCCACATCACTCTCGACACAGCCCCCGGCGAAGGCTGCACCTTCCGCATCGAACTCCCCCTCCCCGACCCGCCGATCGCGACGGCGGCGACGGGATGACGTAAGGACCCAGCTCCACGCCTCCTCGGGAGAACTGGCGCAGTCGCACATGCTGTCCGTCGAAGTGGCTTGTTAGAGTGTTTGCGATCACAACTGATCGAAGAACACTCACGGGGGTGAGGGATGTGGCGACAGATCCCAATCTGGCGGTCACCGACGAGAACTTGACCAAACTCGCCGATGAACTCGGCGACATGCAGAGTCACTTGGACCAGCAGGTCAAGCGCATGGACGCGATCGTCGACGCGATCGAGGCCCGTTGGCGAGGGCCGGCGGCCAAGGCGTACCGCCGGCAGCATCGCGAAGCGGCCAAGGACGCGGTTCGCATTCGCGAGATCATGAAGCTGATCGAGGCGGCCGTCCGGATGAGCCGGGACGGGTTCACCGAGCAGGAGCTCGACGCACTGGGCGCCTTCAGGCGGATCCAGATGACGGTGGACGTGGACAAGGAAGCCGCTGAGCTTTCGACCCCCAACACGGCAGGCCAGCCCCCCGTTCCGGGGGGCAGCCGCATACTCGCACTTTGAAAACGGGGACGCATGACTGAGAGCGACGGCAGCATAGGTGTCGACTTCGCCACCCTCCAGCTTCTCTCCGGGCAGTTGGAGGACATACTCAAGGCGCTCAACGAGAAGGTTCAGACACTGCACGGCCGTGTCGAGAAGGTCGTTCTCACCTGGGAAGGGGAGACGCGAGAGGCGTTCATCGACAAGCTGGACGAGTGGGACAGGTCCGCTCAGGACCTTCAGGAAACTCAGGCCTGGCTCCACGGCATCGTCACAACGGGGCAGAGCAACTACGCGGCCGCCCACGCCGCCGTGCTGCGTGGATGGGGGGCGGCCTGATGACCATGCCCCCGCCGCCGCCCCCGATGAAGAACGGCGAGATCGACGTCACACCGACGGCGCTGTACATGCTCTCGGGCTATGTGGCGCATCTGCAGGACGGCCTGAACAAGGGTGCCAATCACCTGCTCGACGAGCTCGGTCGATACCCGGACTGCGGGGGCTACGGAACCGCCGCCTGGGAGTTCGCCGCTGCCTACAAGAAGGTCGGCAATCGCTTCTTCGACGTCTGGGCCAAGTCGGTCGCGAGTGTCGGCGGTGCCGCCGTCGGCTTCACGACCACCGCCAACAACTACGCGGCCGCCGACGCCGCCACGGATCCCTCGGGTGCCCCCGCTCAGACCCGGCAGCCGCCGGCGGTGATCGACACGCCGCCGAACTACCGGTCCGTCACGGACCTCAAGTGGGCGGACATCGACCAGAGCCAGGATATCTTCCAGCGGGCGCTGGAAGCGGTCGAGGCGGGCATGCTCGCTATCATCAGGCCCCTGCTGGACGATGCCTTCCGTATGGACAAGGCCGCACAGATCATGCCGTTGCCCGACTATCTCGGCCTGGACAACATGTCCATTGCCTGGGTGTATGCAGGCACGGTGGTCAGTAGCACCGACGGAAACCTGAGCAGTGCTCTCCACAACTACACCGATCGGTCGAACGGTGAGTGGAACGTGGCGATGCGTCAGTTCTGCAGTGCCGTCTGGGGCACGAGCGACTGGGGGAAGAGTCGCGAAGGGCATGACTGGGGTCACGACAAGGCCCAACCCGGTCGGCGTGTAAGCCACCCCATCATGGACGTGATGCTCCAGACGTGCGATGTCATGAGTGACGCGTTGCGTGCCTGGGCGGCAGCCGCGGAGGACGTACGGGACGACCTCCGTGGGCTCTACTACGAAGCCGTCATAAAAGCGCTGCCGCACATCGACAGAAGCGACGGCATCGGGATGAAGGACCTCAAGAGCATCGGCAAGGGATTCCTCAACATAGGAAAAGGCTTTGCTCAGGGTTTCGCGCTGGAGGTCGACCAAGAAGCCATGAATGCCGCGGTCGAGGCGTACAATAACCGCGTCCGGCGGCAGGTCGTGGAGATCAACAAACTGCACGACGCCCTGGACGAGGCGTATCTCAGTGCCCCCACCTTCGACGCCGAGTCGGCGCGGGCGGAGTCATTCGGAGCCCGCGCACTTACAGAATTCAAGGGCGATCCCCTCTATACCGTCCCAGGAGATGACGAGGCCAACCACAAGTATCCTGTCGACCTGGCCAACCAGGAGGGGATGCTCGGGTCCCATGTCGTGGACAAGCACGTCGGCAAGACGGACGAACAGCTGGAGCAGCGGTTGAGGGACCAGATGACTGTCTCCAGCACCGGATCCGTCGGCCCCAAGGCCGCCTCCACGTTCACCGATCTCGCAGGGGCTCAGCGCTATACGCAAGCCACTCTGGACGATCCCGGAAACCAGGTGAAGATCACGAGTTGGCTGGCGCAGAATCCTGGTCCGAGGTCGCGGAAGGAGCTTGGCATCGAGGTGCCGGACGTCGTGGGAAGAACCTGGACCAGGGGTGACAATGCCGCTCACGACACCAAGAAGGTTCTCGTCATTCTGAAGCCCCGGCCAGGGGGGCACCCTCCCTATGTCGTGCTGACTTCCATGCCGTCGGACAGGATTCCACAGTGATGACATGGGCTGGGGCGCCTCGGCGGGAGGTCGGTTGATGGCGGAAGTGACTCGGAGTTCGTGGGATCAGGCCGTACGGTCCATCTTCTGTGAACTCTCATTCGCGGCAGTCGGTGCGCGAAAGAACGACGATTGGCGCCGAGACGTCATCTCGATCATGGAGCTGAAGAGCAAAGATCCGCGAGGATGGCTCTCGATCAACCATGCGCCGGGTCCGAGCTCGCATCTTGAGTGCAGCCCTGAGAGGCCTTTTCTGTCACGTGTGGTGGATGATTTCGACTGGGTATTCGACGTGTCGAGACGATCGGCCGAACAGATCCTCGTGACTCTGCAAGGCGAATGGTTCACGACGAGCGGAATCGACGACTTCGACGCGAGGAAGGATTCCTTGCTGGATGATGCTTCGGTCATTCTCGGCCGGTTCGGCGAAAGTGCTCGCTACTTGACCAACATGTCGGCTGCGCGCGACGATCCGCATGCTGACATGTTCCGGCACGAAGGCTCCTACGAGGGCTTCACCGACTACACCGTGGACTGCGGCGTGATCGCTGTGTCGGACACCGAAGTCGGTGTCTTCTGGGGCTTTATCATCGATTGAAGGACTTGGCAGTGCGTACCCGCTCCTCCACCTATCCAGACCGTGAGACCGCGCAGTGGTGCACCCAGCAGGTCGTCACCCGCAACGAGCAGGCCGTGCACCGCTGGCTGGCGCAGGGCACGCGGCAGCGGCTCACCATCGAGGCCGCCTGGCCGTCGCGTGACGAGCCTGTCGGCCGCGTCCTGTTGCAGGGGATGATGCTCGCCGGACACGAGCCCGTCGATGTCCGAGCCGCGCGGGTGACGCTCCGACGCGAGGACTCGAGCCCGCACGGATTCGTCGTCCATGCCACCTACCCGATCTACCTCTGAAGGCGTCGCAGTGTCCATGAAGCCCCTCGAGTTCGACCGTCGGTACGGCGAACTCGACGTCGTCGTCTCAGCCTTCGTCGGGCAGGATCCCTCCGTCACGGAGGAGACGCCGCCGCCGGCGCTCGAGGCGTACCTCCGCCATACCTGGCACACCAGGCCCTGGGCCCTGTCCGTCGCCGAGCAGCAGCTGCGTGAGTACGCCCGGAACCCACCCGGCCGTCTCCGTCTGCGGCTCGGCGAGTTCTATCCGGTTCCGGACGTGGGGCTGCCGGAGGCCGGCACACAGAGCTGGCTGTTCGAGATGGCCGACCACATCAAGCGCAGCATCGAGTCCGGCGACGTGCCTCCGCCCGCCACTCCCCGGACGCATTGGGAATGGCATGCCCGTTTCGGAGAACTCGGACAGTTCCTCGGCGGCTGGTTCTCGCAGGACATGCCGGACGAGTTCGCCGACCACGACGCCGCGGTCCAGGACTACAAGGCCTCGACCGATCCCCAGCTGGTCGCCCGACTGGTCGGCGAGATCCATGAACTGCTGGCACTGGACCTCGATGACCACGAATACGTGATGGGTGTCGCCGAACTCGGCATGGAGATGGAGCCGCCCGCCCCGCTCTCCGTCGGCGCCTGGCTCGAGTCGGTGGCGGAGCACCTTGCCGTGGCCAGGCCCGACTACGGCCAGGAGCGCTGACGCCGCGAGCAGGGCCGTCTCGGTCGTACGCCCGTCTCAGGCGTTCTCCGGGGCGGCCCGGCTCGCGGTCACGCGTCCTCCAGGGCGGTCCCTCCGGCAGTCTCGAACGCGCGCAGGATGCGTTCCGCGGCGAGGGTTGCCGTCAACTGGCCGTTTCTGACCTGCTGTTCGAGGGAGGGGGCCAGGGCGCGGACGGAAGGGTCCGCGTGGAGGCGGCCCAGGAGGTCGTCGCGGACCATCGTCCACGCCCAGTCGACCTGCTGGTCGCGACGGCGGGCGGCGAGGCTGCCGGTCGAGTCGAGCAGGGTGCGGTGCTGTTCGAGGCGCTCCCAGACGGTGTCCAGGCCGGTCGACTCGCGGGCGCTGCAGTGGAGGACGGGCGGGGACCAGGCCGCGTCCCGGCTCTGCATCAGCCGCAGGGCACCCGACAGCTCACGGGCGGCCGTGCGGGCATCGCGCTCGTGCGGTCCGTCCGCCTTGTTGACGGCGACCACGTCCGCCAGCTCCAGGACGCCCTTCTTGATGCCCTGCAGCTGGTCACCCGTCCGCGCGAGCGTGAGCAGCAGGAACGAGTCGACCATGTTGGCGACGGCGGTCTCGGACTGGCCGACACCGACGGTCTCGACGAGGACCACGTCGTAGCCCGCCGCCTCCATCACCAGGATCGACTCACGCGTCGCCTTGGCGACCCCGCCCAGTGTTCCCGCGGTGGGGGACGGCCGCACGAAGGCCGCCGGGTCCACGGCGAGGCGCTCCATCCGCGTCTTGTCGCCCAGGATCGAGCCACCCGTGCGGCTCGACGAGGGGTCGACGGCGAGGACGGCGACCCGGTGGCCGAGGCCGGTCAGCATCGTGCCGAACGCGTCGATGAACGTCGACTTCCCGACCCCCGGCACGCCGCTGATCCCGATCCGGCGTGCCTTCCCGCTGTGCGGCAGCAGCTCGGTCAGCAACCGCTGGGCCAGAGCCCGGTGTTGGGGGCGGGTGGACTCGACGAGCGTGATGGCGCGGGCCACGATCGCCCGCTTCCCGTCGAGTACGCCCTTCACATACGCGTCAACGTCGATCACAGCTCGTGCCCGAGGCCGGCCGACAACCGCCGCACCAGGTCGTGCGCCGCGTCCGGAATCACCGTCCCGGGCGGGAACACGGCCGCCGCACCCATCTCGAGGAGCGTGGGGACGTCAGCCGGCGGGATGACGCCGCCCACCACGATCATGATGTCCTCGCGGCCCTCCGCGGCCAGTTCCTGCCGCAGCGCCGGTACGAGAGTCAGGTGACCGGCCGCCAGCGACGACACGCCCACGATGTGCACGTCCGCCTCGACGGCCTGGCGCGCGACCTCGGCCGGCGTCTGGAACAGCGGGCCGACGTCCACGTCGAAGCCCAGGTCGGCGAAGGCGGTGGCGATCACCTTCTGGCCGCGGTCGTGGCCGTCCTGGCCCATCTTGGCGACCAGGATGCGGGGACGGCGGCCCTCCTCCTCGGCGAAGGCGTTCACGAGGGTACGGGTGCGCTCCACGGACGGGGAGTCGCCGGCTTCGTTGCGGTACACGCCGGAGATCGTACGGATCTGGCTCGCGTGCCGCCCGTACACCTTCTCCAGGGCGTCGGAGATCTCACCGACCGTCGCCTTCGCACGGGCCGCGTCCACCGCCAGTGCGAGCAGGTTGCCGTCGCCGCGGTCCGCCGCGTTCGTCAGCGCGCGCAGCGTGTCCTGGGTGACTGCCTCGTCGCGCTCCTCCCGCAGCCGCCGCAACTTGGCGATCTGCTGCGAGCGCACGGAGGAGTTGTCGACCTTGAGCACGTCGATCTGCTCATCGGCGTCGACCCGGTACTTGTTCACACCGATGACCGGCTGGCGGCCGGAGTCGATGCGGGCCTGCGTGCGGGCCGCGGCCTCCTCCACGCGCAGCTTGGGGATGCCGGCGTCGATGGCCTGCGCCATGCCCCCCGCCCGCTCGACCTCCTGGATGTGCTGCCAGGCGCGGCGAGCCAGGTCGTACGTCAGCTTCTCCACATAGGCGCTGCCGCCCCACGGATCGATCGACCGGGTCGTGCCCGACTCCTGCTGGATGAGCAGCTGGGTGTTGCGGGCGATCCGCGCCGAGAAGTCGGTGGGCAGGGCGAGCGCCTCGTCGAGGGCGTTGGTGTGCAGCGACTGGGTGTGGCCCTGGGTGGCCGCCATCGCCTCGACACACGTACGCGTGACGTTGTTGAAGACGTCCTGCGCCGTCAGCGACCAGCCCGAGGTCTGCGAATGGGTGCGCAGGGAGAGCGACTTGGCGTTCTGCGGGTCGAACTGCTTGACCAGCTTGGCCCACAGCAGCCGGGCCGCCCGCATCTTGGCGATCTCCATGAAGAAGTTCATGCCGATGGCCCAGAAGAAGGAGAGCCGGGGGGCGAACGCGTCCACGTCCAGGCCCGCTTCGCGTCCCGCCCGGATGTACTCCACGCCGTCGGCGAGGGTGTAGGCCAGCTCCAGATCGGCCGTCGCACCCGCCTCCTGGATGTGGTACCCGGAGATGGAGATGGAGTTGTAGCGCGGCATCCGCTGCGAGGTGTAGGCGAAGATGTCGGAGATGATCCGCATCGACGGCTTCGGCGGATAGATGTAGGTGTTGCGGACCATGAACTCCTTGAGGATGTCGTTCTGAATGGTCCCGGCCAGCTTCTCGGGCGGCACGCCCTGTTCCTCGGCCGCCACGATGTACAGCGCGAGTACGGGAAGCACGGCGCCGTTCATCGTCATCGACACGGTCATCTTGTCCAGCGGGATGCCGTCGAAGAGCTGGCGCATGTCGTAGATCGAGTCGATGGCCACGCCCGCCATGCCGACGTCGCCGGTCACGCGCGGGTGGTCGCTGTCGTAGCCGCGGTGGGTGGGCAGGTCGAAGGCGACCGAAAGCCCCTTCTGGCCCGCCGCCAGGTTACGCCGGTAGAACGCGTTGGACTCCTCGGCGGTGGAGAAGCCCGCGTACTGACGGATCGTCCAGGGCTGGTTGACGTACATCGTCGGGTACGGGCCGCGCAGATACGGGGCCATGCCCGGGTACGTCTCCAGGAAGTCCAGGCCCTCCAGGTCCTGACCGGTGTAGAGCGGCTTGACCGCGATGCCCTCCGGGGTCTCCCAGAGCAGGTCGTCACCGCCGGCGGCCTTCTTGACCGCCGACCGCCACTCGTCGGCGCCGGCGCCGGCGGTCGGGGTCCCCAGCTCGATCGCGGAGAAATCGGGGATGGACATCAGGACACTCCCATGCGGTCGAGCGTGGCGGAGAGTACGGCGACGGCATCGCAGCCGGCGAAGACGAAGGCGTCCACACCGGCGTACTCGGCGGGCCGTCCGGCAAGGAACACGTGTCCGGCGCCGCTCGCCCGGAGCTCCTGCGCGCGGGCCGCGGCCTGCTCCTCGTAGAGCGCGTCGCTGGAGCAGAGGCAGGCCTCGCTCGCTCCGCTCTCCTCGAAGGTGCCCTCCGTGACGGGCTCGATGCCGCCCGCCTGGAAGAAGTTGGCGGCGAACGTGGACCGCGCCGTGTGCGCTGCGGCGGGGCCGATGGTGGAGAGGAAGATCCGCGGCCGGGTGCCCGTCGCGGCGAGGTGGGCGTCGGAGCGGGCGCGCAGCGCCTCGTACGCGTCGTCGCGGCGTACGCGGGGCAGGCCGCCGGACGGCGGTTCGGGCGCGGGCTCGCGGACGACCGGGTTCTCGGTCAGGTGCGGGAACTCGCTGACGCCGGTGATGGGTTCGCGCCGCTTGGCGAGCTTCGTGCTGCGGGCGGACCAGGTCTCGGCGAGCCGGTCGCGGATCATCCCGGACCGCAGGGCGGCGGCCTGACCGCCCGCACGCTCGATGGTGCGGAAGAACTCCCAGCCCGCCTCGGCGAGTTCGTCCGTGAGGCGCTCCACGTACCAGGAGCCGCCCGCCGGGTCGATCACCCGGGACAGGTGCGACTCCTCGATCAGGATCGTCGAGGTGTTGCGGGCGATTCGGCGCGCGAAGGCGTCGGGCAGTCCGAGTGCGTGGTCGAACGGCAGCACGGTGACGGAATCGGCTCCACCCACGCCGGCGGCCAGGGTGGCGACGGTCGTGCGCAGCATGTTCACCCAGGGGTCGCGGCGCGTCATCATCACCGGCGAGGTCACCGCGTGCTGGATCTGCCCGCCCGCGCCGCTCGCTCCGGACGCCTCGGCGACCCGGGCCCACAGCCTGCGGGCCGCGCGCAGCTTGGCGATGGTGAGGAACTGGTCGGCGGTGGCCGCGTACCGGAACTCCAGCTGACCACAGGCCTGTTCGGCGCTCAGCCCCGCCTCGGTGAGCTGCCGCAGATACGCGACGCCCGTCGCCAGCGAACAGCCCAGCTCCTGTGCGGCCGAACCGCCGGCCTCGTGGTACGGCAGCGCGTCCACGGTCATCGCGCGCAGCCCCGGGTACTCCTCGGCGCACCGCCGCGCGAGTCCGGCCGCGGGCGCGAAGTCACACGCCTGCCCCGTACGGGCCTCGAGGCCGAGGGGATCGGCTCCCAGGTTGCCGCGGGCGGCCTCGTTGGCGACGCCACGCTCCTCGTACAGGCGCAGGAGCTCCTCGGCGGCCGCTTCGAGCTCGTGGCCGGCTTCGAGGACGACGGGGGCGAGGTCGAGGTAGACGCCGTCGAGGACGGAGCCGAGCGAGGCCGTCGGGATGCCGCCCTCTCCGACGACCAGCCAGAGCGAGGTGACGCCGTTCTCCAGGTCCGCGAGCACCGTCGGGCCGTCCGCGGCCGTGTGCCGCTGGCGTACGTCCCAGCCGCCCTGGGTGTTCCCCTCGGCCCTGCTGCCCCGGACGAAGGGGGCGAAGCCGGGGAAGCCGGGCTCGGGCGCGGCGTCGTCGGCCGCGTACAGCGGGCGGACGCGAAGCCCGTCCTCCAGCGTGGTGGAGAGGGCGTCCTCGGCGGCCGCGCCTTCCACCTCCTTGCCCGACTTGCGCAGTACGCCGGACACAAGGTGCTGCCACTGCTCACGGGTCGCGTCGGAGAATTCGGCGGCGAGGGCAAGCCCGTCGTCGGGAAGGACTGTCATGCTCGGATGCTAGGTCAGGTGAACAAAGGAGCAGCAGGCCACATGGCTGTGACCTTGCCCTCCTTGAACCTGCGGGGTAATCCGTTCTATGCCGCATGTGACCGTTCACGTCTCCGAGCGTCGGATGCCGAGGCAGGGGCCGAACCACACGGTGGGGGTGCGACCGCACCGCGCGTCGCACCCCCACCGGTTCCTTCAGCAGCCGGGCTCCCTCTGCCCGGGCGGCGGACCAGGACCCCTCAGTCCTGGTCGTACGTGTGGAACCCGCGGCCGCTCTTGCGGCCGAGCAGCCCCGCCTGCACCATCCGCTGTTTGAGCGCGTTGACGGCCATCCGCCGGTTCGGCGGTCCGGTGATTTCGACCCTGCGGTCGGTCAGGCCGGGGGCGGTCGGGGCGACCCGCCAGGACGGGTCGGCGCGCACGGCCGAGGTGGCGACGGGGAAGTCGAGCGGGGAGCCGGTGGCGAGCCGGATGGCCTGCCGGCGGCGCTCCTTCAGGAGCCACGTTCCTTACACGGTGGAGGACGGCTGACTGGTGTAGCCTCCCCCTCACCTATTCAACGAGTTGAGTATGTGAGGGTTCATGCACCCGTTCCGCAAGGCTGTCGAGGACCGTGACCCGTTCGCGGTGGCCGCGCTGCTGGCCGACGACGTCGTCTTCACCAGTCCGGTCGCGTTCAAGCCGTATGCCGGGAAGGCGATCACCGCGGCGATCCTCCGCGGGGTGCTGCGTGTCTTCGAGGACTTCACCTACGTACGCGAGATCGCGAACCCCGACGGGCGGGACCACGCCCTCGTCTTCACCGCGACCGTGAACGGCCGTCAGATCCAGGGCTGCGACTTCCTGCGCTTCGACGAGGACGGCCGGATCGACGACTTCACCGTCATGGTCCGGCCGCTCTCCGCCGCCCAGGCGCTCGCCGAGGCGATGGGCGCCCAGTTCGACCGGATCGCCCAGGAGGCCGCCGGGGAGTGAGGCGGGGGCGGGCGCCGCGGGTTGGCGGGCCCGGAGCCGGTCAGTGGGGCATGGTCAGCCCAGCTTCTTGAGGACCTCGGCCGCGAGCGGGGTGGAGGAGGACGGGTTCTGGCCGGTGACGAGGTTGCGGTCGACGACGATGTTCGGCCCCCAGGGCTCGCCGACCTGTACGTCGACGCCCGCCTCGACCAGACGGGTCTCCAGCAGCCACTTGGCCTTGTCGGCGAAGCCGGACTGGGTCTCCTCGGCGTTGGTGAAGGCGGCGACCCGGTAGCCGGCGAAGGCGTTCGTGCCGTCGTCCTCGGTGGCGGCGAGGAGCGCCGCCGGGCCGTGGCAGACGATGGCGAGCGGCTTGCCCGAGGCCAGTGTGTCGATCAGGATCCGCCCCGAGGTCCGGTCGGCGGAGAGGTCCTCCATCGGGCCGTGGCCGCCGGGGTAGAAGACGGCCGCGTAGTCGTCGAGGTTCACGTCCTCCAGAGCGATCGGGTGCTGGAGTTCGGTGAACGAGGCGAGCACGGCGGCGACCCTGTCCGCGCCCTCCTGCCCGCCGTTGAACTCGGGGGCGAAACTGCTCTGGTCGACCGTGGGGACGACGCCGCCGGGAGTGGCGACGGCGACCTCGTGGCCGGCGGCCGTGAACGCCTCGTACGGCGCTGCGGCCTCCTCGGCCCAGAAGCCGGTCGGGTGCTTGGTGCCGTCGGCGAGCGTCCAGTGGTCGGCGCCGGTGATCACGAAAAGAATCTTCGACATGGTGAGTCACTCCGAGGGGGCGGGGCCCTGAGGCCCGGGACGGGTACCGCCGCAGGGAGACGCTCCGCGGGTGCTGACGCTCTGCGCATGCCTAGGCTTCGCGAACGTCGACACTCGACACTCGGCGAACGTCGACACCTGGAAGCGCCGACGCTCCGGGTTCGGATCGTCGGTGCGGCGATGTCCTCGACGCTAAGCCCGCCGTCGACAGGTTTCCAATGGAGAATCCAATGGTCGGCATTGGAACTCCGATGGATCCGAGGGAATACCCTCACCACCGCTCTGACCTGCGGCGATGCTCAGGTGCTCGGCGACAGAGTGCCTCGGAAGGTCCGCCGGTAGGCGAGCGGGGAGACCCCGATGGCGGCGTGCAGATGCTGGCGCAGCGAGGTCCCGGTCGCGAACCCGACCTGGCCGGCGATGTCGTCCACCGCCAGGTCGGTGGACTCCAGGAGCTGCCGTGCGTGGTCCACGCGCTGCTGGATCAGCCAGCGGCCCGGGCTCATGCCCACCTCCTCGTTGAAGCGGCGGGCGAAGGTGCGCAGGCTCATCCGGGCGTGGTCGGCGAGCTCCCTCAGCGTCAGCGGTTCGTGGAGGTTCTCCAGGGCCCACTGGCGGGTGGCCCACGTCCCGCTCGAGTCCCGCCCCGGGACGGGCTGCACGATGTACTGGGCCTGGCCGCCGTCCCGCCACGGCGGTACGACGCAGGCCCGCGCCACCTGGTTGGCCACGGCGGTGCCGTGGTCCTTGCGTACGAGATGCAGGCAGACGTCCACCCCGGAAGCGGCGCCGGCCGAGGTCAGCAGGTCGCCGTCGTCGACGAAGAGAACGTCCGGGTCCAGGTCCACCTGGGGGAACCACGACCGGAACACGTTCGCGAGCGCCCAGTGCGTGGTGGCCGGCCGCCCGTCGAGGAGACCCGCCGCCGCGAGCACGAAGGCCCCCGTGCAGATGGACACGATCCGGGTGCCCGGCGGGACGGCGGCGAGCGCGTCCGTGACCTCCGTCCGGAGTTCCCGGGTGACCTGGGCGGTGTCGAATGGCGGGAGGACGACCGTGTCCGCCGTACGCAGCGCCTCGGGACCGTGCTCCACCGTGACGGAGAAGTCGGAGTTCGTGCGCACCGGGCCGCCGTCGACGGAGCAGGTCAGGACCTCGTACAAGTCACCCGCCGCCCCGAAGACACGGCTCGGGATGCCGAGCTCGAAGGGGTACACCCCGTCCAGGGCGAGGACGACGACGCGATGAGGCGTGTCCGCGGAGAGTCCCGTAGTGCTTTCGCTTCCCATGGCACGATCCTGTCGAAAGATGGCAATCATGCCATGGTACGCGCAGGCCCTGGCCGGGAACCTGGACGCATGACGAACAACGCCACCATGCGCGCCATCAGCCAGGACAACCACGGCACCCCCGACGTGCTCAAGGAGGTCCTGATCCCCCGACCCGCCCCCGGCCCCAGCCAGATCCTGGTCGCCGTCCGCGCGGCCGGCGTCAACCCGACCGACTGGAAGCACCGCTCCCAGGTGCTGTTCCTCGACCGGATGCCGCTCGTCCTCGGCTGGGACGTCTCCGGCGTCGTCGAGGCCGTCGGCTACGGCGTGACGCTCTTCAAGCCCGGCGACGAGGTCTTCGGGATGCTGCCCTACCCCTACGGCGTCGGCTCCCACGCCGAGTACGTGACCGCCCCCGCCCGGGCCTTCGCTCCCAAGCCCGCAGGCATCGACCACGTCCAGGCCGGAGCCCTCCCGCTCGCCGCACTCACCGCCTACCAGGCCCTCGTCGACACCGCCGCCGTCGCCCCCGGGCAGCGGGTCCTCGTCCACGCGGCCGCCGGCGGCGTCGGCCACCTCGCCGTCCAGATCGCCAAGGCCCGTGGCGCGTACGTCATCGGCACCGCGAGCGCGCCGAAGCACGACTTCGTGCGCTCCCTCGGCGCGGACGAGGTCATCGACTACCGCACCACCGACTTCCGGGACGTCGCCCACGACATCGACGTGGTGCTCGACCCGATGTCGGGGGAGACCCGCGCCCGTTCCCTCGAGGTCCTGCGCCCCGGCGGCGTCCTCGTCTCGCTCCTGCCGCCCACCGACCCCGACGAGGCGCAGAAGGCGGAGGCACGGGGCGTCCGTGTGGAGACCCTCCTCGTCGAGGCCGACCACGCGGGCATGAGCGCCGTCGCCGACCTGGTGGCGGCGGGCTCTCTGCGGGCCCACGTGGAGGCCACCTTCCCCCTCGCCGAGGCCGCGAAGGCCCACGCCCTGGGCGAGACCGACCGCACCACCGGCAAGATCGTCCTGGTGGTCGGCGAGTCCGAAGCGGCGCGGGCCTCCTAGCGGAGCTCCGGATGAGCTCCGGATGAGCTCCTAGCGGAGCGGGCCGGGGGAGCCCGTCAGGCGTTCCGGGGTGAGGAGCTCCGCGATGCGCTCGGCGGGCAGGAGGCCCTTCTCCAGGGTGAGTTCGGCGACGCCGCGACCCGTGAGGAGGGCCTCCTTCGCGATCGCGGTGGCCGCCGTGTAGCCGATGTGCGGGTTGAGGGCCGTGGCCAGGCCGATGGAGTTCTCCACCGCGGCGCGCAGTTCCTCGGTGTTGGCCGTGATGCCCGCGACACAACGCTCGGCGAGGGTGAGGCAGGCGGCCCGCAGCGAGGTGATGCTCTTCGCCAGGGAGTGCAGGATCACCGGCTCGAAGGCGTTGAGCTGCAGCTGACCGCCCTCCGCTGCCATGGTGATGGTGATGTCGTTGCCGATCACCTCGAACGCGACCTGGTTGACCACCTCGGGGATCACCGGGTTGACCTTGCCGGGCATGATGCTCGAACCGGCCTGTACCGCGGGGAGGTTGATCTCGTTCAGGCCGGCACGCGGGCCCGAGGACAGCAGACGCAGGTCGTTGCACGTCTTGGAGAGCTTGACCGCGAGCCGCTTCAGAACACCGGAGAGCTGGACGAACGCGCCGCAGTCCTGCGTCGCCTCCACGAGGTTGGCGGAGGTCACCAGCGGCATCCCGGTGATCTCGGACAGATGGCGGCGGGCCGTCTCGGCGTAGTCGGCGGGGGCGTTGAGGCCCGTACCGATCGCCGTGGCGCCGAGGTTGATCTCGTGGATCAGCTCCACCGCCTCGGCCAGCCGGTTGCGGTCCTCGTCCAGCATCACGGCGTACGTGGAGAACTCCTGGCCCAGCGTCATGGGTACCGCGTCCTGGAGCTGGGTGCGCCCCATCTTCAGGACGTCGCGGAACTCCACGGCCTTCGCCGCGAACGCGTCCTGAAGCACGGCCGTCGCCTGGAGCAGGCCGCGGACCGCCGTGATCGCCGCGATCCGGACGGCGGTCGGGTAGACGTCGTTCGTGGACTGGCTGAGGTTGACGTCCTCGTTCGGGTGCAGGTGACGGTAGTCGCCCTTGGTGTGGCCGAGGAGTTCGAGGGCGCGGTTGGCGACGACCTCGTTGGCGTTCATGTTCGTCGAGGTTCCGGCGCCGCCCTGGATGACGTCGACGACGAACTGCTCGTGCAGCTTCCCGGAACGGATCTCCTGGCAGGCGGCGACGATCGCGGCCGCCTTCGCCGGGGCGAGCAGGCCCAGTTCCTCGTTGGTCAGTGCGGCGGCCTCCTTCACGGCGGCCAGCGCGTCGATCAGCTGGGGGTAGACGGAGATCGGCGTTCCCGTGATGGGGAAGTTCTCCATGGCGCGCAGGGAGTGGATGCCCCAGTACGCGTCGGCGGGCACCTCCCGCTCTCCGAGGAGGTCGTGCTCACGGCGGGAGACAGTCTTCATCGAGGTCAATGCCTTAAGGGGAGGGGAGGGGGTTTCGAGGAGAGGCGTGTGGAGGGCACGGCGAGGTGCCCGGGCGGGTGAACCCGCCGGGAGGAGGAGGAAGGAGGGCCGGCGTCCGTCGGGAGGGAAGAGGACGGACGCCGGCGCGTGGTCAGGAGCCGCCGGAGAAGCGGGAGCCCGCAGCCGTCAGGGCCGGTTCCGCGCGGGTGGGGCCGTTCAGGAGGCCGTGCAGCAGTGCGGGGCGACGGTCCGGGGCGACGTCGGACAGCAGGGTGGCGAGGACCGCCATCCGGGCCTGGCCCGCGCGCAGCGTTCCGGCCGGTACCGCGCCTCCGGCCACCAGGTCGACGGCTCCGCCGCCCGTGTAGATCTCCGCGACAGGACCGGCGGGGACCCGGGTGCTGAGGGCGACGAGGGCGCCTTGGGCCACCGCGTCCGCGACGGCCGAGGCTATCTCGGGAGTGGCGTTGCCCGCGCCGGTGCCGACCAGCACGACGCCCTGGGCGCCGGCCGCGACGGACGTCTTCAGGAACAGCGGGTCGCCGTCGCTGTGGTGCATCACCAGGTCGACCCGGGGCGGGGTGCCCCCGGCCACGGGGAGGGGAAGGGGCGTCGGCCGGTCCGGGCTGCGGCGGATGTCCACACTGCCGAACCCCACCTTTCCGAGACCCTGCTCGGAGGGGTCGGCGAACGCGTCGGCCGCCAGGGTCTGCGTCTTCACCGTGCCGCGCGCCGCGTGGACCCGGCCGTCGAAGACGACGAGGACGCCCAGGTCACGTACCGAGGCGGCGACCTGCAGGGCGTCGTACACATTGCCCGGACCGTCGCCGTCCCCCGTACCGAGCGGGCGCTGTGCGCCGGTGAAGACGACCGGCCGCGGGTCGGAGTGGTGGAGGTCCAGGAAGAACGCCGACTCCTCCAGGGTGTCCGTGCCGTGCGTGACCACGACACCGTCCACGCCGGGGTCGGCGAGGGCCGCGTGGACCGCGCGCAGCAGCGTCAGCTGGCGGGCGCTGGTCATCCGGGAGCTGTTGACGTTGAACAGGTCCACGACCTCGACCGTCACGCCCTCGGGCAGGGCCGAGGTGGCCAGGACGTCGTCACCGGAGGCGTCGGCGGCGTACCCCGTGCCCTGCCAGCGGCTGGCGATGGTGCCGCCGGTGCTGATGAGGGTGATCCGGCGGGGCCGGTCGTCGCGTGTCCACTGCATGTCTGTCTGTCCCGGAGGTCGAAGGTCGTCGCACTCGCAACGATAGGTGAGCTTGTATCGAATGTGATTGCGGATTTGAGCCTGTATCTTCGAATTCCGCCGTGCATAATTGCGTCATGGACCGCATCGATCGCAGTATCTTGCGTGAGCTTCAGGAAGACGGTCGGCTGACCAACCTGGAGCTCGCCCAGCGCGTCGGCCTCAGCGCCTCGGCCTGCCTGCGGCGGGTGCGGCAGCTGGAGGAGGACGGGGTGATCCAGGGGTACCGCGCGGTCATCGATCCGGCGGCGGTCGGGCGGGGCTTCGAGGTGCTCGTCTCCATCGAGGTCCGGCGCGACCGGGAGACCGTCGAGGCCTTCGAGGAGGCGCTGCGCGACATCCCCGACGTCATCGAGGCCCACCGTCTCTTCGGCAGCCCCGGCTGCCTGCTCCGGATCGCGGTCGCCGACCTCGCCGCGTACGAACGCCTCTGGATCGAGCGGTTGACCTCGCTGACCGGCGTCACCGAGGTCAACTCGCAGATCATCATGAAGCGGATCAAGGAGCCGCGCGGGCTGCCGGTCGAGCGGTGAGGGACGCACCGGGTCGAGTCATGTCGACTTGTAGAGAGTCGTGTCGAGTCGGGTCGTGTCGCTGTTGGGCCGAACGAGTGAGGGGCGGGAGGATGGGGCCATGAGTAGGTACGAGAGGTACGACGTCACCGACGAGCAGTGGGAGGGCCTTGCGCAGGTCGTCCCCCTGCGCGGCCGTGACGAATGGCCGTCCAGAGTCGATCACCGCGCGATGCACGACCCGTACGAGGCCGCCGAGCAGCGCCGCATGGTCGTCCTGCGGGTGCAGGTCTTCGCCGATGCCCGTGAGGTCGCCGAATACCTCGTCGCCCAGATCCCGGTGCTGCTGGACCTGACCGGCGCCGACACCGAAGTGGCCAAGCGCATCCTGGACTTCAGCAGCGGCGTCGTCTTCGGACTCGGTAGCTCCATGCACCGGGTCGACCGCAACGTCTTCCTGCTGACCCCGGCCGGCACCGAGGTCGAGGGCGCGCCGGAGTCGGAGGACGACGGCATGGGGGTCGCCGTCCCTCGATCGTAGGAAGGTCATCTCGGCGTAACGGTTCGTCATGCACCGGTCTGCGTACGGTCCGATCATGCACTCCACCGGCGGCCCTACGCCCGATTCCGACGCTTCCGCCATCTCCACCCTTGTTCCCGCTCCCGCACGGGACACCGCGTTCGACGCGGCGCACGACACCACGTACGACACCATGCTCGTATCCGCGCGTGACTCCGCCGGCGACTCCGCGGATGACGTGCTGCGGCATCTCATGGGCGGCTCCATGCGGCGGCCCGCCCGCCCCGCCGTCACCGAACTGCGTCTCTCCGCCTTCGCCTCCCACCGCGCCGCCGTCCACCCCCTGGGGCCGGTGACACTCTTCGCCGGGGCGAGCGGGAGCGGGAAGTCCAGTGCTCTGCGGGCGTACGAGGCGCTGGCGCGGCTGGGGGCGGGCGACGATCTGGCCACGGTGTTCCCCGACGCGGCCGACTGCGTTCCCGAACGGGCCAGGCCCGACGCCCAGGGGAGGCGGGGGTTCCGGATCGGGTGCACGGTCGACGGCCCGGTCGGCCCCGTCCACCTCGACATCGCCGTACAGGCGGAGCCCCGGCTCCGGATCGTCGGCGAGCGGCTCACCTGCCGCGGCCGTACGTTGCTCACCACCGCCCTCCGCGACCCGGGCCGCGATGCCGTCCAGGCCGAATGGCACACCGCCGGAGCCACCCCCGTCACCCGGGCGCCGTTCCCCGACGACCTGCTGGGCACGGCCCTTCTGCCCCTGCGCGTCGCGGGCAAGACGAAGGGGCAGTTGGAGGTCCTGGCGGCGGCGGAACAGGTGCTGGTGGCGCTGCGTTCGGTCTTCGTCTGTGACCCACGACCGGACCGGATGCGCGCACCGGTGCCGACGGGGGAGGGGCGGCTGCGGCGGGGGTGCGACAACCTCGCGGAAGTGCTGCACCGCACCCGCACCGACTGCCCGCGCCGGCATGCCCGGTTGGCCTCGGTCGCGGGCGCGGGCTGCGCGGGGCCCGTGACGGGACTCGGTGTCGAGGAGCTGCCGGACGGGAGGGTGCGGGCGGTGCTGGAGCGCGGGGTGGGGCGCGCCGGCGCGGGCGCTGTGGCCGCTGTGCCGGGCGCTGTGGGGGCGGGGCCGGTGGCTGGATCGGCGGCTGCGGTGGCGGTGGCGGGGCCGGCGGCGGTGGCCACTCCGTTGGGGCGGCTCGGTGACGGGGAACTCCGCTATCTCGCCCTCGCGCTCGTCCTTCTCACCGGTCCGGGTGTGCTCGCCATGGACCAACTCGCCGAAGTGCCGGACGCCATGCGGACGTTGACCGTTCTCTCGGACGGATGCGACCGGGCGTTGGATCGCCGTCAGCTCCGGGAGCTCCTGGGCCTCGCCACCACCATCTGTGCCGGTGGGCACATCAGGCTCGTGGCGACCGTCGGGGAGACGGCCGCGGCGAGCGCGCGGGATCTGCCAGGGGTGTCGATCGTGGAGCTGGAGCGGTGAGGCAAGGCGTCCCCGAAGGCGAGGATCGACCGGAACGAGGTGCGCTGCCGCTGGGGTTGGCCTTGGGGTGGCTCCCGGGGCCCGTCGAGAGCGATGATCGTCACTCTTCGGAGTGATCGGAATTTCCCCATCGAGCTTCCTGTCCACAGATTTCCGAATTCCTCTGGCGTTGGGGCTCAGGCACCTTCACGCTGGGTAATGGAGTGAGTGGGCAGTAAGTCGTACGAACGGGGGCGGCGTCGATGGAAGCGGAGCGACTGATCGCGACGGGGCGGAACGCGCTGGCGCGGAGCAGGGAAGCGTTGGACATCGTGGCGGAGGCATGGCAGGCACAGGCCCTCGCCCAGGCGATGGGGAGTCATCTCGCGCTCGGCGGACCGCTGGAGTTGCGGGGCGAGGCGCGAGGGTTGAGCGAGATAGGGGGCGGGCGTGGGGTGGTCGACCATCCAGCGCTGCGAACGGGCGGCTTGAGAGCCGCCCAGTTGACCGAGGTGGGGGACACGCGTGTGGCGCTGACGGCGCTGAGCGCGCTCCTCGGAGAGGTGGGAATCGCTCTCGTCGGGGTGGCCTGTGTCACCGACGAGGAGGGGCTCTACTGGCAGTGCATCGAGGCGATCGACGCGGCCGACGAGTCGAACGACCGGGTGCGCGGGATGCTGCGCCGGCTCGCGGTACGGGAGCGGGACCGGCCGCCCGATGTCGCCCGTGAGCGGGCGGGCCCGGCGGGGCCGTCATGAACGGGAACCGCGGGGACGCCCGCTGTGGAGACGGGCGGTGGGCGGCCGGAGAGCCCTCAGTCCGTGAGGGGCTGGTCCTTGGCAGGGGGCTCACGGCGGTCCGCCGTGGACTGAAGGTCGGCGTCGAGCTGCGACAGATCGGCGGTGAGCGCCGCCATCAGCTCTTCCATCTGCTGCAGCAGGCCCTTCGGGGCGCCGGAGCCCTTCTGCTCGGGCACGAAATGCTGGACCGGCTGCTCGGGCATCGCCCTTTCAGGCGCGGCTTCCTGGGACATGGCGGCCTCCTCGGCCCAGGCCCTTCCCGTGGGGGAGGGGCCACACGTGAGAACGACGCACCGGCAGAGGCCGCCGGCGCGCGGGCCGGGCGGTCCGGCTCCGCCCGAGCCAACGACGCGCGCCGGGCCACGGTCACTGGCCTCGCGGGACGCGCCCCGCCGGAAGGCCGGTATTCACCCGACCGAGCAGGCACGGCCCGGATGCTGACGGAACCGTTGACGGACGTCCCCGCGGCGGTGCGGGGCGACCATACCCGTACCTCGCCCCCGCCCGGTGCGGGCATTCGTTCCGCACGGGGCTGGGGGTCCCCCGAACGTCGCTGGTGATAGACCTGGAGCCGTGACAGAACTGGATGTAGCGGGATTGCAGCGCAGGCTGGCCGAGTTCGCGGCTTCGCGGGAGTGGCAGCCATACCACACGCCCAAGAACCTGGCGGCGGCGCTCAGCGTCGAGGCGGCCGAACTCCTGGAGATCTTCCAGTGGTTGACGCCCGACGAGGCGGACCGGGTGATGGAGGACCCGGAGCGGGCGCACCGGGTCGAGGACGAGGTCGCGGACGTGCTGGCGTATCTGCTCCAGTTCTGCGGGGTGCTCGGCGTCGATCCGCTCGCCGCGCTGGCGGCGAAGATCGACCGGAACGAACTCCGCTTCCCGGTCGGCCGGCCACCAGGACGATCCGCGGGACGCTCCAAGGGCACCGTCGAGGGCGGGGGCGGTCACTCCTCGGAGTGAGCGCGGGCCCGTCGCCGGGGAGGTTGACGGCCACCTTGCGGTGCAGGATGGAGTCATGGATCTTCGAATCTTCACCGAGCCCCAGCAAGGGGCCGACTACGACACCCTTCTCACGGTCGCGAAGGCCACCGAGGACCTCGGTTTCGACGCCTTCTTCCGCTCCGACCACTACGTCAGCATGGGATCCGCCGACGGCCTGCCCGGGCCGACCGACGCGTGGATCACGCTGGCCGGGCTGGCCCGGGAGACCAGCAGGATCCGTCTCGGCACGCTGATGACTGCCGGCACCTTCCGCCTCCCCGGCGTTCTGGCCATCCAGGTGGCCCAGGTCGACCAGATGTCCGGCGGCCGGGTCGAACTGGGCCTGGGAGCAGGCTGGTTCGAAGAGGAGCACCGGGCGTACGGGATCCCGTTTCCCAAGGAGAAGTTCGGCCGGCTAGAGGAGCAGCTGGCGATCGTCACCGGCCTGTGGGGCACCGAGATCGGCAAGAAGTTCTCGTACGAGGGCGAGCACTACCAGCTCGTCGACTCGCCCGCGCTGCCCAAGCCGGCGCAGGCCAGGATCCCGGTGCTCATCGGCGGGCACGGCGCGAGCCGGACCCCGCGGCTCGCCGCGAAGTACGCCGACGAGTTCAACATTCCGTTCGCCTCGCTGGAGGACAGCGAGCGGCAGTTCGGGCGGGTCCGCGCCGCCGCCGAGGCCGCGGGCCGCCGGGCCGGCGACCTGGTGTACTCCAACGCCCTCGTGGTCTGCGTCGGCAAGGACGACGCCGAGGTGGCCCGCCGAGCCGCGGCCATCGGCCGCGAGGTGCGGGAGCTGAAGGCCAACGGCCTGGCGGGCTCGCCCGCCGAGGTCGTGGACAAGATCGGCCGGTACGGCGCGATCGGGGCGTCCAGGGTCTACCTCCAGGTCCTCGACCTCGACGACCTGGATCACCTGGAACTCATCTCCGCCCAGGTCCAATCCCAGCTGGGCTGACGGGAAGGACACCCCGATGGCACCCGCTCGCGCCCTCGCCGAGGCGCTCGCCACCGATGTGCTCGTCCTCGACGGCGGGCTCTCCAACCAGCTGGAGGCCCAGGGCTGCGACCTGCGCGACGAGCTGTGGTCGGCCCGGCTGCTCGTCGACGGGCCCGAACAGATCGCGGCGGCGCACACCGCGTACATCCGGGCGGGTGCCCGGGTCCTGATCACCGCCGGCTACCAGGCCACCTTCGAAGGCTTCGCCCGGCGCGGCATCGGCCGGGCCGAGACGGCGCGGCTGCTGGGGCGCGGGGTGGAGCTGGCCCGGGCCGCGGGAGAGGGGGCCGCCGAGCAGGTATGGGTCGCTGCGTCGGTCGGCCCGTACGGGGCCATGCTCGCGGACGGCAGCGAGTACCGCGGCCGGTACGGGCTGACCGTGGCCGAGCTCGAGCGGTTCCACCGGCCCCGCGTCGAGGCGCTCGCGGCGGCGGCGCCGGACGTGCTGGCCCTGGAGACGGTGCCCGACACCGACGAGGCCGAGGCGTTGCTCCGGGCTGTCGAGGGATGCGGGGTGCCGGTCTGGCTCTCGTACACGATCGCGGGGGAGCGGACCCGCGCCGGTCAGGGGCTCGCGGAGGCGTTCGCGCTCGCGGCGGGCAACGACCAGGTGATCGCGGTCGGGGTCAACTGCTGCGAGCCGGAGGACGCGGGCCGCGCCGTGGAGATCGCCGCCAGGGCGACAGGGAAGCCGGTGGTCGTCTACCCCAACAGCGGCGAGGAGTGGGACGCCCGGGCCCGGGCCTGGCGCGGAAGCGGCTCCTTCGATCCCGCGCGGATGCGAGGCTGGCCGGCGGCCGGGGCCCGGCTGCTCGGCGGCTGCTGCCGGGTCGGCCCCGACCGGATCGCCGCACTGGCCGACGCACTGGGTCGACAGGGCGGGACACCGGCCCAGGGCTGAGGAAAATGCCTGGTCGGAGAGGGACGGGCAGACCATACTCGGACGTGTGTTCCTGACGATCAGTACGACCGGCACCCCCGAACGTCCCGCGACCGATCTGGGCTTTCTGCTGCACAAGCATCCCGACAACGCGCAGACGTTCTCGACCTCGCACGGCCGCGCGCATGTCCTCTACCCCGAGGCGAGCGCGGAGCGGTGCACGGCCGCACTCCTCCTCGAGGTGGACCCCATCGGTCTGGTGCGGCGCGGCAAGGGCAAGGGCCGGGGCGGCGCCCCCGATTCCGCGCTCGCGCAGTATGTGAACGACCGGCCCTACGCCGCGTCCTCGCTGCTCGCCGTCGCGCTCGCCACGGTCTTCAAGAGCGCCCTGCACGGGGCCTGCAAGGCGATGCCCGAGCGGGCCGCGGAGCCGCTGCCGCTGCGCGTCGAGGTACCGGCGCTGCCGGCGCGCGGCGGGGCCGAGCTGGTCCGCAAGCTGTTCGGGCCCCTCGGCTGGGACACCGTCGACGCCGAGCCGGTGGTGCTGGACACCGCGTTCCCCGAGTGGGGCGACTCCCGCTATGTGCGGCTCGTCCTCGAAGGGGAGTTGCGGCTCGCCGACGCCCTCAACCAGCTCTACGTCCTGCTGCCGGTCCTCGACGACGCCAAGCACTACTGGGTCTCGCCCGACGAGGTCGACAAGCTGCTGCGCGCCGGTGACGGCTGGCTCGCCGACCACCCCGAGCAGAAGCTCATCACCAGCCGCTATCTGTCCCGCCGCTGGGGCCTGACCCGGGAGGCCATGGAGCGCCTGGAGCTGGTGCGCCTGGCCGAGAGCGACGGGCTGGACGTCGACGACCTCGACAACGCGGTCGACGAGACCACGGACACCGAGGAGAAGCCCGTTCCGCTCGCCGAGCAGCGCCGTGAGGCGATCCTCGCCGCGCTGCGCGCCGCCGACGCCACCCGTGTGCTCGATCTCGGCTGCGGCCAGGGCCAGTTGGTGCAGGCGCTGCTCAAGGACGTGCGCTTCACCGACATCGTCGGTGTCGACGTGTCCGTACGCGCCCTGACCGTCGCCGGGCGCCGGCTGCGGCTGGACCGGCTCGGAGAGCGGCAGGCGGGCCGGGTGAAGCTGATCCAGGGCTCGCTCGCGTACACGGACAAGCGTCTGGCCGGCTACGACGCGGCCGTACTGAGCGAGGTCATCGAGCACCTCGACCTGCCGCGGCTGCCCGCCCTCGAGTACGCCGTGTTCGGCTCGGCCCGTCCCCGTACGGTCCTCGTGACCACGCCGAACGTCGAGTACAACGTCCGCTGGGAGTCGCTCCCGGCCGGGCACGTCCGGCACGGCGACCACCGCTTCGAGTGGACGCGCGAGGAGTTCCGCGGCTGGGCGGCGCGCGTCGCCGGACAGTACGGGTACGAGGTCGCGTTCACCCCGATCGGCCCGGACGATCCCGAGGTCGGCCCGCCCACCCAGATGGCCGTCTTCACCCACAGCAGCACCCCGACCCCGAAGGAGGACACGGCATGACCGACACCACCCGCACGCTGCCCGTCACCGACCTGTCCCTCGTGGTCCTGATCGGTGCGAGCGGCTCCGGCAAGTCCACCTTCGCCCGCCGCCACTTCAAGCCCACCGAGGTCATCTCCTCCGACTTCTGCCGCGGCCTGGTCGCCGACGACGAGAACGACCAGAGCGCCAGCAAGGACGCCTTCGACGTCCTGCACTACATCGCGGGCAAGCGACTGGAGGCGGGACGGCTGACCGTCGTCGACGCCACCAACGTCCAGCAGGAGGCGCGGCGCCAGCTGGTGCAGCTGGCCCGGCAGCACGACGTACTGCCCATCGCGATCGTCCTCGACATGCCCGAGGAGGTCTGCCAGGCGCGCAACGCGGCGCGCCCCGACCGGGCGGACATGCCCCGTCATGTCGTCCAGCGCCACCGCCGCGAGCTGCGCCGCTCGCTGCGCGGGCTGGAGCGCGAGGGCTTCCGCAAGGTGCACGTTCTGCGCAGCGTCGAGGAGGCGGAGGCGGCCGAGGTCGTCCTGGAGAAGCGGTTCAACGACCTGCGTCACCTCACCGGCCCCTTCGACATCATCGGCGACATCCACGGCTGCCGTTCCGAGCTGGAGACCCTGCTCGCGAGGCTCGGGTACGTCGACGGCCACCACCCCGAGGGGCGTACGGCGGTCTTTGTCGGCGACCTCGTCGACCGAGGACCGGACAGCCCGGGCGTGCTCCGCCGTGTGATGTCCATGGTCGCGGCCGGCGACGCCCTCTGCGTGCCCGGAAACCACGAGAACAAGCTCGGGCGCCGGCTCAAGGGCCGCAAGGTCCAGGAGACGCACGGCCTCGCCGAGACCATCGAGCAGCTGGGCCGCGAGACCGAGGAGTTCCGGGCCGAGGTCGCCGCGTTCATCGACGGGCTCGTCAGCCACTACGTCCTCGACGAGGGCAAGCTCGTCGTCTGCCACGCCGGCCTGCCGGAGAAGTACCACGGCCGGACCTCCGGCCGGGTGCGTTCGCACGCGCTGTACGGGGACACCACGGGGGAGACCGACGAGTTCGGGCTCCCGGTGCGCTACCCGTGGGCGGAGGAGTACCGCGGCCGGGCCACGGTCGTCTACGGCCACACACCCGTCCCCAACACCTCGTGGATCAACAACACCATCTGCCTGGACACCGGCGCGGTCTTCGGCGGCAAGATGACCGCGCTGCGCTGGCCGGAGCGCGAACTGGTCGACGTACCGGCGGAGAAGGTCTGGTACGAGCCTGCCCGGCCGCTCGCGACCGAGGCACCCGGTGGCCAGGAGGGACGGCCGCTCGACCTCGCCGACGTCCACGGACGCCGGATCGTGGAGACCCGGCAGATGGGCAACGTCTCCGTGCGCGAGGAGAACGCGGCGGCGGCCCTGGAGGTCATGAGCCGGTTCGCGGTCGACCCGCGGCTGCTCGCCTATCTGCCGCCGACGATGGCCCCGACGGCGACCGCGAAGGCGGAGGCCCGCGGCGGAGCCGCTGATGAGCACTACCTGGAGCACCCGGACGAGGCCTTCGCGCAGTACAAGGCGGACGGTGTCGAGCGGGTCGTGTGCGAGGAGAAGCACATGGGCTCACGGGCGGTCGCGCTCGTGTGCCGCGACGCGGACGTGGCGCGGGAGCGGTTCGGGGTGGAGGGGCCGACCGGCTCGCTGCACACCCGTACGGGACGGCCCTTCTTCGACGATCCGGAGGTCACCGAGCAGGTCCTGGAGCGGCTGCGGGCGGCCGTCACCGCCGCCGGGCTCTGGGACGAGCTGGGCACGGACTGGCTGCTGCTCGACGGTGAGCTGATGCCGTGGTCGCTGAAGGCGGGCGGGCTGCTGCGCTCGCAGTACGCGGCGGTCGGCGCTGCCTCCCGTGCGGTCTTCCCCGGCGCGCTCGGCGCACTGGAGCAGGCGGCGGCGCGGGGCGTGAACGGGCTCGACGCGCTCCTCGCCAAGCAGCGCGAACGGGCGGCGGACGCCGAGGCGTTCACGGAGGCGTACCGCCGGTACTGCTGGCCGACGCAGGGACTCGAGGGCGTGCGCTTCGCGCCGTTCCAGCTCCTCGCCGCGCGGGGCCGCTCGCTGGCGGCCGTGCCGCACGACGAGCAGCTCGGATGGCTCGACCGGCTGGTGGAGCACGATCCGACGGGGCTCCTCCAGGTCACGCGCCGGCTCATCGTCGACACGGGCGACGAGGCGTCGGTACGGGCCGGTGTCGACTGGTGGCTGGAGATGACGGCGGCCGGCGGTGAGGGCATGGTCGTCAAGCCGCTCGCGGCGCTCGTGCGCGGCGCGGACGGCCGACTCGTCCAGCCGGGCATCAAGGTCCGCGGCCGGGAGTACCTGCGGATCATCTACGGCCCCGAGTACACCCGCCCGGAGAACCTGGAGCGCCTGCGCAACCGCTTCCTCGGCCACAAGCGTTCACTCGCGCTGCGCGAGTACGCGCTCGGCCTGGAGGCGCTGGACCGACTCGCGGAGGGCGAGCCGCTCTGGCGCGTGCACGAGGCGGTTTTCGCGGTGCTCGCACTGGAGTCCGAGCCGGTGGACCCGCGTCTGTGACACGTCTGTGACACGCTCCCCACGGGGGGCGCAGGGGAATGGATAGTTGCGCTCCCCTGCGCCCCCCGTGCCCGTTGACGCGCTTCTTCGCCAGCCCCTAGCGTTCTTCACCCCACGACGTGACGCAGCGTCAACAGAGTGACTGCGCACGCCACATGAGGTGGGAACCAACACACAGAGGCGAGCGCGGGCACGGCCCCACGTGGCTTCCACGGCTTCGCGGGCGGGGGTGAACGACAGTGAGTCTTTTCGGCCAGGACCGCTTCCTCCACGCCCTGCCCGACCGGGACCGCCGGACGCTCCTCGCCGAGGGGAACCCGCGCGTCTACGAGCCCGGCGAGGTGATGATCCGGGAGCGCGACACCACCGCGTACGTCCTCGCCCTCATGTCCGGTTGGTCCGTCGTCTCGGTCGAGACCGAACGCGGCGCCCGCCTCATACTCGCCCTGCGCGGCGCGGGAGAGGTCGTCGGCGACCTCGCCGCGGTGGACCGCCGACCGCGCAGCGCCACCGTCACCGCCCTCGGCCGCGTCGAGGCCGTCGCCATCGCCGGCGACCGCTTCCGCCGCTTCCTCGCCGCCCATCCGCACGCCACCTCGCTGATCCTGCGGCAGCTCTCCGCCCGGCTGCGCAGCGCCGACGTCGAGCGCCGCGCCCTCGCCTCCGAGACCGTGCTCCAGCGGCTCGCCGCCCGCCTGGTCGAGCTCGCCGAGCGGGCCGGCCGGCGCGCGGACGCCGGCACCGTACTCGAACTCCCGCTTCCCCAGCACGACCTGGCGGCGGCCATCGGCGCCACCCGGGAGGCGGTGGCGAAGGCCCTCCGGCTGCTGCGGGAACAGGACGTCGTCCGCACGGCGAACCGCCGTGTGGTCGTCATCGACATGCCCGTCCTGGTCCTGCTGGCCCAGGGCGGATCACCCCACACGAAATCGGCGGAGAAACCTCCGCCGGGTGTGTAAACGGCTACATCGCCGGCCGCCGCGCGCGGCCAGGCTTGACCCGTCACCACGGCAACACGGCACACAGGGAGTCCGAGTGAGCAGTGCGGGAGCGAGCGCGGGAGCGAGTGCGGGAGCGATCCATCGCCTCGTCGTCTTCGGCGACGCGGTCGGATCGGGCACCTGGGGCATGGACACGAAACGACGGATGCGCGCCGCCATGTACGAGGCGTTCGGCGAGGCGTACGCCGCCATCGGCGTCGAACCGGGCACGGTCCACCAGGAGGACCGCGGCGACGGCATCCTCGGCGCGCTGCGCCCGGAGGTCCCGCCGGCGTTCATGGTCGGACGGTGGATCGACACCCTGTACGAGAGCCTGCGCGAGCACAACGCGGGCCGCCAGGAGCGGTTGCGGATGAGGGTCGGCATGAACGCGGGGCTCGTTCTGGAGGACGGGCACGGTCTCGTCGGCCGCGCGGTCGACCTGGCGTGCCGCCTCTGCGACAGCCCCACGGCCAAACAGATCATGACCGCCGCGCCCGATGCCGACCTGCTCGTCGTCGTCTCCGACTGGCTCTACGACAACGTGGTCGTCGAAGGCGGCCGCTATGTGGAGCCGGGGCACTACCGGCAGGCCCGGGTGCGTTCCAAGGAGACCGACGAGACCGCCTGGTTCCACATCCCCCGCAGAACGGCGCCGCCGATGCCGCCGTTCGGAAGGCGGGACGGCGGGGACGGCCGTGGTGACCCCGAGACCGGCGGTGGGCCGACGCGGGGGGACGGCCCACCGCCCACCGACTCCACGAGGGGCGACAGTTACCAGGCCGGTCGTGACCTCGTGGTGATCAAGGACAACACCATCCACGGCGGTATCACCGGCATCCGGCACGGGGAGGGTGCATGAGCGACGACGACGGCGCCCCGGCCCAGGACGAGCCCAGGGACGACGGCCGCTCCGCCGGCGGCGACTCTTCCGGCGCGGGCGGAGCGGCGGGCGGCGACCGGGCAGGTGGAGACCGGGCCGGTGGTGACCGCGCGGGCGGCGACCGGGCCGGTGCCGACCGAGCAGGCGGCGACCGGGCCGACGGTGCGGGTGAACAGCCGCCTGAGGCCAACCCCTTCGACCGGGCCGGCCGCAGTCCCGTCGACGGCGTGGGCGGCACCGGCGGCGCCGGCACCGCACGCGCCGCCCTGCGCACCCTCGCACCCCGCCCCTCCGGGCGCACGTACGACATCGGCCGTGACGGCCAGATCTACGAGGGCAACCAGTTCATCACCCAGTACTGGTCGAGCCCGGGCACACGTTCGGACATAGTGCAGGGCCGGGTGCCCGAGGAGACCCTCCAGCACCTGGACGACATCTACTGCGAGGTCCCCGGCTACGTACGGATGAAGGAACTCCTGCGGGAGAACCGCCTCCTGGTCCTGTGCGGCGAGACCGGCAGCGGCCGCAAGGCCACCGCCCTGGCCCTCCTCTCCGAACTCACCGACCACAAGGTCGCCCGCCTCGACCCCCGCCACCGCGTCGACGAGATCGAGACCGACGTACTGGAGCGGGCCTGCGGCCACCTCCTGGAGCTGCCGTCCGACGACGGCCGCCTCGACCACGAACCGCAGCGCGGCCGGGACGAGTCCCGTGACCGGACCCGCCGCTCCCGCATCCGCCTCTCCGAACTGCACCTCGACCGGTTCAGCCGGCAGCTGCGCGACCAGGACGCGTACGGCGTCGTCCTCGTCGAGAGCGGCGACCTCGCCGACCGGCTGATGCGCGGACGGTACGGGATGTACTGCCCGCCGCCGCCCTCCGACGAGGTCCTCCACCGCCATCTGCGGCAACTGCTGCGCGGCGAACCCTCGGGAGCCTTGGACTCCGCGCGTGAGCTCGCCCGACGGCCCGAGGTGACCAAGGCCCTGGGCCTCGACGCGCTGCGGCCGCGCGAGGCCGCCCGGCTCGCCGACCATCTGGCCCGGCGGCAGAAGGAGGAGCTCACCGACGAGGAGCTCCTGGAGGACTGCTCGGCGTTCGTACGGGCGCAGGCGCGCGCCTGGTTCGCCGGCGCGGACCGCCCCGGCACCCTGCCCGAGGCACAGCCCGCCCTCGACGCCACCGCGTTCCGTATCGCCGTCGCCGTCTTCAACGGCTCGGCCTACAGCATCGCCGCCGAGGCCGCCGAACTCCTCTCCTGGGAGCTCAGCTCCACCCTCGACCCCGAACACCCGTCGGGCCGACGGCTGTTCGGCACCCACGCCGACAGTCGCCCGGTGCTCGCCCGATCCGTCCTGGAGGACGGCGAGCTCGACCTCGGGCCCGCCAAGGTGCCCGTGCGGGCGATCCGCTTCCAGGGCGACGCGCTGGCCACCGCCGTGCTCGGCGAGATCTGGCACGGCTACCACAACGTGCGCGGCCCGGTCTCCCGCTGGCTCCGCTCGCTCTGCGACGACCCGCGCCCGGAGGTCTGGGTGCGCGCCTCCATCGCCGCCGGGGTGCTCTGCTCCTGGGACTGGATCCACGGGTTCGGCGAGCTGATCGCCCCGCTGGCGGTCACGGACGGCGCCGTACCGCGGATGGCCGCCGCCACGGCGCTCGCCGAGGCGGCGCGCGACCCCCGTGTGCGGCCCGCCGTCGTCGCCGTCCTGAAGGAGTGGGCCGGCGACGACGACCTGCGCGACGTGGTCCTGCTCGCCCACGGCTATGTGCTGGCGGCGGGCACCGTGAGCGGTTCGCTCGACGGGCTGGCGCGGGTGGTGCGCGAGCGCGAGGCGAACGACGTGGACGTCATCTCCGCCGCCGCGTTCAGTGTCGCCAGGCTCCTCGCCTCGGGCGAGCCCGAGACGGTGACCCGGCGGATGACCGAGTGGCTCAAGGACGGACGGCACAATCTCGCCAACCTGGTCCTCGTCACCATGGTCGACACCCTGACGTTCCGGACCACCCATCTGTGGGGGCTGCGCGACGTGCGCGAGCTCGAACCGCACGCCGCCCGGCCGCTGCTCGTCGCCCTGCTCGCCACCCGTCCCGAACTCACGCCGGAGCTGGGCGCCCTGCTGCGCCACACGCTCAACACCGCCCGCGCCGGCGAGGTGGCCCTCGACGGTCTGGGCAGCCTGCTGCGCCGCGCGGCCAAGGACGAGGAGGCGCTCGGTCACGTCTGCCGGCTCCTGCCGCTGCTCGGCGTGAGCCGCCGGGACCGGGACCGGCTGCGGGGGCTGTTGAAGGAGCTGGTCGGCGACCGGGACCGGCCCATGGACAAACGCGCGGCGGGCCGGATGTGGGACGCCGTCGCGGAAGGAGCGACGCGATGAACGACCCGCGGAACCAGGGCGAACCGTCCGACGAGCGCCGGGGCCAGGAACAGGGACGACAGGAGCAGGATCCGCGCGGCAACGGGGCCAGAGGCCCGCTGCTCCGCGAGCGCAAGCCCCCGTACAAGCGCGACAGCGGCCAGATCGCCGCCGTCCTCCTCTACCGCAACGGCGGCCACCGGGTCATGTGGCCCGACCGCAACGAGGACACCGACAAGCCCCTGATGGGCTTTCCGTACACCGTCTTCGAGGTCCAGCTCGGACGGAACGTCACCGAGTTCGATCTCACCCTGCCGGCCTCCGGCGACGGGGTCTTCTTCAAGGCCGCCGCCCGGATCCAGTGGGAGGTCGCCGACCCGCATCTCGTGGTCACCCAACAGGTCTGGGACGTCGCCGAGTTGCTGCGCGACGATCTCCTGGACGGGCTGCGCGCGGTGTCCCGCAGGTTCCGGCTCACCGACGCCCAGCGCGCCGACGAGGCCGTACGGGACGAGTTGAGCTCCGGGCGGTTCAGCCTCGGCGCGGATCTCGGGCTGCGGACCCGTGTGCTTGTCTTCATCGACCTGGACGACGCCATCAAGGAGGCGATCGGCAAGCGCGACATGGTCTCCGTGACCATGCAGGTCGACGAGCGCGAGATGGAGCAGCAGCGCCTCAAGGACATGGCCGAGCGGCGGCTGGTCGCCGAGCGCGCCCGCGATCTCGAAGAGCTCTTCCGCCGCGGCGACCTCGCACAGATCGCCCACCACATGGCGATGAACCCCGACAAGCAGTGGGACATCAGGCGCGAGCTCCAGCACGAGAAGCGGGAGGGCCAGGCCGACTTCCTCGCGGTGTTCAACCGGCTCCTCGACACCGGCGTCCTGGAGCGGCACGACATCGGCGAACCGATGTATCAGGTACTGGAGTTCCTGCGCGAGAGCACCGGCTCCGTACTCGGCGGAGTCGCCGGGCACGTCCTCAACCCGCCCGGTGCCGGCCGAGGGCGGGCCGCCCTGGACCGGGGGCGCCCCGAACCGGTCCAGCCGCCGTGGGACGCCGACTCCGACGGGGACGTCGACGCCGGTGCGGACGAGGGCACCTGGGACGAGCGCCGGGAAGCGGGCCGGGCGCGGGTCGACGACCGGGACGAGGGGGAACGGCCGGTGTACGAGCCGACCCGCGTCCAGTCCTCCTCCGAGCGCGACCGCGACGACAACCGAGGGCGGTCGCCCCGCTCCCGGCCCAGCTCCGACTTCGACGACTGGGACGCCGAATGACCACACCCGCTCCGGCCCCCGTCCCGCGCCCGGCGCCCTCCGACCCCGTACCCCCGACGCCACCGCCCGCCCCCGATCCCGACGACCTCCGCTTCATGGCCGACCGGCTGCTCGTCACCGTCCGCGAGGACATCGGCCGGGCCGACACCAAGGCGGCGATCCTGCTCTCCGGCGCCCTCGCCTTCCTGGCGGTGGTCTTCTCCCGGGACCGCGGCCCACTGCCCACCTCCGGCGCGGGTCTCGCCCTGCTCGTCGTGGCCGGGACGCTGTGGACGGCCGGGGTCCTGATGCTCGTCTCGGTGGTCCTGCCGCGCACCCGCATAGGGGCCGACCGCACCCTCCTGCGGGACCTGACGGCGGGGACACCCCCGGACGCGCTGCGCGACCGGCTCACGGCGTCCGGCGACGACGCCACCGGCTGGCTCCTCGAACAGGCGAGCGTGCACGGTGTCGTGCTCGCCGCGAAATACCGGTGGCTGCGCCTGGGCGTCTGCTCCCTCGTGCTCGGCGTGCTGCCGGCCCTCTTCAGCGAACTGTGGTGAGAGACAATGCAGTGGAGAAACACCGGAGGCGTCCTGCTCCTCGCCGGGGCGCTGCTCGCGCTCTCCGGCCCGACGGGCCCGACCGGCGCCGACGCGGCAACCCCACGAACCCCCGCCGCCACGACCGCCCCGCCGAAGGACGACGGTCCGGACCCGATCGACTTCGCCGTCGTCGTCGACCAGTCCGCGAGCCTCGCCGACAAGGACCTGGCCCTCGAGACCGAGGCGGCCGCTCTGCTCAGCCAGGGTGAGATATCCGAGCGCTCCCGGGCCACCGTCATCGGCTTCGGCAGCTCCGAGAAGGCCGGTCAGTCCGCCGTACGGGAGGTCTGCCCGCTCACCGTCGCCGACGCGGCCGGCCGCCAGCGGCTCAGCGACTGCGTCCCACGGCTGACCCGGCGCGACGCGGCGAGCATGGGCCCCGGCACCGACTTCCCCGCCGCGATCCGCCAGGCCGTCTCCCGGCTCACCGAGGACGGCCGCAAGGCCACGCCCAAGGTCGTCTTCCTGCTCACCGACGGCAAGCTCGACGTGAGCGACAGCCCGGAGTACGGCACCGACAAGGCCAACCGGCAGGCGAACGGCGAGAAGCGGCTCGCCGAGGAACTCGCCCGCGCCCGGGCGGCGTCCGTCCAGATCTGGCCGCTCGGCTTCGGCGGCGAGATCGACCGCGCGGCGCTCACCGCCATGGCCGAGGGCGGCCACCGCGGCAGCTGCGCCGACCTGCCCGAGGCCACCCCCAAGATGCGGGTGGTCGACACCGCGGCGGAGATCGACAAGGCGCTCCAGGAGACCTTCGCGGCCGCCCGCTGCGCACGCATCGCGCACGGCACCGTCGGCAAGCCGCCCGCCGACCTGTCCGTCACCATTCCGCCCATCGCCACCGACGGCTCGCTCACGGTCGGCAAGCACGACCCCAAGGTGCGGGTGACCTACTACGACCCGAGCGGGCGCAAGGTGGACCCCCCGGGCGAGTTCGACGGCTCCACCTTCGAGGTCAGCGGACAGGACGGCCCGGTCGAGGCGCTGCGCGTCAAGAACCCGATGCCCGGCCGCTGGCGCGTCCACATCGAGGCCCCCGAGGGCCACCGGGACCGCGAGGTCGCCGTCCGGGCGATCTGGCAGGGCCGGCTGCGCTCCGAGGTCACGGTCGACCCCGCCTCGCCGCGCGCCGGCCAGGAGGCCGTCGTGGAGGCACGGATGCAGACCCGGCGCGGGGTCGTCATCACCGACCCCAAGCTGCTGGAAGGCGTCAAGGTCTCCGCCGTACTGACCGGCGCCGGCTTCACGCCCGTCACCGTCCGCCTCACCGACGACGGCCGCGGCCCCGACCGCAGAGCCGGCGACGTCCGGTTCTCGGGCCGGATCACCGTCCCCGCCACCGCCACCGGCGACCTGACTCTCGTCACGGACATGGCGGCGCCCGGAGTCACCTCCGACCGCCGACCGCACTACTTCCGTACGTCGGAGGGCACCCCCGTCGTCACCGCCGGGCTCGCCGTCGACCGGGTGACCGTTCACCCCGGAGACACCGTGCGGGGCACCCTCGACATCACCAACAACGACAGCGGCCCGCACACCCTGCGCCTCGCCCTGAAGGACCAGACGGCCGGATCCGACCTGAAGGTGTCCCCGGCCACGGTCACCGCCGAAGCCGGCCGGAAGACCCGGTTCGACTTCACCGTCACCGTGGGGAAGGGCACCCCCGTCGGCGAACTCGGCGGCATGGTCGAGGTCCTGGACACCGGTGACGCCGGGCAGGCCCTCGACACCGCCTTCCTCGACGTACGCGTCGAGGCGCCCCCCACCTGGTGGGACAACTGGTGGTGGGCGGTGATCGGCGGGGCGGCGGCCGTCCTGCTCGCCGGCGCCGTCGTGGGCATCCGGCTGGTCGCCCGCAGCCGCCGCAAGGACCTGACCGGGGTCCGGCTCGAACTCCTCCGCGACGGACAGTCCCTCAGCACGCTCACCGTCCGCAACGGCCAGAGCAGCGGCGGCGAGTACCTCTTCACGGTCGAGGAGGCGAGGGGCGCGGCCCCCGCGCTGCGCCGCGCCCGCGGCACGTCCTCGGCCCACCGGCTGCGCCGCACAGGCGCAGGCGAACTGCTGCTGCGCCCCAACGGGGGGCGGGAGTTCTCCGTACGCCCCGGAGTACCGGCCGGGCTCGACGACTTCGAGCTCATCGTCGGAGACGGCCGCCGCACCGGCCGTGGCGGACAGGCGGGATCCGGCGGCTCGGGCGGCAGCGGCAGGTCGACGGGCACGGACCGCACACCTGGTACCGGCGGCTGGCGTGCCCGCGTCCCCCGCCGCCGTACATCCGCCCCCGGCGACCGCGACACCGGCCGGGACCGGAGCCGTACGTCCGACACCGACGAGGGCCGCCGGGAGCAGCCCACGACCACCAGCACATGGGACCCGAACTTCTGACCGGACCACGCAGCACAGGGTCCCAAGGGGAGACACCACATGAAGATCTACCAGCCCATGCTCTTCGTCGGCCTCGGCGGCACCGGCGCACGCATCGGCAGCGAACTCGAGCGGAGCCTGCGCAGAGAGCTGTGCGGCCCCGACGGCACCGACCTCGTCGACGGGGGGAAGCGGCTCCCCTTCCAGCTGCCCGAATGCCTCCAGTTCGTCTACGCGGACTTCAGCGAGGGCGATCTGAGGCAGCAGCCGCAGTTCCGGGCCAGGGGGGCGGAGAGCCAGGCCTACACCCGTACGTCCAGGGTGATCCGCGATCTGCTGCCGGCCGAGTTCGACTCCTCGCCCGAGGTGACCCGCATGTTGCGGATCGCCCTGCACGAGGAGACCCGATCCTGGCTGCCGCCGCAGGCCCGCCAGCCCCGGGTCGCCCCCCTGCACGACGGCGCGGGCCAGCTGCCGACCGTGGGCCGCGCCGCGCTGTTCGCGACGATGCGCTCCGGCCTCGAACCGGTCCTGCGCCAGCTGCGCGAGGCGATCAGCGCCATCGGCACCGCGGCCGGGGACCTCCAGCGGGTCGGCGGCGGCCGGATCCGCGGCTGCGACGTCTTCGTCGCCTTCTCGGTGGCCGGCGGCACCGGAGCCGGCATCTTCTACGACTTCCTCCACCTCATCGGGCACGAGTTCCGCCACGCCAAGGTGCGCGGAGTGAAGATCTATCCGCTGGTCGTCATGCCCTCCGCGTTCCCGCCCGAGGCGGGCGGGGGCCGGGAGGCCGAACTGAACGCGGCCCGCGCCCTGGTGGACCTCTCACGGCTCGTCGACGACCAGAACGTGCCGGACGCCCTCGACGAGGTCGGCGACATCGGACAGCGCAGCCGGATCAGCGTCCACTACCCGGGCGAGGGCGTCGTCGCGCTGCGCCCCTCGACCGTGCAGACCGCCTTCCTCTTCTCCAAGCCCTCGGTGATCCGGCCCGAGGACCTGCGCCGCTCCATCACCGCCATGGTGATGTCCCTCATCGGCACCGAACTCGGCGAGGACACCGGATCGGGCAACCACGGCAGCGACGACGACTACCAGTCCTTCGCCGCCAGCTTCGTCAACAAGGCCGTGGAGCGCTCCACCCCCGCCCGTACCGGCATCGGCTACCGCGGCATGTCCAGCAGTCTCGCCGCCTCCCTCACCGTGCCGGTCGACGACCTCGCCGAGATCGTCGCCGCCCGCCTCCTCGCCCAGGCCGTCCGCGGCATGACCGAGAAGGCCCGCCGGCCCTCCACCGAGTCCCCCGAACTCGTACGGGATCTCTTCAACCGCTCCGGCATCGGCCGACTGTGGACCCGCGAGGCCCCGGACGTGCCCGATCCCGAGGAACTCCCGCGGGGGAACCGGGCGATCACCAAGGCGCTGCGTGACCGGCTCGGCGACATGGAGGACTCGCTCGCCCGCCTGGAAGGGCAGCTCGACCGTGAAGTCCCCCGCCTCACCGAGGAGTTCAAACCGAGCACCGGAGCCCGTGAACTGCTCGACAAGATCGGGCCCTTCCAGCTGGAGGCCGTCCTGAACGGGCTCCCCGGCCACCCGGACCGGGTCGCCAGGGAAGGGTTCACCGGAATGCTCGACAACCGGCGGAACATCCCCGAACGGCCCTCGCACGTCCAGACAGCGTCCCCCGTGATCCCGCACATCAGGCGCAGCGCCGCCGGCCTCGTACCGGCGCGGTGGACCGATCCCGACGTGCAGGACGTGCTCGCCGAACAGCAGGACTGGTACCAGTGGCGGGCGCGGAAGCTCTGGCACAGCGGCTGGGAGGCGGGCGAGCCGCAGTGGCGCGACGCGCTTCACCGGATCGTCCACGACCTCGGCGAGCTGACCAAGGCGCTCCGCGCCCACGAGCAGGACGAGGGGCGGCTCTTCGCCGACCGCAGGCGCGAGCTGTACCGCGACGACCGCACCGGCATCACGTATCTGCTGCCGCCGCAGAACAGCCTGCGTGCCTTCTACGACGACGTCCTCGACCGGCTCGCGCAGAGCGAGCGGCTGCCCGAGAACGTCGACCCCGCGACCCTCCTGGGCCGGCTGGTCCGGCCCGAGGACTGGCGCTCGGCCCTGGACGCCGTCCGCCACTCGCCCGGCGCCCCGGTCAAGGTGATCAAGCAGGTCGTCGAGCAGCGCGTCAAGCGGCTCTTCGGCGAGGCCAACGAGGACCGTTACACCCGCCCGCTGCTGCCCTCGATGGAGCTGCTGCTGCGGGCCGCGTCCGGGGACGAAGCCGCCGAGTCGAAGATCGACGGCCGCTGGCTGGAGCAGTTCCGCTCCGGTATCGCCGGGCTGCTCCCGCTGGGCTTCAGCCCGGACGGCAGCGGTCCTCTGAAGATCCTCATCGTGCATCCGGCGAGCGAGTCCGACGCCCGCGCGGCCGAGTACCTCGGCGCGGAGCTGAACCTGCCGGCGGGGGCGACGCAGGAGTACCGGGCCGTGGACACCGACTCCCTCACCGTGGTCCTGTTCCGCAGCGGGATGAACCTCACCGACATCTCCGAGGTCCGCGGCGTCCTCAAACTCTGGGCCGACGCACGGGACTCGGCGGGCGAGGACGACTTCCTGCACTGGCGGCAGCGGCTCGGCTACCAGGACGACTGGCTGGTCTCCACCGAGGAGGACCGGCAGCGGATCCTGCACCGGCTGCTGAACGCGATGTGGAACGGACACATCAGGATCGAGGGTCCCGCGGAGTCGCCGGAACTGGTCCGGATCCGGCTCCAGGAGGGCGAGTCGGCGACCATGTCGCTGCGCCTGGAGGGCTTCGACGGGGCGCTCTCCAGCTGGGCGGGCATGCTGCGCGCCTACGAACGCTGGGCGCTGCTCGACGAGGGCCGGATCATCGAGGAGTTCTGCGAACGGCTGATGCGCGCCCTGCCGAAGGGCCTCGCGACCACGCCGGCGGGCCCCTCGCCGCTCTTCGTCCACTTCGTCGAGAAGGTCGCGCCGCGCCAGCTCGTCCTGATCGAGGAGTTGGCCGCCGAGTACGGCGAGGAGTACACGGAGTGGCTCGCGCCGCTGCGCCACTTCTGGGAGGTGACCTTCCCCGGCGCCCTGGACATGCGCTTCTCCGGGGCGGGCCTGGCCACCCGCCCCAACCTGCGCGCCCTCTTCGAACGCCACGCCCCGAGCGGCCCGACCGCGGAGCCCCCGAGGGTGCCCGAGCCCCGTGCCGGGTACGAGCGCGAGCCGCGTTCGTCGTACGAGTCCGGGTCGCGCGCCGGGTACGAGTCCGAGCCCCGCTCGTCGTACGAGTCCGAGCCGCGCGCCGGGTACGAGTCCGAGCCCCGCGCCCGGTACGAGCGCGAGCCGCGTTCGTCGTACGAGTCCGGGTCGCGCGCCGGGTACGAGTCCGAGCCGCGTTCGTCGTACGAGTCCGAGCCGCGCGCCGGGTACGAGTCCGAGCCCCGTTCGTCGTACGAGTCCGAGCGCCGCTCGTCCCACGATCCCGGGCCCGCGCATGAGCCCAAGCCCACGACGCGGCCGGCCCCCGACCCCGTCGAGGCGCCCGAGAACACCCGCTACCCCTGGGACCTGGACGGTGAGGAGGAGTGAGCCCCCGCGCTACCCCGGTTCATCCGGTGCCCGGCCATGCCGTGTGCCTCGACCTGAGAGCCGGAGTGCACGACCCCGACGGCGCGGTGCGCGCCGCCCTGGACGCCCCGCAGCCCCGCGGCGAACGGCGCTTCCTCGTCCTCGACGACGCCGACCGACTCGTCGCCCATCAACTCCTGCACGAGCGCCTGTCGTCCTACGGCCCCGCACGGGTCGTCTGCCTGGCCGTCGGCGCCCCCGGGCAGCGGAGCCTGAGCCGCTCGCTGACGCTGCGGCCGCCGGGCGCGGGAGTGCTGTGGCTGCTCGACGACTCCGACGACGCCGCGCTGCGCCCGCTCGTCGACGTGCTGGCCACCCCTGAGGTGTTCGACGCCGTGCTCCGCGCGCTCGCGGACGTCGTACGCGGCGTGGCCGTCCCCTCCGCGCGCGTCCTGGAGCACGACCTCACCGACGAGGCCCGTGCGCGTTCCTGGCGGCAGGCCGTCGAGGGCCTGGCCGGACCCGACGTCCCGGCCCTCGCGCCCACCGAGGCCGTCCCCGCCGAACTCGCCGTGCTCCTGGACGAGTCCGTGCCTCGCTCCCTCTCCGGTCACGACTGGATTCCCGCCCAGGGAAGGGCCGGAATCCTGCTGCGTACCTGTGAGGAGGCCCTGGACGACGCCGTCGAGGGATACACCTGGGTGCGGGGCCCGGCCGGTCTGCTCAGCGGGTCCGGCCGGACGCTCGACCTTCCCGCTGACATCGAGCGGGTGGCGGGCGCCCTGGCCCGCCTCCGTACCGCCGTCGCCGACGCGTTCGCCGCGGCGGGCGGCACACGGCTCACCGCCGAGCACCGAGGGCAGCTGCGCGACAGGGGCATCGAACTGCCCGAGATGCCACGGGAGATCTCGCGCGCGGGGATCGTCCCCGCGCTGCGCGACCACACCCACGATCTGATCGGGCGCGGCCTTCCGCTGCGCTCCGTCGCCGCCCGCCTCGCCGCCCTGTCGGCGCGCACCGCTCCGGCGGGCAGCGCCGCCCGGCTGGCCCGCCTCGACGAGATCTGCGGCCGGGAGGAGAGGAACCGCCTCGCCGCGCAGCATCCGTTCACGGCCGGTGGGTCACGGACCGTCGCCTTGGCGGTCACCGCCGTCCTCGCCTTCGTGGCGGGGCTCTGGCCCGTCGCCGGTTGGGCACTCGGCCCCGCCGTCGGCGTCCTGAGCGCGGCCCTCGCCCATCTGATGCTGCGACGCAGGCCCAACCGCTCCCCGGACGGACGGCTCGACGGCGGAGGCAGCACCGGCGCCGCGCCCCGGCTCCTCGGCGGCCTCGTCGGCGGCGCCGGGGGAGCGGGCCTGGGACAGGCCCTCGGCCTCCCGCTGTGGGCGGGGGCCGTGGCCCTGACGGTGGCCGTCGCCGCCGTCGTGGCGCTCGCCCTGCGGGACTGGACCCGGGCCGTGGACGACTGGTGGGCCCGGGTGGACCCGGAGAGCGCAGGCCGTGTGGTCCGGCAGATCCACACCCTCGTCGTCACGACCGCGGTGCACGACTGGCTCTTCGCCGAGGTGCGCCACCACTGCTCGGACGGCGCGTCCGCCGTCGCCCGGCTGCTGCGTGGACTGGCGGCCACCGCGGACGCGTACGAGTACGAGTCCGGGGACGCGTACGGGGTCGAGGGCAACGGGGTGAAGGAGGAGCGCGCCGACGCCCCGGTGACCGGGGCGACCGCGGCGTGGAGCTGGCAGGACTGGGCGGACAGCGCGGGGGACGACGCCTGGTCCGACGTACCGGACGAGCCGCCGCCGGGACCCGGCCACACCGCCTTCCCCGGCCCCGCTCCCACCCCGGCCGCGGCGCCTCCCCCTCCGCCGCGGGCCGCGGGTGCCGCGCCGCCCTGGTTGGAGCGCCGCTACGGCGACGGGGGACCCGCTCTCGTGGACACCCTCGTCGCCGACCTCGTCGACGGCACCGTCCGCATCCTCGACAGCTGCTGGGCCGGGATCGAACGCGACCCCGGGAACGCCGGCCGGCTGCCGCTCGACGACCGGCTGACGGAGCTGCTCCACGAGACCCGGGTCCGGCTGGAGCGCGACGTTGCCGCGTCCCCGCCGCCCGGCTCCGTGGACCGGGGCGAACGCCCCGACGCGGCCCGGCTCACCGGGGTGGCGCCGGACGCGGTCGCCCGGCTGCTCGCGGCCGACGACGACCCCGACCGTACGGTGCCGCTGTGCGGCCCCGAGCATCTGCGGCTGTTGTCCCACGACCCCTCCGCCAGCCGCCAGGTCCGGTTCGTGCCCGAGGCGATGCGCCGCGGCGCCACCGGCGACGACATCTGGCGGGGCACGGTCGAGGACGTGGTGTGGACACGCGGGGGACGCCACGCGGGCATCCTGCGTCTCGTGCCGCTGCGCGGCGACGTGGTCCGCATCGTCAGGGAAGAAGGGGCGGGAGCATCATGACCGAGGCGGAAGCGCCACAACGCCCCGGCCCGCAGGAGGAGCTGGAGTTCCGTACGCATCTGGAGGAGCCGATCCGGTTCTCCGTCCGCTACGGCGAGGACCGCAGGCTCCCCGGCCGGCCCGGCGTCCTCGCCCGGCAGGTCACCCTGAGCACCGGCTGGCAGGCCCTCCAGTTCCGGCTGCCGCTCTCCGCGCAGGGCGACCCGCGGGCGTACGGGATGCTCGAACGGGAGGTATCCGCCGCCGTCGCCCTCGAACGGCGTTACGGGGCCGAGAAGTTCGGCGAAGTCTTCACCCGGGTGATCGGCTTCGACCTGGACTGCGCCGAGCCCTTCGTCCTCTACCGGACACCGGGCGGTACGTCGCTGGCCGAGTGCAGGGACCGCCTCGGCGGTGACGAACAGCAGCACATCATCGCCCAACTCGCCCTCGCGGTACGCCTCCTGAGCGAGGTCGAGCTGGTGCACCGGGCGATCGCACCCGACACCGTCCGCTGGGACGGCACCCATGTGCGGCTGTGCGAGCCGTACGCGGCGCTGCGCACCGGCGAATCCCGCGAGGTATTCGGCGCGGCGCCCTGGGCCTCGCCCGAACAGCGCGCGGGCCGCGGCGCGGCCGACACCCGTGACGACCTGTGGTCGGTGGCCAGGCTCGGCTACTACCTGCTGTCCGGCCACCCCGACCGGGGCGAGGGTACGCCCGAGGACCTCGGCGACTACCGGCGCCTCGCGGCGCTCGAACAGAGCGGCCTGTTCGCCACGGAAGCGGCCGCCCGGCCGTCCCCCGTCGAACTGATGCGGCTGCTCCACGTCCCCGACCCGCTCGCCACGTCGGTCGGCACCGCCGATCCGCTCAGCTCGGGCCGCGCCGAGTACGACGCCCAACTCGCCCGCAAGCGCGAGGTGTCGAGGGCGTCCGGCCAGGGGGAGGGCCCGTCGCGCACCACGTACGGGACTCAGGCCGGCTCGTACGACGGCCCGCGCAATCCGTACGACGTGGTGCCGCCGAAGCGCTCCCTGCGCGACCGGTTCTTCGGCGGCGGCGACCCCGACCCGACCCCGCCGCCGCCTCCGGTCGCCCCCGAGCCCCTCCCGCCGCCGACGCGGGGACGGATGTGCCCGCACTGCCTGGTCCCCGTCGAGTACGACGAGCGCCTGCTCGTCACCATCGACGCCAAGGGCAATCGGATACCGCTCGACCTCAGCGGCGAGCACCGTCCCGGGCACCGGGAGGACGCCCTGCGCAAGGCGTACCACCTGTGCCCGCACGCCGGGAAGGGCGAGGAGGCGCACGAACTCCCCGTGCCCTACCTCACCAACGGCGAACCGCTGTCCATCGCCCTGGTCGGCAGCTCCTCCGTGGGCAAGACCCATCTGCTCGCCGCCATGCTCGGCGAGGTCGAGCTCGGTGGCCTGGAGCCGTACGGTCTGAAGTGCCTGCCGCTCAACCCCGAGGCGCACCGCACCTATCTGCGGGAGCGGGTGCAGAGCCTCCAGCAGGGACGGCAGTTGGGCCGCACGGGCCAGCAGACCTTCGCCCGGTTCGCCGACGGGCTGCTGGTCTCCGCGCGCGGCACGCTGCCCCGGCCCGTCGTCTTCTTCGACCTGGCCGGTGAGGACCTCGCCCAGGACGGGGAGGTCGCCCGCTTCCTGATGGGCGTCGACGCCTTCGTCTTCGTCCTGGACCCCTTGCGGGCGCTGCGGATGCCGTCGCTCGACCCGGTCCGCGAGCAGAACGGCCTGCCGCGCCGGGATCTGGGGGACGAGGCGTTCACGACGGTCCTCAACCGGATCCCGCGGCAGAACGGCGGCCTGGTGGGCGCGCCGGCGACCATCGCCGTCAACAAGTCCGATCTGGTGCGCTTCGAACCGGCCGTCGACCGCTGGCTCGGCCGCGCGCTGCCCCGGCGGCTCGACCGGGAGGCGCTGCGGGCCGAGAGCCGGGACGCCTACGCGTTCCTGGCCCATCACGCGAGCCCCGCCTGGCTCAAGCCCTTCGACGACTGTGCACGCTGCACGCTGCACTTCGTCGCGGCGACCGGCGGGGAGGCCAAGGGGGACCGATTCCCCCACGGGGCCCGGTCGCGCCGGGTCCTCGCACCGCTGCTGTCCATCTTCGCCATGTGCGGGCTGCTTCCCGAGGCGGAACCGAGCGAGGGGAGAGCCTGATGGCGCGGTCGGAGAACGAGGTCGACCAGATCGTCTTCCGCTGGGACAGCGAGAACGTCTCCGGCAGCACCGGCTTCGGTCCCGTGGCCTGGTCGGCGCCGCACGAGGAGGTGGAGACGCTCTTCGGGATCTTCGGCGCGCTGCTGCGGGCGAGCGGCGAGGAGACCCGGCCCGCGCTGCTCCGGCTGCACCAGCGCGCGGGGGTCCTGCTGATACGCCGTACGCCCTGGACGGACCCCGGGGGACGGTCCTCCGTGATCTGCCATGCGCTCGTCGGCTCGGCGGAGCTGCTCGATCCCGCCACCTGTCTGGGGCTGCACGGCTGGAACTGGGAGGGGGCCGCGCTTCCTCTGGCCGAGGTCCGCGGTCCGCTCCCCGTCGTACCGGCGCGGGCGCTGGAGCGGGCGTCCGGGCCGATCGCCCTGCAAGGGGTGGAGTCCGAACTCGTGGGAACGACAGCGGAGTTGCTGCGCAACCCGAAAGCGAGGTTCACCCTGCTCGACGAGCGGGGGGACGCGGCGTGTCCCGTGCTGTGGGGGCTGCACGGCATGTTCGGCGGGCTCCTCCCCGACCGGCGCTGGACCTTCGCGAGCCACGACACCGTCGAACTGCCCGCGCTGCGCTTCGTGTTCGTCGGCAAGTGGGCGGGCGCGGCGAGCCGGAACACGGACCGCCGCCGTGTCGACCCGCGCGAACGCCTCGGCGACCGCGCGGAGGACATCGCGACCCGACTCGTCCACCACCACCTCTGGTCCCTGTCGGAGGGCGACGAACGCCGGGCGGCCACGGTCGCCGATGCGCTGCGCGCCGTACCGGGGTCGGACGACCTCCCCCTGCTGGAGACGGCGGAGCGCGCACTCACCGCGCTCGACGACGTGAGGGCCCGCCGGGCGGGGGAGACACGGCGCGAGCGGAGCCGGGGCGCCGGGGAGACGTCCCGGGGCGACTCGCGCTCCGGCGCGGCGGGGCCGGGGAACGCGTACGACGACGGCGGGCCGCGCGGCGGCGCGGCGCGGAACGAGCCCCGCGAGGTGTGGGGCCCGGCGGGCGCAGGGGAGACGCCCCGGGATGACTCGGGCGCCCCCGTGGCGTGGCCGCGGGACGCGTACGCCGACGGCGACGCGGGTGCGCGAGCAACCGGTGGAGCCGCCGAGGGACGGGGCGTCTCGCGCTCCGAGGAGGCGTGGCCGGGGGACGCCGACGCCGGCGGGGGGCCGCGCAGTGCAGGTGGGGCCTCCGAGGCTCAGGGGATGTCGCGTCCCCGCGAGGCGCGGCCGGTGGGGGATGCGTACGACGGCGGCGGAGGAGCGCGTGGTGCCGGAGCGGTCCGCGATACGCGGGCGTCCCGTGCGGACCAGGAGTCCCGTGGACGCCGGGAGGAGCCCGGACCCGGGGCGCCACGAGCGGATCGGCTCCCGTACGGCGGCGAACGCCAGGCGTACGGGCCCCAGGAGGTGCGGGAGGGCCGTGCGGCGCACGACCCCGGGGTCCGGCGGGACGTACCCCCGCCTCCCGTCCCCCGTGGTCCGGCGCCCGCCCACGACCCGGTGGACGTGCCCGTCGTGGCTCCCGCTTGGCGCGGGCCCGAGGGCGGTGGGCAGCGGCGTCAGTGGCGGCCACGGGGACGGGGGAAGGCCGTGGAGACCGATCTCGTACGGCGGCTCGCCACCTCCGCCGAGGACGCGGAGGCGCGCGTACGGGCCGGGGGCGACGGCGAACTGCTCGACGCGCTCCGCCGGCCCCAGCCTTACGCCGTCACCACCCTGCTCATGGGGGAGGTCGCCCGACGTCTGCCGTCCTGGAAGCACTCGCTGCGCAGGGAGTTCCGCGACCTCGTGATCGGCCAGGAGCTGTTCGCGACGACGCCCCGCTCCACCCAGTCCGGAGAGCCCGGCGAGGCCGAACGGGCCGCCAACGCCGCCGCGTTGCACCGTTGGGCCGTCCGCCCCCTCCTCGACGAGGGTGACGTCCCGGCCGGTGCGCTCGTGGCGCTGCTGTCCGGGCTCCGGTCGAGCCCCGTTCCGGCCGCGCGGTCCGCGTTCCGGCAGATCGTGGACGACGAGCGGCCGGGACTCCCCGAGGACATCTGGCGGGCGCTCCTCAGGGAGGCGTACGCGCAGCCCCAACCCCAACCCCAACCCCAACCTCAGCCCCAGTCCCAACCCCGGGCCGCGCGCCCCGCCCCGGCACCGACGTCCGCACCCCCATCCCCTCCACCGCCCCGGCCCACCGCCCCGCCCCCGCCGTCCCGGCGACCCGAACCGCCCCCGGCGACCTCCTCCGGAGGCGACGGCCGGATCGTCTTCCTCACCCTCGTCGCGGTGATGGTCTCGGCCATCGCCGTGATCGTCTCGTACTACGCGACGTGACCCCGGCGACCGCTCCGAGAACCACGCGCGAGCCGCCCGGCTCCGTCAGGATGGGCGCATGGGATTCCATGTCGACTCCGAGGCCGGGCGGCTCCGCCGCGTCATACTGCACCGGCCCGATCTGGAGCTGAAGCGGCTGACACCCTCCAACAAGGACGCTCTTCTCTTCGACGACGTGCTCTGGGTGCGCCGGGCCCGCCAGGAGCACGACGGATTCGCCGACGTACTGCGCGACCGGGGCGTCGAGGTCCATCTCTTCGGGGATCTCCTGCGGGAGTCGCTGGAGCTGCCCGCCGCACGCAAACTCGTCCTCGACCGGGTCTTCGACGAGAAGGAGTACGGCCCGCTGGCCGCCGACCATCTGCGCGCCGCCTTCGACTCCCTCGACGCCTCCGAACTCGTCGAGGCGCTGGTCGGCGGGATGACGAAGCGGGAGTTCCTGGCCACGCACCGCGAGCCGACCTCGGTCCGCTTCCACGTCATGGATCTGGACGACTTCGTCCTCAGGCCACTGCCCAACCACATCTTCACCCGGGACACCTCCGCCTGGATCTACGACGGTGTCTCCATCAACGCGATGCGCTGGCCCGCCCGGCAGCGCGAGACGGTCCACTTCGAGGCGATCTACAAGCACCATCCGCTCTTCACCGGTCCCGAGGCGGGCAGCTTCCATCACTGGTCGGAGGGGCAGTCCGACTATCCGTCGACGATCGAGGGCGGGGACGTGCTCGTCATCGGCAACGGCGCCGTGCTCATCGGGATGAGCGAGCGCACCACCCCGCAGGCGGTCGAGATGCTGGCGCGCGGTCTGTTCGCGGCCGGTTCGGCCCGCACGATCGTCGCGCTGGACATGCCGAAGCGGCGCGCGTTCATGCACCTCGACACGGTGATGACGATGGTCGACCACGACACCTTCACCCAGTACGCGGGGCTGGGAATGCTCCGCACGTACACGATCGAACCGGGCGACGTGGGGCAGTCGCTCCGGGTCACCGACCACCCCCCGGAGCAGATGCACAGCGCGATCGCCGCCGCGCTCGGGCTGCAGGACATCCGCGTCCTGACGGCGACGCAGGACGTCCACGCGGCGGAGCGCGAGCAGTGGGACGACGGCTGCAACGTGCTCGCCGTCGAGCCGGGCGTGGTCGTGGCGTACGAGCGGAACGTCACGACCAACACGCATCTGCGCAAGCAGGGCATCGAGGTGATCGAGATCCCGGGCAGCGAGCTGGGGCGGGGCAGGGGCGGACCGCGCTGTATGAGCTGCCCGGTGGAGCGGGACGCGGTGTGACGACCCGGCCGGATGTGTCGGGGAGCGGTAGGCAGGGCGACGAGTGGGCCGCATCACTGTATAGACATGCTGATCAACGTATAGACTTCCAGGCGTTGACTCGTTAGCCGTATCCGACCGTCCCCAGGAGCACCCCATGGCCACCGACCTCATCGGCCGCCACTTCCTCAAGGAGCTGGACTTCACCGCCGAGGAGTTCCGCGGTCTGATCGACCTGGCCGCCGAGCTGAAGGCGGCGAAGAAGGCGGGCAACGAGGTCCAGCGGCTGCGTGGCAAGAACATCGCCCTGATCTTCGAGAAGACCTCGACCCGGACCCGCTGTGCCTTCGAGGTCGCCGCCGCCGATCAGGGTGCCTCCACCACCTACCTCGATCCCTCCGGCTCGCAGATCGGGCACAAGGAGTCGGTCAAGGACACCGCCCGCGTTCTCGGCCGGATGTTCGACGGCATCGAGTACCGCGGCGACAGCCAGGCGCACGTCGAGGCGTTCGCCGCCCATGCGGGCGTCCCCGTCTTCAACGGTCTGACGGACGACTGGCACCCCACCCAGATGCTCGCCGACGTCCTGACGATGACCGAGCACACGGAAAAGCCCCTGGACGCCGTCACGTTCGCCTACCTCGGCGACGCCCGCTTCAACATGGGCAACAGCTACCTGGTCACCGGCGCCCTCCTCGGCATGGATGTGCGGATCGTCGCCCCCGAGGCATACTGGCCGGCCGCGGAGATCGTCGCCGCCGCGCGGAAGGTGGCCGAGACGAGCGGCGCGACGATCACGCTCACCGAGGACGTCGCCGCGGGCGTCCACGGAGCCGACTTCGTCGCCACCGACGTCTGGGTCTCGATGGGTGAGCCCAAGGAGATCTGGGACGAGCGGATCGCCCACCTCGCTCCGTACTCCGTGACCATGGACGTCCTGCGCGCCACGGGTAAGGCGGACGTGAGGTTCCTGCACTGCCTGCCGGCCTTCCACGACCTGGGCACGGCCGTCGGCCGGGACATCCACGCCCGGCACGGACTGACCGAGCTGGAGGTCTCCGACGAGGTCTTCGAGTCGGAGTACTCCGTCGTCTTCGACGAGGCCGAGAACCGGATGCACACGATCAAGGCGGTCCTGGTCGCGACGATGGCCCCCGCCGTCGGATAGCGATACGTCCCATTGGGTGGATATGCGCACCCGTGGTTCCGTAAAAGTGAAATCCATGGGCACCCCCTCCCTCGCGACGAGGTCCTGGGTCCCCGGTCGGCGGGGACCTTCGGCAGTACGAGCCAGGCCCCGGTTCTATCGCGCGCTCGTGACGACAGTCACAACACAGTGATACGCTCCGGACAGGAGGAAGGGAGGCCGTTCCGTATGAGCCCCTTTATCGGCTCCGCACCCCGCACCGAGCGCTGGCACCATCTGCAGCTGACCGTCGACGACGGCGTCGCCACCGTCACCCTCGCCCGCCCGGAGAAACTCAACGCGCTCACCTTCGGCGCCTATGCCGACCTGCGCGATCTGCTCGCCGAACTCTCCCGGGAACGCGCCGTGCGCGCGCTCGTCCTCGGCGGTGAGGGCCGCGGCTTCTGCTCCGGCGGCGACGTGGACGAGATCATCGGCGCGACGCTCTCCATGGACACGGCGCAGCTGCTCGACTTCAACCGGATGACCGGACAGGTCGTCCGAGCGATCCGGGAGTGCCCTTTCCCGGTGATCGCCGCCGTCCACGGCGTCGCGGCCGGGGCGGGCGCCGTCCTCGCCCTCGCCGCCGACTTCCGGATCGCCGACCCGAGCGCACGCTTCGCGTTCCTCTTCACCCGCGTCGGACTCTCCGGCGGTGACATGGGCGCGGCCTATCTGCTGCCCCGGGTCGTCGGCCTCGGCCACGCCACCCGGCTGCTCATGCTCGGCGAACCGGTCCGCGCGCCCGAGGCCGAGCGGATCGGCCTGCTCAGCGAGCTCACCGAGGACGGTGGCGCCGACGCGCGCGCCGCCGAGCTGGCCCGCCGCCTCGCCGACGGACCCGCCCTCGCCCACGCCCAGACCAAGGCCCTGCTCACCGCCGAGCTGGACATGCCGCTCGCGGCCTCCGTCGAACTGGACGCCAACACCCAGGCACTGCTGATGAACGGCGAGGACTACGCCGAGTTCCACGCGGCGTTCACCGAGAAGCGGGCCCCGAAGTGGCAGGGGCGGTGACGATGGCGCCCGCCCGAGACGCCGGCGCCGCGCCGGGCGGCACCGGCGCGGCGCGGCCGGAGACCCCCCGGCCGGAGGCTGAGCACCCGGACGGAACCAGCGCCCCCGCCCCGCTCCGCGTCGCGGTCGTCGGCGGCGGACCCGGCGGGCTCTACGCCGCCGCGCTGCTCAAGCGGCTCGACCCCGAGCGCGAGGTCACCGTCTGGGAGCGCAACGCCCCCGAGGACACCTTCGGCTTCGGCGTCGTCCTCTCCGACGAGACCCTCGGCGGGATCGAGCACGCCGACCCCGCCGTGTACCGCGCCCTCCAGGACGCGTTCGTCCGCTGGGACGACATCCACATCGCCCACCGCGGACACCTCCTCACCTCCACGGGCCACGGCTTCGCCGCCCTCGGCCGCCGCCGGCTCCTGGAGATCCTGCACGCCCGCTGCGCCGAGCTCGGCGTACGGCTCCGCTTCCGCACCGAGGCCCCGCCGGCCGCCGTCCTCGCCGCCACGCACGACCTGGTCGTCGCGGCCGACGGCGTCCACAGCCGCACCCGCGACGCCCACGCGGACGTCTTCCGGCCCACGCTCACCACCCACCGCTGCCGGTACATCTGGCTCGCCGCCGACTTCGCCTTCGACGCCTTCCGCTTCGAGATCGCCGAGACCGAGTACGGCGTGATGCAGCTCCACGGCTACCCCTTCTCCGCCGACTCCTCCACCGTCATCGTGGAGATGCGCGAGGAGGTGTGGCAGGCCGCGGGCTTCGACGAGCTCGACGAGGCGGAATCCACCGCCCGCTGCGCCAAGCTCTTCGCCGAGGCGCTCGGCGGCCGTGCCCTGCGCTCCAACAACTCCTCCTGGACCGCGTTCCGTACCGTCGTCAACGAACGCTGGTCGCACGGCAACACAGTCCTCCTCGGCGACGCCGCCCACACCGCGCACTTCTCCATCGGCTCCGGCACCAAGCTCGCCGTCGAGGACGCCCTGGCGCTCGCCGCCTGCGTCGAGGAACAGCCCACCCTGGCCGAGGCGCTCGCCGCGTACGAGACGGAACGGCGGCCCGTCGTCGAATCCACCCAGCGCGCGGCGGCCGCCAGCCTGCGCTGGTTCGAGGAGCTCGACGGCTACCTCGACCAGCCGTCCCGGCAGTTCGCCTTCAACCTCCTCACCCGCAGCCGCCGCGTCACCCACGACAACCTGCGGCTGCGCGACCCCGCCTTCACCGGCTCCGTCGAGCGCGACTTCGGCTGCCCGCCCGACACCCCGCCGATGTTCACCCCGCTCCGGCTGCGCGGGCTGACCCTCCGCAACCGGGTCGTCGTCTCCCCGATGGACATGTACGTCGCCGAGGACGGCCTCCCCGGCGACTTCCACCTCGTCCACCTCGGCGCGCGGGCGCTCGGCGGTGCCGGGCTCGTCATGACCGAGATGGTCTGCGTCAGCCCCGAGGGCCGGATCACCCCCGGCTGCACCGGCCTCTGGAACGACGAGCAGGAGGCGGCCTGGAGCAGGATCACCGCCTTCGTCCACGCCCGGTCGCCCGGCACCGCGATCGGCGTCCAGCTCGGCCACTCCGGCCGCAAGGGCTCCACCCGCAGGATGTGGGAGGGCATGGACCAGCCGCTGCCCGAGGGGAACTGGCCCCTGAGCGCCGCCTCACCCCTTCCGTACCGGCCCGGCGTCAACCAGATCCCGCACGCCCTGGACCGGGCCGGGATGACCGCCGTACGCGAGGAGTTCGTGGCCGCCGCCCGCCGGGCCGCCCGCTCCGGCTTCGACCTGCTCGAACTGCATTGCGCGCACGGCTATCTGCTATCCGGCTTCCTCTCCCCGCTGACCAACCGGCGCGACGACGCCTACGGCGGGGCGCTCGTGAACCGGCTGCGCTTCCCGCTCGAAGTCTTCGACGCCGTCCGCGAGGCGTGGCCCGAGGACCGGCCGATGACCGTCCGTATCTCCGCCACCGACTGGGCGGAAGGGGGCACGACGGCCGAGGACGCGATCGAGATCGCCCGCGCCTTCGCCGCCCACGGCGCCGACGCGCTCGACGTCTCCACCGGCCAGGTGGTCCCCGACGAGCGCCCCGAGTACGGCCGCTCGTACCAGACCCCGTACGCCGACCGGATCCGCAACGCGCTGGCCGTCCCGGTGATCGCGGTCGGCGCGATCTCCTCCTGGGACGACGTGAACTCCCTCCTCCTGGCCGGCCGTGCCGACCTGTGTGCTCTGGCCCGCCCGCACCTCTACGACCCCCACTGGACCCTCCACGCGGCCGCCGACCAGAACTACCAGGGCCCGGCGGCCCCCTGGCCACCCCCGTACGGCGCCGGCAGCCGCAAACCCCCGACGGGCCGCACGGACGCGCCGAAGCCGAGACTCACGCTCTGACGACCGTCAGGCGGGGTCCGACTCGGCCACCACCGCGAGATGGTGCACTCCGGGCCGAGCCCGGAGCACCGAAACCGACCATGCGCTCAGGCGCCGGTACGACCGTCCGCGTCCCCGTCCGGTTGCACGAACTCCGCGCCCCGGTCCCGGAGCCTTTCGTGCAGCGCCGCGAAGACCTCCGCCGAGCGGGCGCCGGGCCAGTCCTGCGGTAGGAGTTCGGCCGGGAGGACCGGGTCCGCGTACGGCAGGCGGCGCCAGGAGTCCAGGGCGAAGAGGTAGTCCCGGTAGGCGTCCTCCGCCGAGCCCGGGGAGGACGTCCAGGCCCGCAGCACCGGCTCGTGGGCCGCGAGGAACTCCTCGTGGAGCTTGGCGATCGACGGCAGGTCCCACCAGCGGCCCACCGCCTCCGCCGTCGCCGCGTAGCCCAGGTGCTCGCCCCGGAAGAGGTCCACGTACGCGGAGAGCTCCAGGCGCTCCAGGGTGTGGCGGGTCTCCTCGTACAGCCGCGCAGGGGCGATCCAGACGCCCGGGGCCGCCGTCCCGAAGCCCAGCCGCGCCAGCCGTGAGCGCAGCAGATGACGCTTGTGGCGCTCGGCCTCCGGGACCGTGAAGACGGCGAGGACCCAGCCGTCGGACAGCTGGGGCTCCGTACGGGTGTAGATCCGGCGGTCGCCGTCGTCCAGAAGCTGGCGCGCGTCGTCCGAGAGGGCGTATCCGGCTGCTCCGTCCGCCGTCCGGCGCGGCAGCAGTAGGCCCCGCCGTTTCAGCCGGGACACCGACGACCGCACCGAGGGCGCGTCCACGCCGAGCACCGCCAGGAGGCGGATCAGCTCGGCCACGGGCAACGGCTCCTCGCCCGGCGCGAGGCCACGGCCGTACGCGCCGTACAGCGAGACGATCAGGGAACGGGGGGTGTGCTGCTCGGCCACGTGATCACTCTAGGGGGTGTCCTCGGGCCCCGCGCGCAGCCGGAATCGCTGCAGCTTCCCCGTCGCCGTCCGTGGCAGCGCGTCCAGGAAGACGATCTTGCGGGGACTCTTGTACGGCACCAGCCGGGCCCGTACGAACGCCCGCAGCGCCCCGGCCGTGTCCGCGTCGCGCGGCACCCCGTCCCGTACGACCGCGTACGCCACCACGATCTGGCCGCGCAGCTCGTCCGGCTGCCCCACCACCGCCGCCTCGACCACGTCCGGGTGGGCGAGCAGCGCCTCCTCGACCTGGGGGCCCGCGATGTTGAAACCGGCCGAGATGATCATGTCGTCGGCGCGGGCCACATAGCGGAAGTAGCCCTCCGTGTCGCGGACGTAGGTGTCGCCCGTGACGTTCCAGCCGTCGTGGACGTACTCGCTCTGCCGCGGGTCCGACAGATACCGGCAGCCGACCGGCCCGCGCACCGCGAGCAGGCCCTCCTCGCCGTCGGGGACCTCCATGCCGGCCCGGTCGACCACCCGCGCCTGCCAGCCGGGCACCGGCCGTCCGGTCATGCCGGGGCGAATGTCGCCGTCGGCGGCCGAGATGAAGATATGGAGCAGTTCGGTCGCTCCGATGCCGTTGATGAGCTTCAGGCCGGTACGCCGGTGCCAGGCGTCCCAGGTCGCGGCCGGCAGGTTCTCGCCCGCCGACACGCACCGCCGCAGCGACCGCAGCGGGGCGAAGTCGTGCTCGCCGTGCCGGTCGATCTCCTCCAGCATCACCCGGTACGCGGTCGGCGCCGTGAACAGCACCGACACCTCGTGGTCCGCGATCGCCTGCAGCAGCTGCTTGGGGCCCGCCTGCTCGAGCAGCAGTGCGCTGGCCCCGGCGCGCAGGGGGAAGAGGACGAGCCCGCCGAGACCGAACGTGAAGCCGAGCGGGGGCGAGCCGGCGAAGACGTCGTCCGGCTCGGGGCGCAGGACGTGCGCCGAGAAGGTGTCGGCGACCGCGAGGACATCGCGATGGAAGTGCATGCACCCCTTGGGCCGACCGGTCGTCCCCGAGGTGAAGGCGATCAGGGCCACGTCGTCGGCGGCCGTCTCCACCGCCTCGTAGCTGTCCGGTCGGCCCATGGCGAGGGAGCACAGATCGTCCGGGGAGTCCCCGCCGAAGGCGGTGATCCGCAGCCCTGGGACCTCGGCCTTCACCAGGTCGTCGACGCTCCTGATGTCGCACAGGGCGTGGGTGCAACGGGCCATCTCGCACATCACGGCCAGTTCCTGGGCGCGCTGCTGGGCCAGGACGGTGACGGCGACCGCGCCCGCCTTCATCACCGCGAGCCAGCAGGCGGCCAGCCAAGGGGTGGTGGGGCCGCGCAGGAGCACCCGGTTGCCGGGCCGGATGCCGAGATCGGAGGTCAGGACGTGCGCGATCCGGTTCACCCGATCGCGCAGCTGTCCATATGTCCAGACATTACCGTTGCCGTCCCGGAATGCCGGACGCTCGGTGCCGAATCGTTCCACCGTGCGGTCGAGCAGCTCCGCCCCGCAGTTGAGGCGCTCCGCGTAGGCCAGTTCCGGCAGATCGAAGAGCAGATGGGGCCAGGCGTCCGCGGGCGGCAGATGGTCGCGCGCGAACGTGTCGTGGTGGGCCGAGGGGGTCAGCTCCATGAGTTCGTCCCCTTGTCGTGGTGGGGTCGCCCATCGAGCGTATCGTGATGGTGACGACAGTCAACGGTGCGCGATAGAACTGATGCAGGCGAGCGAGCCAGACGGAGACAGGGGTCCGAATGTCCGTATTCTCACTCGATCCACGCCAGACCGCCCGGTGTGCCGAGCTCCGCGCCCTCGCGGCCGAGCACCTGCGGCCGCTCGCCGAGAAGGGCGAGCCGGGCCGGGTCAACCGCCCCCTCGTCGCCGCCCTCGGCGAGCTCGGCCTCCTCGCCGGGCTCTTCGAGGCAGGCGCCCTCGACCTCTGCCTGCTGCGGGAATCCCTCGCCCACTCCTGTACGGAGGCCGAGACCGCCCTCGCCCTCCAGGGCCTCGGCGGCCACCCCGTCGCCGCCTTCGGCACGCCCGAGCAGCGGGCCCGCTGGCTCCCCGAGATCGTCACGGGACGCGCCGTCGCGGCCTTCGCGCTCAGCGAGCCCGACGCCGGCTCCGACGCCGCCGCGCTCTCCCTGGAGGCGCGGCCCGACGGCGCGGGCGGCTGGCGCCTCCACGGCGAGAAGCGCTGGATCTCCAACGCCCCCGAGGCCGACTTCGCCACCGTCTTCGCCCGGACGACCCAGGGCGCCGGAGCCCGCGGCGTCACCGCCTTCCTCGTCCCCGTCGACCGCCCCGGCCTCTCCGGCACGCCCCTCGACATGCTCGCCCCGCACGCCATCGGCTCCCTCGTCTTCGACGGCGTTCCGGTCGGCCCCGCGGACGTCCTCGGCGAGACCGACCGGGGCTTCCGGGTCGCCATGACCACCCTCAATCGCTTCCGCCCCAGCGTCGGCGCCTTCGCCGTCGGCATGGCCCAGGCCGCCCTCGACGCCACCCTCGCCCACACCGCCGCCCGGCCCGCCTTCGGCGGCGTCCTCCGGGACCTCCAGGCCGTCTCCCACCAGGTCGCCGAGATGGCCACCCGTACGGAGGCCGCCCGCCTGCTCGTCTACGCGGCGGCAGCGGCGTACGACGCGGGCGCGGCCGACGTGCCCCGGCGCTCGGCAATGGCGAAACTGCTGGCCACCGAGACCGCGCAGTACGTGGTCGATGCCGCCGTCCAGCTCCACGGGGCGCGGGCGCTGCAACGCGGCCATCTGCTGGAACACCTCTACCGGGAGGTGCGTGCACCGCGCATCTACGAAGGAGCGACCGAGGTCCAGCGCACGATCATCGCCAAGGAGCTGTACGCCGAGGCCGAGGCGGCCACCGCACCGCTGGAGCGTGCCACCGCCGGGCGGAACGGGGAGCCTCCCGTGGCGCCCGGGTCGCACGCGGAGCCTGCCGCCGAGGGGCCGCGCGTCGAGCCTGCCGCCACCCGTCCGCACGCGGGGCCCGCCGCCACCGCCACCCGGCCGCCCACGGAGCTTGCCGCCGAGGGGCCGCACGCCGAGCCCGCCGCCACCGCGACCCGGCCGCCCGCGGGGCCCGCCGCCACCGCCGAGTCGCCGAAGGAGCCGTCCTGATGAGCCTGCACCGGCACAACCCCGCCGAACTGTCCCCGCCCACCGGCTTCTCCCACGCCGTGACCGCCACCGGCACGCGGCTGGTCTTCCTCGCCGGACAGACCAGCCTCGACCGCGACGGCAAGGTGGTGGGGGAGACCCTGCCCGAGCAGTTCGAGACCGCGCTCACCAACCTCCTCGCCGCCCTGCGCCACGCAGGCGGCACCGCCCGCGATCTCGCCCGCGTCACCGTCTACGCCACGGATGTCGCCGCCTACCGCGCCCACGCCCATGAACTCGGCGCGATCTGGCGGAGGTTGGCGGGCCGCGACTATCCCGCGATGGCCGTGATCGGAGTCGTACGGCTGTGGGACGATCAGGCCCAGGTGGAGCTGGACGGCTTCGCGGTACTGGAGTAGGCCCGGGCGAACAGGGGTACCTGTGCCGGAGATCGAGCTGACCGCAGGGGCCTTCGACAACTACCCGCCCGGTACGCCCGGCAAGATGCTGGACCTGGCCTGTCGCATCCCGGGCGGAGTCCTCCTGATGGCCCGTGTCCTCGGCCTGAAGCCGCTGCGCCGGCTGCCCGTCGGTCTCGGGGCGCTGACCAGGCGGCCCGTGCCCGCGGGCATCGCCGACGGCTGGCCGCGGCCGCTGCGCACCGACCCCGCGATCCGCAACGACTTCCGCCGCTATTGCCTCGCCGTGCGCAAGGACGAACTCCTCCGGGCCGCCGAGGGGCTGCGGACGTTCGACCGCCCCGCGCTCGTCGTCTGGGCCGTCGACGACCTGATGATGCCGCGCGAGCACGGCCGGCGGCTCGCCGAACTCCTGCCGCGGGGGCGGCTCGTCGAGATCGAGGACAGCAGGACGCTCGTCGCCGAGGACCAGCCCGAACGGCCGGCGAAGGAGCTGCGCGCCTTCGTCGCGGAAGCCTCCGCGGGCGGGGCTTGATCAACTGGTCAGCCTCCGGACCCGGGCTTAATGTCGAAAGGGTGGACTGACCGGCCCACGGCTCCCCCACACCAGGCGAGGGGCGCGATGCGCCATGAGTACCCCGAAGCCGACGACTCCGGCGGAGACCGCAGCGCCCAGGAAGGGCGGTGACGGCAAGGGCATCGCCCTGTTCGTGATCGCCTCCTGCCAGCTGATGGTCGTGCTCGACATCACGATCGTCAACATCGCGTTGCCGCACATCCAGAGCTCGCTGGATTTCTCCACGACCAGCCTGTCGTGGGTCGTCAACGCCTACACGCTGACCTTCGGCGGACTGCTGCTCCTCGGCGGACGAGCCGGCGACATCCTCGGCCGCCGCCGTGTCTTCATGTTCGGCATCCTGCTCTTCGGATTCGCCTCGCTGCTCTGCGGGCTGGCCCAGAACGACTGGCAACTCCTCGCCGCCCGGGCGCTCCAGGGCGTCGGCGGAGCCATCGCCTCCCCGACCTCGCTCTCCCTGATCACCACGAACTTCGAAGAAGGCCCGGAACGCAACCGGGCGTTCGGCGTGTTCGCCGCCGTCTCCGCGGGCGGCGGTGCGATCGGGCTCGTCGCCGGCGGACTGCTCGTCGAATGGCTCGACTGGCGCTGGATCTTCTTCGTCAACGTGCCCATCGCGCTGCTCATCGCGTTCCTCACGCCCCGCCACATCAAGGAGTCCGAGCGGCACCCCGGCCACTTCGACTTCACCGGAGCGTTCACCTCCACCCTCGGCATGGTGGCGCTGGTGTACGGATTCATCCGCGCTTCTCAGGAGGGCTGGCGCGACCCGTGGACGCTCGCCTCGTTCGGCGCGGCGGTCGTCCTGCTGCTCCTGTTCATCCTGGTGGAGCGCCGCTCCCGGCAGCCGATCACTCCGCTCCACATGTTCGCCGACCGCAACCGGGCGGGCACGTACGCCATCATGCTCTGCCTGGCCGCGGCGATCTTCGGGATGTTCTTCTTCCTGACGCTCTGGGTGCAGGGCGTCCTGCACTTCAGCCCGTTGAAGACCGGCCTCGCGTTCCTGCCCGTCAGCGCGATCATCGCGGTCGGTGCCGGGCTCGCTTCCCAACTGCTGCCCAAGTTCGGGCCGAAACCCTTCATGGTGGTCGGTTCGCTCCTGTCGGCGGCCGGCCTCTCCTGGCTGACCCTGACCAACGTCGACTCCACCTACCTGGGCAGCATCCTCGGCCCGATCCTCGTCTTCGGCATGGGCATGGGCCTGATGTTCGTCTCGCTGACCATCATGGCGCTGTCCAACGTCGAGCAGCGGGAGGCGGGCGCCGCGTCCGGACTGCTCAACGCCACCCAGCAGGTGGGCGGTTCGCTCGGCCTCTCGATCCTGGTGACCGTCTTCGGCACGGCCAGCCGCAACGAGGCGCAGGTTCAGATACCGATCTTCCTCTCCCAGGCGGGCCCCCTGGAGAAGGCCGAGTTCGCCAGAACCGGTCAGCTGCCCCCGCCCTATGCCGACGAGGTCCTGACGTCCGGCGTCTCGTCCGGCTTCATCACGGCGGCGGCGTTCGCCATCGTGGCGTTCTTCATCGCCCTCTTCGTGATCCAGGTCCGCGCCTCGGACATCGAACGCCTCAAGGGAGGGATGGGACCCCCCGGGGTCGGCTGATCCGCCGCCCCGAGGGATCGACCGGTATCCGGCGGAAACCGGTCGGATACCGCTAGATGTCCCGGAAGATCTCGATCTGTGCGCCCACCGAGTTCAGGCGCTCCGCGAGCTCCTCGTAGCCCCGGTTGATGACGTACACGTTCCGCAGGACCGACGTGCCCTCCGCCGCCATCATCGCCAGGAGGACGACCACCGCCGGGCGCAGGGCCGGCGGGCACATCATCTCGGCGGCGCGCCAGCGGGTCGGGCCCTCGACCAGGACACGGTGGGGGTCCAGGAGTTGGAGGCGGCCGCCGAGGCGGTTGAGGTCGGTGAGGTAGATCGCGCGGTTGTCGTAGACCCAGTCGTGGATCAGGGTCTTGCCCTGGGCCGTCGCCGCGATGGCCGCGAAGAACGGCACGTTGTCGATGTTGAGGCCGGGGAACGGCATCGGGTGGATCTTGTCGATCGGCGCCTCCAGCTTGGAGGGCCGGACCGTCAGGTCGACCAGTCGCGTACGGCCGTTGTCCGCCGCGTACTCCGGCGAGCGGTCGTGGTCGAGGCCCATCTCCTCCAGGACCGCGAGCTCGATCTCCATGAACTCGATCGGCACGCGGCGGATCGTCAGCTCCGACTCGGTCACCACGGCCGCGGCCAGCAGGCTCATCGCCTCGACCGGGTCCTCGGAGGGGGAGTAGTCCACATCCACGTCGATGTGCGGCACGCCGTGCACGGTCAGCGTGGTCGTGCCGATGCCCTCGACCTTGACGCCCAGCGCCTCCAGGAAGAAGCACAGGTCCTGGACCATGTAGTTGGAGGAGGCGTTGCGGATGACGGTCACGCCGTCGTGCCGGGCGGCGGCCAGGAGGGCGTTCTCGGTGACCGTGTCGCCGCGCTCGGTCAGCACGATAGGGCGGTCGGGGACGACGGACGACTCGACCACCGCGTGGTAGAGGCCCTCGGTGGCGGTGATGTCCAGACCGAAGCGGCGCAGCGCGATCATGTGCGGCTCGATGGTGCGCGTACCGAGGTCGCAGCCGCCCGCGTAGGGCAGCTTGAAGCGGTCGAGGCGGTGCAGCAGCGGGCCGAGGAACATGATGATGGAGCGCGTGCGGATCGCGGCCTCGGCGTCGATCGAGTCCATGTCCAGCTCGGCAGGCGGCACGATCTCCAGGTCGACGCCGTCGTTGACCCAGCGGGTGCGCACCCCGATGGAGTTCAGGACCTCCAGGAGGCGGAAGACCTCCTCGATGCGGGCGACCCGGCGCAGGACCGTGCGGCCCTTGTTGAGGAGCGAGGCGCAGAGCAGCGCGACACAGGCGTTCTTGCTCGTCTTGACGTCGATGGCGCCGGAGAGCCGGCGGCGGCCGACGACCCGCAGATGCATGGGGCCGGCGTAACCCAGAGACACGATCTCGCTGTCGAGCGCTTCGCCGATGCGTGCGATCATCTCAAGGCTGATGTTCTGGTTGCCGCGTTCGATCCGGTTGACCGCGCTCTGGCTGGTGGCCAGGGCCTCCGCGAGCTGCGTCTGGGTCCAGCCGCGGTGCTGGCGGGCGTCACGGATGAGCTTGCCGATGCGTACGAGGTAGTCGTCTGCCATGCCGTCACGTTATCTCAGATATGAGATGGGACTTGCGAGGGGCGGGCCGTCAGGGTGACGTACTGTGCGCAGTGGGGTGACGCGGTTCATAGAGCGGCAGTTCGGCCCCGCTCGGCATCCGTACGGCGGCGAGCAGTCCCCAGCCCTGGTCGCTGATGGGCCGTGAGACCTGCACCCCGCGGTCCTCCAGGGTGGTCAGCGTTCCGGTGATGTCCTCGCACATCAGGTAGAACTCGTGTTTCGGCTCGTCCGCCGTGGGGTGGACCGCGAGCTCCGCCGATGGCAGCCGGAAGATGAGCCAGCCACCACCCGCGTCGACATGGTCGAAGCCCAGGACGTCCTTGACGAAGATCCGGTCGGCCTCCGCGTCCGGGGTGTAGAGAATCACATGCGCGCCGCTGAACATGGTTCGATCCTCGACCCCCCGCACCGCCCCGGCAATTCCTCCGCGGCCGTACGGGGGCTGGGATGGGTCTGTCAGTTCGTGCCGCAGCCGCACGCCCGGTGGCGGCCGCCGTGCACCGCGGCGTACGCCGAAGGCCGTGGCGCCGACACCGCACGGGCCAGCCCTGCGGACGCCGTACGGCCCGAGGTCGAGTCGGCGTCGTGCACCACGCGGCCCCCGACCAGGGTGAGTCGCACCGCGGTGTCGCTGATGTCCGCGACGGGACATTCTGTTACATCCCGGTCGAGAACCACCAGATCGGCGGCCCGCCCCTCCCGGATCGTCCCGGTCTCCCCGTCCATGCGCAGCTGCCAGGCCGTGCCGTACGTGTGCATCCGCAGCGCCGAGGTACGGCTCAGGCCCTCCAGCTCCCGGTGGAGCGGGCCCTCGCCGTGCGCCCCCTGCCGGTCGATCGCCGTCCGGATCTGGTTCCACACCTGGAGCGCGTCCACCGGCCAGTCCGAGCCGCCCGAGAGCCGGGCGCCATGGCGCTCCAGCGAGCGCGCCGGGTACATCCATCGGTGCCGCTCGGGCCCGATGTACGGCAGGAGCGCCTCCATCGTCCAGGTGTCCTGGGCCGCCCACTGCAGCTGCATACAGGCCGCCACGCCCAGTTCGGCGAAGCGCCGCAGATCGGCCGGGTCCACCAGTTGAAGGTGCGCGACGGCGTTGCGCGCGTCACGCAGCCCGGTGGCGCGGCGGGCGTACGCGTAACCGTCGAGCGCCGTACGCACGGCGCGGTCGCCGAGGCCATGGGCGTGCAGCTGCCACCCGGCCCGGTTGAACGCGGCCGTCAGCCGTCCGTAATCCTGCCCGGAAACGTATAGTTCGCCCCGATTGGTGGTAGGTCGTCCCTCGCCGTCCAGATACGGCTCGAGCAGCGCCGCCGTCTGTGCCGGGTACTCGATCACCCCGTCCAGGAATACCTTGATCATCCCGAAGCGCAGCCCCCGCACGCCCTCGAACTCCAGGCGCAGCGCCCGGGCGTACGCAAGGGCGGCCGCCGGGTCCTTCGCCTGCTCCGAGTCGATCCGGATCGCCGGGACGATCCGCTGCGGCAGCTTCCCGGCCGCAGACAGGGCCTGATACGTGCTCAGCTCACCGCGCCCGACCCAGGCGTCCATCATCGTGGTGACCCCGGAGGCCGCCGCACGTCCGAGCACCCGGGCGCACGCCTCGACCAGCTCGGCCTCGCTCGGCTCCGGGATGTGCCGGGTCACCAGCGGCTGGGCGTCGTCCTTGAGCACCCCGGTCGGCCTGCCGTCAGCCCCCTTCACGATCTTCCCGCCCACCGGGTCGGGAGTGGCGGCCGTGATGCCGGCGATCTCCAGAGCGCGGGCGTTGACCCAGATGTTGTGGCCGTCGCCGCCGACCAGGGCGACCGGGCGACGGGTCGGCAGGGCGTCCAGCAGGGAGTGGTGGGGGAGGGTGCCCTGCGGCAGCAGACCGACCGGATTCCAGTCCTCCACGACCAGCCAGCCGTCAGGCTCCTGGCCCGGGGTGTCCTTCAGGAAGCCGGCCAGGATCGCGAGGAGCTCCTCCTTCGTCGTCTCCGCGCCTTCGAGGGAGGGCCGCAGCGAGCGGCTGCCCGCGCCCAGGGGATGGACGTGACCGTCGTGGATCCCGCTCATCACGGTCGCCCCGCGCGCGTCGACGACCTCGGTGTCCCGGCCGACGAGCCGCCGCAGCTCGTTGCCCCGCCCGGTGGCCAGGATCCGGCCGTCGCGCCCGACGGCCACGGCCTCGACGGGGCGGGCGCCGGGCAGGCCGGTGAACACCCGCGCGTTGTGCACGACCAGGGACGCGGACCGGGGGCGCGAGCCCGCCGCAGCGGGACCGGCGGCCACCCCGACGAGACCCGCCGCACCGGCGGCGGCGAGAACGGTGCGCCGACTCAGGGAAGAAGTCATGACCACTCCAAACTTTGGCTGTGGCCGGACGTTCGCTGATTAACGTCGTAACCAGTACCCTCCCCGGACCGCGAAATCCGTACGATGGCGCGCATGCCAGGGCCCACCCTCACCGACATCGCCCGCGCGGCGGAGGTGTCCACCGCCACGGTGTCCCACGCCCTCAACGGGACGGGCCGGCTCGGTGAGTCCACGCGTCGCCGGGTCCGCGAGGTCGCGGCGGCCCTCGGCTACGGATCGCGCCGGACGCCCCTCACCCGTACCGGAACGCTCGGCCTCGCCGTCACCACCTTCGCGGGCGCGCCCTGGAACTACCTCGAAGTCCCCTACTTCTCCCGTCTGTTGACCGTCGCCACCGCCACCGCGCACGCCCATGGCTACGCCCTGACGGTCCTCCCCGCGGCGCGCGGCGGCGAGACCCTGTGGCACACCCTGACCGTCGACGGAATGCTCCTGCTCGACAGCCCCGACGGCGATCCGGTCCTGCGCGCCCTGCGGGCCCGGGGCATCCCCGTGGTCTTCGACGGCCGCCCCGCCGACCCGCGCCCCGACGACATCTGGGTCGACAACGACCACACCGTGACCACCCGCGAGGTCCTCGACCACCTGGCGGCGGCCGGTGCGCGCCGGATCGCGCTGCACGCCGGGTTCGGCCGCGAGTACTACACCGGCGCGGTGACCCGGGCCTACGAACAGTGGTGCAGGGAGCACGGCCACGCCCCGCTGGTGATCGCCTTCGACCCGGACGACGCGCCCGGCCACGCCTTCGACCGGGCCTTCGCCGACCGCGCCTGCGACGCCGTCCACTCCGTCTACGACCCCGGCGGCCGCCAGGTCCACACGGCGGCGGCCCGCCACGGCCTGCGGATCCCCGACGACCTGCTCCTCGTCTGCGCCAGTGAGGACCCGGCCTACGCCGAGACCGACCCGCCGGTGACCACCGTGACGCTGCGGCCGGAGGCGATCGCGGAGACCGCCGTCACGACCCTGGTCGCCCGTCTCGACCCGGCACTCCCCGACCCCGAACCGGGCGGTCTGACGATCCCGGCCCTGCTCCGCCCGCGTGCTTCGTCCCGCCCCAGGAGCCGGTAAGGCCCTACCCCGCCGCGCGGGCGGCCGAGCGGTGCTGGGTGGGGCGGGTTCCGTACACGCGATGGAAGGCCACGCTCAGCCCGAAGGCGCTGCCGTAGCCGACCTGTCGGGCGATCGACTCCACCGTGGCCTCGGTGCGCGCCAGCAGATCGGCGGCGAGGGCGAGCCGCCAGCCCGTCAGATAGGCCATGGGCGGCTCGCCGACCAGATCGCTGAAGCGACGGGCGAAGGTCGCTCGCGACACGCCGGTCTCGTCGGCGAGCGCCGTCACGGTCCAGGGACGTGCGGGACGGTCGTGGATCAGGCGCAGCGCCCGGCCGGCGACGGGGTCGCCGAGTGCGCGGTACCACCCGGGCGGATCGGCCTCCGGACGGGTGAACCACTCCCGCAGTGTCGACAGCAGCAACAGGTCGAGGAGCCGGTCGAGGACGGCCTGCTGTCCCGGTTCGTCCCGGGAGACCTCCGCGGCGGTGAGGTCCAGGATCGGGCCGGGCCGCCCGTCGTTGCGCACCACGAGCACCCGGGGAAGCGCGCTCAGGAGCCGTTCCGAGACCCGGCCGCCGACCTGGTAGCTGCCGGTGAGCAGCACCGTCGGGCCGTCCAGACTGTTCCCGCAGGTGCGCATCCCCAGGACGATGTCCTCACTGATCTCCTCGCCGTCGGCCGTGGTGCACCGGTCGGGACCTGCCAGGACGTACAACGGCGGCGTCTTCGAGTCGGCGGTGTCGGCGAAGGAGAACGGTTCCGGTCCGACGACGATGGCCACATCGCCCTGCCCGAGCGCGACGGACGCGGTGTCCGGCGAGGCGTCGGGCGTGGCGTCGCCGGAGCCGTCGCCGGGGAGGACCCAGCCCGAGCCGCGCAACATCGTGACCAGGGTGATCGGTCTGCGGTCCGCGAACCGGATCGACCACGGCGGCGTCAGCACGTTCCGGCTGAACAGGGCTCCGTCGCTTCGCACTTCGTACAGCAGACTCGCCAACGCATCCATGCGGCAAGGTTAGACGCTGAGACATCGAAATGAGCGGGCAGACCATTCCACGCCTCACCGGTCGACGGTTTGACTGCTCCCATGACGATCAAGACGACGAGCGCAACGACGAACACGACGACGAACTCCACGAAGCCGATCCTGGTCCTCGGCAGCACGGGCAAGACGGGAAGCCGTGTCGCCAACCGCCTCCGGCAGCGCGGTCACGAGGTCCGCGCCGTCTCCCGCAAGGGGCCGATCCGCTTCGACTGGACCGATGAGAGCACCTGGGAGCCGGTCCTCGCCGGCGTCGGCGCGGCCTACCTGGTCGACTCGCAGCGGGCCGACGCCGGGACGTCGATGCGCGCCTTCGCCAAGCTCGCCGCCTCCATGGGCGTCGAGCGCCTGGTGCTTCTCTCCCACAGCGACTGGGTGGCGCCGGAAGGGGAGGAGAAGCTCCCCTGTGAGCGCGCCGTGCGTGAGTCCGGCGCGCGGTGGACGATCCTGAAGCCCGCCTGGTTCTCGCAGAACTTCAGCGAGGACCCCTTCTTCCTCCGGCAGATCCTCGACGGTGACGTCGTGAGTTCGACCGGCGAGGGCCTCGAGCCGTGGCTCGACGTCGAGGACATCGCCGATGTCGCCGTGGCGGCCCTGACCGAGGACGGCCACGACGAGCAGTCGTACGCGCTGTCCGGGCCGCGGCTGCTGAGCATGGCCGAGGCGGTCGACGAGATCGCCCGCGCCACGGGCCGCGACATCGCCCACCGCGCCGTCTCGCCGGCCGACTTCGCGGCGTACGGTGCGCGGCAGGGAGTGTCGGAGGAGCACGTGGAGCTGCTGAACATGCTCTACGGCTGGATCAGGGAAGGCCGCTTCGCCCGACTCGGCGACGGTGTCCGGCGCGCGCTCGGCCGCGAACCGCGCGACTTCGCCGACTATGTCCGGACAACGGCCGCGACCGGGGTGTGGCTCGGCTGACCGGACGGACATCAGGATGATGCCCGTCACAGCCATGCCGGGCATGACCGGGCCGCGGTGATGCACTAGAGTTATCTCGACATCGAGATAACTGCTTACGGCGCACCGCGGCCGCCCACCCGGTAAGGGTTACCTAACTAAGCCTTACCTTAGCGGATCGGCGAGGAGTCGTGGCGGCAGCATGGCGGTAATACGCGCACATTGATGAAGGAGACTGTCGTGTCGGCGAACAGCTTCGACGCCCGCAGCACGCTGCGCGTGGGCGACGAGTCGTACGAGATCTTCAAGCTGGACAAGGTCGAGGGCTCCGCGCGCCTTCCCTACAGCCTGAAGGTGCTTCTGGAGAACCTGCTCCGCACCGAGGACGGCGCGAACATCACCGCCGACCACATCCGGGCCATCGGCGGCTGGGACTCGCAGGCCCAGCCGAGCCAGGAGATCCAGTTCACGCCGGCCCGCGTGATCATGCAGGACTTCACCGGCGTTCCCTGTGTCGTCGACCTCGCCACCATGCGTGAGGCCGTCAAGGAGCTCGGCGGCGACCCGGCGAAGGTCAACCCGCTCTCCCCGGCCGAGCTGGTCATCGACCACTCCGTCATCGCCGACAAGTTCGGCACGAAGGAAGCCTTCGGCCAGAACGTCGAGCTGGAGTACGGCCGCAACAAGGAGCGCTACCAGTTCCTGCGCTGGGGCCAGACCGCCTTCGACGACTTCAAGGTCGTCCCGCCCGGCACCGGCATCGTCCACCAGGTGAACATCGAGCACCTGGCCCGTACGGTCATGGTCCGCAACGGCCAGGCGTACCCCGACACCCTCGTCGGCACCGACTCGCACACCACCATGGTCAACGGCCTCGGTGTGCTGGGCTGGGGCGTCGGCGGCATCGAGGCCGAGGCCGCCATGCTCGGTCAGCCGGTCTCCATGCTGATCCCGCGCGTCGTCGGCTTCAAGCTGACCGGCGAGCTCCCGGCCGGCACCACCGCCACCGACCTCGTCCTCACGATCACCGAGATGCTGCGCAAGCACGGCGTCGTCGGCAAGTTCGTCGAGTTCTACGGTGAGGGCGTCGCCGCCACCTCCCTCGCCAACCGCGCCACCATCGGCAACATGTCGCCGGAGTTCGGCTCCACCGCCGCGATCTTCCCGATCGACGGCGAGACCCTGAAGTACCTCAAGCTCACCGGCCGCTCCGAGCAGCAGGTCGCGCTCGTCGAGGCGTACGCCAAGGAGCAGGGCCTCTGGCTGGACCCGTCCGCCGAGCCCGACTTCTCCGAGAAGCTGGAGCTCGACCTCTCCACGGTCGTCCCCTCCATCGCCGGCCCGAAGCGCCCGCAGGACCGCATCGTCCTGGCCAACGCCGCCCAGCAGTTCGCCCTGGACGTCCGCAATTACGTGGACGACGTGGACGAGGCGGGCAAGGAGTCCTTCCCGGCCTCCGACGCCCCGGCGAACCACCCCAACGGCGCCCCGTCGAAGCCGGTCACCGTCACGGCCCCCGACGGCTCGACCTACGAGATCGACCACGGCGCCGTCACCGTCGCCGCGATCACCTCCTGCACCAACACCTCGAACCCGTACGTCATGGTCGCCGCCGCGCTCGTCGCGAAGAAGGCCGTGGAGAAGGGCCTGACCCGCAAGCCGTGGGTCAAGACCACCCTCGCCCCGGGCTCGAAGGTCGTCACCGACTACTTCGACAAGGCGGGCCTGACCCCGTACCTCGACAAGGTCGGCTTCAACCTCGTCGGCTACGGCTGCACCACCTGCATCGGCAACTCCGGCCCGCTGCCGGAGGAGGTCTCCAAGGCCGTCAACGAGCACGACCTCGCGGTCACCTCGGTCCTCTCCGGCAACCGGAACTTCGAGGGCCGTATCAACCCCGACGTCAAGATGAACTACCTGGCCTCCCCGCCGCTGGTCGTCGCGTACGCCATCGCGGGTTCCATGAAGGTGGACATCACCAAGGACGCGCTCGGCATCGACACCGAGGGCAAGCCGGTCTACCTGGCGGACATCTGGCCCTCCGAGGCCGAGGTGAACGACGTCGTCGCCAACGCCATCGGCGAGGACATGTTCAACAAGTCCTACCAGGACGTCTTCGCGGGCGACGCCCAGTGGCAGGCGCTGCCGATCCCGACCGGCAACACGTTCGAGTGGGACGCCGAGTCCACCTACGTCCGCAAGCCCCCTTACTTCGAGGGCATGACGATGGAGACCACCCCGGTCACCGACATCGTCGGCGCGCGCGTCCTGGCCAAGCTGGGCGACTCGGTCACCACCGACCACATCTCCCCGGCCGGCGCCATCAAGGCCGACACCCCGGCCGGCAAGTACCTCACCGAGCACGGTGTGGAGCGTCGTGACTTCAACTCCTACGGCTCGCGCCGAGGCAACCACGAGGTCATGATCCGCGGCACGTTCGCCAACATCCGCCTGCGCAACCAGATCGCGCCGGGTACCGAGGGCGGCTACACCCGCGACTTCACCCAGGCAGACGGCCCGGTGTCGTTCATCTACGACGCCTCGCGCAACTACATCGAGCAGGGCACCCCGCTCGCGATCCTGGCGGGCAAGGAGTACGGCTCCGGCTCGTCCCGTGACTGGGCCGCCAAGGGCACCGCGCTGCTCGGCGTCAAGGCCGTCATCGCCGAGTCGTACGAGCGCATCCACCGCTCGAACCTCATCGGCATGGGCGTCCTGCCGCTCCAGTTCCCGGAGGGCGCCTCGGCCCAGTCCCTCGGCCTGACCGGCGAGGAGACCTTCTCCTTCACCGGCGTCGAGGAGCTCAACAACGGCGTCACCCCGCGCACGGTCAAGGTCACCACCGACACCGGTGTCGAGTTCGACGCGGTCGTCCGCATCGACACCCCCGGTGAGGCGGACTACTACCGCAACGGCGGCATCATGCAGTACGTGCTGCGCAACCTGATCCGCGGCTGAAGGATCCGGTAGCAGCGAAGGGCCGCACCCCCCTCACGGGGAGTGCGGCCCTCTCGCGTTCACGCCTCGGCTAACCGAGCAGTTCGACCTCCGCGAGCGTGCCCGGTGCGGCGGCCACGAGCCGGTACTTCGCGTACGAGCCCGATGCGGCGACCGAGAAGACCCGGGTCTGCCGGTCCCAGGCGAACGACTCGCCCGCGCGCCGGTCCAGGTCCTTCCAGGTGGTGCCGTCGGTCGAGCCCTGGAGGACCCAGCCGGCCGGCGCCTTGTCCCGTACGGACGTGGTCAGCGTGTACTGGACGGCCCGGACCGGCTTCGCCACCGGCAGGTCCACGGTGGCGACGGCGCCTTCCGTGGCCGAGGTGTTGTCGAAGAGCGGCCCGACGCCGGTGATCGCGTCCGTGCGAGGCGAGGGAGCCTTGCCCTCCGGGGTGACCGAGACCGGGCCCGCGTTCGCGCCCGTGCCCCACGCCGAGGGCCTCGGACCCATCTCGAACGTCAGCGTGCCGCCCTTGGCGAGCAGCTCGTGCGGCAGCGCGGTGGAGTTCCACTGCCGGCCGTCGACCTTCACACCCTGGACGTACATGTTCTTCGCGCTGTTGCGCGGCGCCTCGACGACCAGCTTGCGGCCGTTGTCCATACGGACCGTCACCTTGCTGAACAGCGGCGAGCCGATCGCGTACTCCCCGCTGCCCATCACCAGCGGATAGAAGCCGAGCGCGGAGAAGAGATACCAGGCGGACTGCTCGCCGTTGTCCTCGTCACCGTGGTAGCCCTGCCCGATCTCGCTGCCGGTGTACAGCCGGGACAGCACCTCGCGGACCTTCTCCTGCGTCTTCCAGGGCTGCCCGGCCGCGTTGTACATGTACGGGACGTGGTGGGCGACCTGGTTGGAGTGCCCGTACATGCCCATCCGGACGTCCCGGGCCTCGGTCATCTCGTGGATGACGCTGCCGTACGAGCCGACGAACTCGGGGCTCGCGGTCTCCGGAGTGGAGAAGTACGTGTCCAGCTTCTGCCCGAGGCCCTTGCGGCCGCCGTACAACCGGGCGAGGCCGCGCGAGTCCTGCGGGGCCGTGAAGGCGTAGCCCCAGCCGTTGGTCTCGGTGTAGTCGTACCCCCAGATCCGCGGGTCGTACTGCGCCGAGGGCACCCGCCAGTCGCCCTTCAGGTCACGGCCCTGGAAGAAGCCGGCCTGGGAGTCGAAGAGGGAGACGTAGCTCTGGGCGCGGGAGAGGAAGTACGTCGCCTCCTCCTGGTACCGCTTCTTGCCCGTCTTCTTGTGCAGCGCCTGCGCCATCTTCGCGATGCCGTAGTCGTTGAGATAGCCCTCCAGCGACCAGGACAGGCCCTCGTGGGTCTCGGTCGACGCATAGCCGAGGAAGGGAGAGGTCTCCATGCCCTTGCGGCCCACGCCCCGGCTCGGCGGCACGACCGTCGCGTTCTTGAGCGCCGCCTCGTACGCCGCCTCGGCGTCGAAGTCCACGCCCTTGACGAACGCGTCGGCGAACGCCACGTCCGAGGAGGTGCCGGTCATCAGGTCGGCGTAGCCGGGGGAGGACCAGCGGGAGATCCAGCCGCCGTCCTTGTACTGCTGCACGAAGCCGTCGACCAGCTCACCGGCCTTGTTCGGGGTGAGGAAGGAGTACGCAGGCCACGTCGTGCGATAGGTGTCCCAGAAGCCGTTGTTGACGTACACCTCCCCGTCGACGATCTTCGCTCCGGTGCGGGTCGGGGTGTCCGGGCCCGTCATGGGGGAGAACGGGCTGGCGTACTGGTTCTTCCCGCCGACCTTCTCGAAACCGGAGTTGGGGTAGAGGTAGAGCCGGTAGAGGCTGGAGTAGAGCGTCACCAGCTGGTCGTAGGTCGCGCCCTCGACCTCCACCCGCTCCAGGATCCGGTCCCAGGCGTCCTGCGCCCGGCCCCTGACCTGCTCGAAGCGGGTGCCCTCGCGGATCTCGCCGGCGAGGTTGGCCTTCGCCTGGTCCACGGAGATCAGCGAGGTCGCGATCCGGAGGGTGATCGTGCGGTCGGCGCCCGCGTCGAAGCGGAGGTGGCCCTTCACGCCCTGCGCCGCGGAGCCGGTGACCGGCGCGTCGAAGACGCCGTACACGAACATCCTGCTGGCGCCGGTCGAAAGCCCGCTCTTGACGTCGGAGAAGCCGGTGAAGGAGCTCGTCGCCGGGTCGAGGGTCAGCCCGCCCTCCTCGGTGACGTTGTCGAAGACGACGCTCGCGTCCTCACCCGGATAGGTGAAGCGCATCATCGCCGCGTGATCCGTGGGGGTGATCTCTGCCTTCAGGCCGTTCTCGAAGGTGACGCCGTACAGGTGCGGCTTCGCCGTCTCCTTCTCGTGGCGGAAGGCCAGGGCGCGCCCGACCCGGTCCGTCGCCGGAGTGCCGGCCGCCGCCGAGGGCATCACCTGGAAGGTCTGCCGGTCGCCCATCCAGGGACTCGGCTCATGACTGACGGCGAACGCCTGCACGGCGGGCAGGTTGTCCGCGTTGTTGGCGCGCGCGTACTCGTACAGCCAACTCTTGGAGGCCGCGTTGGTCACCGGCGTCCAGAAGTTGAAGCCATGCGGGACAGCGGTCGCGGGGAAGGTGTTGCCGCGCGAGAACGAACCGCTGGAGTTCGTGCCGCGGGTCGTGGAGGCGTAGTCCGAGAGCCGGTCGAGACGCTTCTCGGGGGCCTTCGCCTTCAGAGCGACGTCGTCGATCCAGCCCTGGAACTTCGCCGGCCCCTTGGGGGAGTCGTACGCGACCAGGATCCGGTCGACGGTCCTGCCGGCCGCGACCGCGCCGATCCGGGAGCTCACCTGGTTCCACTGGTTGACGTAGAGCCGCTTGGCGGCGCCCTGACCCTGCGGGGTCAGGAGCCCGCCGTGGGAGTCGACGGCCCGCAGATCACTCAGATAGGTGCCGTCGGTGAAGGCCAGGTCCACCGACACGTTCGTGGCGGGGTAGTTGAGGTCCGTCTCCGGCAGGGACGGGAAGACCCGGTACGACAGCTCGGTGTCCCGGGCGATCCGGGTGTCCACGTCGAAGATCTTGTTGTACGAGTACGCCCGGCCGTCTGCCTTGTGCGTGCCGGCGTAGCGCAGCGCCCGCTTGCCGGTGAAGCCGGCGTTGGCCTTGGCGGTGGGGGAGCCGCCGGGGCCTCGGTCGACCTGGCTGCGCATCTCCTCGGGGACGGGGGTCGAGGTGTCCCCGTTCGAGAACTGAACGTCCGCCAGTTGGGTGAGTCCCGCGCCGCCGTTCTTCGTGACCTCCAGGCGGTAGTGGGCGTACGCCGTGTCGTTGGCGAGGTCGTACGTCCTCGTCTCGAAGCGCTTGGCGAAGGTCTGGCCCTCCCGGGTGTCGAGGACCTTCCACTCCTTGCCGTCCGCCGAGCCCTGGAGCGTCCAGTCGCGGGGGTCGCGCTCGGCGGCGTCGTTCGCCGAAGTCAGCGCGTAGGTCACCACCTTGACCGGCTCGTCGAGGTCGAACTCGATCCAGGCGGTCGGCTCGAAAACCAGCCATTTCGTGCCGGGCTGAAGGTCGACCAGGTTCTCCTTGGTCTCGCCCGCGCCCGCGTTCTCGCCGCTGGCCCGCAGCTCCGTCACCCTGTCGGTGACATTGCCCGGTATCCCGCTCGCGAAGCCGCCGTCGACCCCTGATGTCCGTTTGGCGCCGTCCGCTCCGACCTCCACCGTGTTGCGCCAGGTGGGTTGATTTTCGTCGGCTTCGAAGGAGGTGGTGAACTCCTGTGCGCGTGTGTCCGTTTGGCCGGGAAGTGCCTGTGCCACCGAGGGCACCG